>NZ_JAMHKS010000074.1:0-320981 GCF_025566055.1 Leclercia tamurae
GTACGTAGTGACATGGTATCTCTCGCATCCCACGGCATAAGCGACTCCACAGACGGGTTCTTATGCCTTAGTTGTAAGTGTCTACCATGTCCCCGAACAAGTGTTCATGATGTCCCCGGACCGTACAAGGGAGAGGGTTAGGGTGAGGGGGAACATGCGACTCAGGTGGGGGGTTCAGTGCACCTCCTCCCCCCTGGGGTATGTGAACGGTACTATTCAGGCAGTGCGTACACCACCACCTGATCGCCCACCTGATCCTTCAGGATAGTATTCCCGCCTGCAACGAACGCCACATACTGACGGCCTTTGTACTCATAGACCGACGGGTTCGCTACCGCAGGGGCTTCAACCTGATCGGCCCACAGCTCTTCACCGCTCTCCACCGAGTAAGCGCGCACTTTGGCATCCATCGAGGCACCGATAAAGACAACGCCCCCTGCTGTCACCGCCGGGCCGCCAATGGTCGGGGAACCCCAGCTTTCCGGCATAAAGAAGCCATACTGCTGGGATGCGCCAACCGGACGACGCCACTTCACATCACCGGTATGCATATCCAGCGCCACGATCTCACCAAACGGCGGCTTCCAGCACGGCATACCCAACCAGTTATTCGCCACCATCAGGCGCAGGCCATAAGGTGCCCCTTCCTGAGGCGCAAAGCCGCTCTCATTCCCGGCGCTTTTATCCGCTTTATCGTAATCTTCACGGCTATAGAGCTTCACGTACTGCACGATATGGGAGGTGTTAACGATGGCAATCTGCTTGTGCGGATCGAACGCCACCCCGCCCCACTGCACGCCACCGGCGCTGTCCGGATAGGTCAGAGTGCCTTCGCCTTTGGTCACAGGCGGGGTGTACATGCCCTCATAGGTGAGATTGTCCCACAGGCGAGTACATTGCCCGGCACCGACGACATCCGCCAGCTTCCAGATCTCTGGTTTTTTCGACTGATCGAGCAGCGGCGCAGGTTTCGTCGGGAAAGGTTGCGTTGGCGAGAGAACTTCGCCCTGCACCGAACCATCGCCCTGCGGTACCGGACGCTCTTCGATAGGCCAGACATCTTCGCCCGTCAGACGGTTAACCACAAACAAAAAGCCCTGCTTGGTGGCCTGAATCAGCGCCGGGATCTGCTTGCCGTTTACGGTGATATCCATCAGCGTTGGCGCAGAGTTGATATCGTAATCCCACACGTCGTGGTGCACCCACTGACGAGACCAGACCACTTTACCGGTATTGATATCCAGCGCGGTGGTAGAGGTACCGAGTGGAATAGGGTCGACGCGGTTGCCGCCCCAGTAGTTAGGGGACGGGGATGACACCGGGAGATAGACCAGGCCGTTGGCCTCATCGGCGGACATGTGCGTCCAGACGTTGGCCGTCCCGGTACGCTGGCGGATTTCAGCCGGGATCGCATCAAAGGTCCATTCGCGCTCGCCGGTGCGGGCATTGATGGAAAATACGCTGCCCGGAGGCGCTTCGGCATAGGCCCAGTCTTTACCGGCCCAACCGACAATCAGATGGTCGCCCACGACGGTTGGCGGCTGCAGGATGGAGAGCGGGTACTTGGCATTAACCGTGTTCCACTGATTAATGTTCAGCACCCCCTTGTCCGCAAAGCCACTGCACGGCTTGCCGGTATCGGCATCCAGCGCAAAGAGCATGCCGTCAACGGTACCCATATACACCATCTTCTGACACGCCTCTCCGGCGACCGGATTTTTTGCCTGCCAGTAAGAGACGCCGCGGTTTTTCAGCACCGGCTGGGTCAGCGCCTTGCGTGAAGATTTGGTGTCATAGTGCCACTTCTCTTTACCCGTGCCCGGGTCCAGCGCAATCAGGCGATCGAAAGGGGTGCCTATGTAGATGGTCTCATTGGCGAAGATGGGCGTCGCGGACCAGACGGTAGCCGGGGTGTCGCCTTTGCCATCCGAGACGTCGCCGGTATGGAACTCCCAGACTTTGGTTAATTTACCGACGTTCTCCGCCGTAATCTGGGTCAACGGACTGTATTTCTGGGCGTTAAGCTGCCCATGGAAGCTGTCCCAGGTGGCGGCAGAGGGCACCAGCGGCGTCGCAGGTTGATTGACCGACGCGACTTTTTGTCCGCCTTCCTGACCGGTTGACGCCTCGTCAGTGGTTTTTGTGGTGCCCGGCGCCTGCTGATCGGCCGCATCCACATTGAGTTCTTCCTGGGTTCCCTGAGAGGCTTCAGCGGCTTTATCCTGCGCCTGCAGCGAGAATGGAGTAACCAGCAGCGCCAGCGCTGTCATGCTGACCTTAAGGACGGAATAGTGTTTATCGTTATGCACGGGTGGCTCCTCAGGCTCTGACGCGGGGATTGTGACGAACGGAATTGCTGCTCAGCATAATCAGACCGACCAGGCCGACCACCATAGCTGCCGTAATGATGTACTGGTGCAGCAACGCGGCTGCAAAACCAATCCCAAACAAGAACACGAGGGTGACAATAATCAGGAAAATGCGCCCGCCGCGACGGGATGCGGCACGCAAAATAAAGCTCAGTATTGCCAGAAACAGACAGGCGATGGCCACGCCCAGCGCACCGATAGTACCGGTGACGCCAGTAAGCGGTGTCAGCCACGCGTATAACGCCACCGCGAAGCCAATGACCGCAGCCAGCAACAGCAACAGGCTGCCGACGCGGGAGGGTTGAGAGTGCAACATACCAGGAAGTCCCCTTATAAAATGAACAAATAACTCAAACGGCGTTTTTGTGGGTAGGTGCAGCTGTTATTGGCGCGGGCGGTAGCTAAAAAATCAACGCAGCGTGAAGAACAGCGGCATAATTCACTAAACGTAAATGAGTATAGAAGAGGATTTATTTAAGGCGATTCCTGGCCAGGTGATGTTTAACTTTTCACCCGCTGCAAATTTTCAGGTACGCGTCGCGTCGCCTGTTTGAACGCATCAGCGTGATAACCGAGAGACTTCAGCTGTCCCCGGCTCTCTTCTAACGCCGTTTCAAGCTTATCGACTTCATTAGAGAGACGGGAAACCATGACGAAGAGTATGGCGACCCCTATAACGACTGGAACAATTATCCACCATGACAGAAACATGTGCGTAACCCTGAAAGATAATCAACGTAGTTACAGTCTTATAGTTCGCTAATTAAAAACCATAATAACAATTCATTAATTTGTATTTGCCCGCATCAGAGCGGTGTTCCAGGCCGGGTAAGGCGTAGCCGCCAACCGGCGATGCAGTGCGGCCTGTCCCCCCTCACCCTCAAGGGAGAGGGGGGACAGGCAACTACGCGCCCGGCGCCTTCGGGAAAATCTCCAGATATTTCTGCGAGCCATAAAACGGGATCACCAGAAATGCCATGCCCGCGCCGCCTTTGGCTAACTGCACCGCCATATCGCCATTGCGGGTAATAAACAGCGTGCGGTCCTGCCAGCGACAACCGACGCTCATATCCGGGGTGCAATTTTTATACTTCGTTAACAGTACGCCCTCTTTGGTCAGGAAGAAGTACCGGCTTTCGACATCGGACGGTTTTGCCGCCGACGCATCCAGCAGCGCGTAAGTCTCCTCCCGCAGCGTTCTGTTCTGCGCATCCAGCGATTTCACCTGCAGCGATCTGCCCGGATAGTTGAAGCGTAACTCCACCATCGCCGCGTTGTCGGCTCTGACATACAGCGTCTCGGCCAGATCGTTTGCACCATAGTAATCTCCCCCGCCCGGCTTGAGCGGTTTCGTCATAAAGCGGTACAGCGTGTGACTGCGAATATCCTGGCGGTTCGGATACTCCGCATTAAATTGCGCTTTTTGCGGCGAGCTGACGACGCAGCCGGTGAGTAATAACAGACAGAACAGGACTGACAGTTGACGCATTTATCTTCTCCTTTGAGCATTAACCTATGATTGCCAGTAAAGCGGCGAACCAAACGCCTCCACGTAGTAATCAATCACCGCCCGCACATTCAGCGGCGGATGGCGCGTATGGGGGTAGATCGCCGCAATAGTGAGCGGCTCGGTATTGATGGAGGCCTCGTGGTCCGACAGGAGTTTCACCAGCTCTCCATTGTGGACCCGGTCGCCAATCAGCCAGTCGGGGAACAGCACCATCCCCATTCCACCCAATGCCGCGATAAGCAGGGTTTCGGCGTTGTTGGATGACATCAGCGGCGTGACGGGATAGTGGGTCCACGCCTCACCGGGCCGACGCAGCAGCCAGCGGTTGGGGCCGGACGAGCCGCGATAAACCAGGCATTTGTGGTCCATAATATCGTCCGGCGTTTCCGGTGTGCCGTATTTACGCAGGTACGCTGGCGAAGCAGCAAGGTGATAAAACTGCTGGCCCAGTACCCGGGCGTGAAAAGTGGAGTCGGTCAGCGCGCCGATACGAAAGATCACGTCGGCGGCATCCCGATGGGGATCGATGTAATCATCGGTCAGCGTCAGCTCGATGCTAAGCCGGGGATAACGTTCCGTCAGGCCAGGGAGGCCGGGTGCGATATGTCGCTGGCCGAAAAAGACCGGGGCATTGATGCGCACCACGCCGGAAGGCTCCCGCTTGCGCTCGTCCAGCTCCCGGCGCGCATCGTCAAGATTACTGACCATCGCCCGGGCAAAGCGGATAAACAGATGACCGCTCTCGGTAGGGATGATCGCCCGGGTGTTGCGGTAGAACAGCTGCTGGCCGAGGGCGTCTTCCAGTTGATGAATCACGCGGGAGACCTGCGAGGCCGACACCCCTTCCCGCCGCGCCACCACCGAAAAGTTCTGGGTTTCATAGACCGCAATAAAGATCAGCAGCCAGCGAATATTGATGTTTGCGGCGTCGTACATTAATGCATTTCCTGCACAGGTGTTTATTGCATTATGGCATTTTTCTCACGGATGTTCAGGCGTACGCTTCCCGGCCTTAACGATGGAGAGACGGCGTAGTATGCAACTGATATTGATTTTATTCGTGATCGCGGGCGGCATGGGGCTGTCCGTCGAGGCTGGGCTGCTGGGGCCGCTCGGCGGCGAGGTGGGCGATCTGTGGGCCACGTTCAGCGTGTTCGGCGTGGGTGCCGCCCTGACGTTTTTGCTGATGCTGTTTTTCAGCCCGCGTAACAGCCCGTCGTTTTTTTCCCAACCCTCATGGCAACTGCTGGGCGGGGTACTCGGCCCGATCTACGTCATTATTCTGACCATCGCCACACCGGCGATCGGCATCGCCATGACCATGATTGGTATTCTTGCGGGCCAGGTGTTTAAGAGCCTGATCATCGACCATTACGGCCTGCTGGGTACGCCGCACCGCAAAATTGACAGTAAACGCATCATCGCGCTGGGGTTCATCATCGCCGCGCTGGTTCTGGTTGCACAGGGGTAACACAATGACATTTATCATGATTATTCTGGCGGTCATCGGCGGTGCGACGCTGAGCATCCAGGCCGCCATCAACGGACAATTGGGCAGCAAAGTCGGCGTCTTCAAAAGCGCGTTCCTGACCTTTTCCGTCGGCGCGCTGGTCACCGCCCTGCTGATCTTCTTCTTTGAGCCTAAGCATGCCGTCACCCTGATGGATGTGCCTAAATGGCAGCTGCTGGGGGCGATGTTTGGCGTGCCCTACATCGTGATTATGGTGCTGGCCGTGCAACGTATCGGTACCGCGGTCGCCACGGTGGCGGTGATTTTTGGTCAGCTCACCATGAGCATGCTGATCGACAATTTCGGCTGGCTGGGCAATGCGGCCATTCCGTTTTCGATGAGCCGTCTGGGGGCCGTCGTCTGCCTGGGGATCGCGTTGTTCTTTATCTACTCCAGCAGCAGAACGCCGGAAACTAAAGAGGCTCCTGCGCAAGCAACATAATGCCCGGCGGCGCTGCGCTTGCACGGGCCTACGCTCCTGTAGGCCGGGTAAGCGCAGCGCCACCCGGCAAATACAGCCGATTCGCCAGCCCGCGGCAAATTGGTTATCATCCCCGCCTCTTTTATCCTCCGGTCAGCCTGATGTCTGCCATTATCGATACCTTTATTGCCCCGCCGTGCCACACTCCGATAGAGACGCTGTGGCAGGACGATCATCTGGTGCTGATCAATAAACCCAGCGGGCTGCTCAGCCTGTCGGGGAAGAATCCGCAAAATTTCGATTCTGTGCACTACCGACTAGTGCAGGCTTTCCCCGGCTGCACGCTGGTGCATCGCCTTGATTTCGGCACCTCCGGGCTGATGGTGATTGCCCGCAACAAGGCGATCAATGCTGCCCTCTGCCAGCAGTTCAGCCAGCGCAGCGTGACCAAAATCTACACCGCCCTGCTGTGCGGTCATCTTGCCGATGACGAAGGGGTGATCGACGCGCCGATTGCCAAAGATCCGGCGCTGTTTCCGCTGATGTCGATTTGCGCCATCAACGGCAAACCGGCCCGCTCCCGCTATCGGGTGGTGGAGCGCTTTTATCATGACGGGAACGTACCGGTGACGCGGGTTGAACTCATCCCGGAGACCGGGCGCACCCACCAGCTGCGTATCCACTGCCAGCAGCTGGGCCACCCGATTCTGGGCTGCGATCTGTATGGCGGGCTCCTGCCGCCCGGCACCGAGCGGACGCCACGGCTGATGCTGCACGCCAGCGAGCTCCATTTTGCCCATCCCATCAGCGGGGAGCCGATCGCCGCCCGCCATGCCAGCCCGTTCTGAAAACTACCCGGTCGCCAGCTTAAGGTAAGCCTTTACCGTTTCACTGGTCGGCTGGCGTTGGCTGATTAACACCAGATTGGCGGTTAAATCAGGTTCATTCAGCGGGCGATACACCAGGCCCGGAATCGCGACCTGCTGCAGGGGGGCCGGAACCAGGGCCAGCGCCAGTCCGGTTGCCGCCATCGCCAGGGTGCTCAGAGTGCTGCCCGAGCGGTAGGCGATATGACACTTCTCTCCCAGCTTCTGCGTGAGCATGATAAACAGATGCTCATGCACGTCGTGCGCCTCATAGAGTACCAGGGGTTGTCCGGCGAGCATGTCAACCGTTAAGGCCGAATGCTGCGCGAGCGGATGATCCTCAGGCAGCGCAACACATATCTCCCAGTCACCAATGCGTCTGACCGCAATGTCCGGTGCCGCAATATTGCTGTGCGCGGGGGTGTAACCGATGTCCAGATGCCCGGCAAGAATGGCCTCGACCTGCTCCTGCGGGCCGGCTTCGTGGATCAGCAGCTCAGCATCGGGAAAACGTTGACGGAACAGGCGCAGGTCGGCGATCAGCTTGCCGCTAAAAATGGCGTTTCCGGCAAAGCCCACCCGGACCCGGCCCGTCTCTCCGCGCAGGGCGCGTTCCACGCTTAAGCGGGTGTGCTCCGCCTGCTCCAGCGTCCGCCGGGCTTCATCCTGGAGTAATAATCCGGCTTCCGTCAGCTCCACCCGACGGCTGGTGCGGATAAATAGCGCCCCGCCCAGCTCCTCTTCCAGCGCCTTGATTTGCATGCTCAGGGCGGGCTGAACGATGTTAAGCCGTGCCGCAGCCCGGCCAAAGTGGCCCTCTTCGGCGACGGCCAAAAAATACCGCAGGTGACGTAACTCCATGCCCTACCCCATCGATAATTAAAACTGATTGATTGGTCATATCTCTCTATTTCATTTTATCGTTTTTTGGGACCACACTGCATCTGGTCAACTAACAGGAGCAAAAGCGATGCATGATCAACACAATGACCGTCAGCAACTCAACGATCTGATGAATGGCTGGATGCACCGGGATCTGGGCGAATGGGCGCAGTTGCGCGATCTGTTCCATCCGGATGGCACCATTGAGATCACCTGGTTCGAAGGGCTGGGGAGCGATTTTGTCGAGGGCTCCATGCGCATGGGGGCATCGGATTTACGCACCAAACACCTTATCGCCACGCCCGCCGTGACCTTCAATGCCACCGGGAATAAAGCGATCCTCGAGACCAACGCCATCATCATTGCGGAGAATGTGAAGCTGAATATCGGCTGCGAATGCCACAATCGCTTTTACGACCTGGCCGAAAAACGAGACGGTGTATGGCGACTGTTTCATCGTCAGAGCATTTACGACATGGGGACATTCACCTTCCCGATGGGACCGGTGGCGATTGACCAGAGCATCGTGGCGAAGTACCCGCGGGAATATGCTGCGCTGGCATATCTGCTGGAGCAGAG
This sequence comes from Leclercia tamurae, assembly GCF_025566055.1. Taxonomy (GTDB): domain Bacteria; phylum Pseudomonadota; class Gammaproteobacteria; order Enterobacterales; family Enterobacteriaceae; genus Enterobacter; species Enterobacter tamurae. The sequence goes on from NZ_JAMHKS010000074.1 coordinate 8,138, forward strand.
CGGCTTCCCGCTGGGACGCATCTTTGCCACCCGCGGCAGCGATCTTGAAGCCACCATGAAAGCAGAGGCTAAACGCTGGCTGGCAGCCTGACCGATCGCGAACCGCTTCCGTGATGTTCTATAGCTTGATTAACTGATAGGGTGATATTTCCTGTCTGCATAACAGAGGTGAAAAATGCCGGAAGCGGTTAAAGATAACGATATCAATGGCCTGTATCAAAAACTGAACGCGATTGCCCAGACCGGGTTAACCTTTTCAAAAGATGTGTTTGATACAGAACGTTATGAATCTCTTCGTCACATCGCCACGCAACTAATGGCTTCGCGCTTCGATATTGACCCTGAGACGCTTCATCATGTAACCGAATCTGGTTACGCCACGCCGAAAACGGATGTGCGTGCTTTTATCCTGCGTGACGGCAAGCTGCTGATGGTCCGGGAAGCGGAAGACGGATTATGGAGCTTACCCGGCGGCTGGGCTGACGTGGGCGATACGCCCTCCACCGCCGTCTGCCGCGAAGTTGCCGAAGAGACGGGGCTGCAGGTCAAAGCCACCAAACTGCTGGGTGTCTGGGATCGCAATCTTCATGGCCATCCGCCCCTGCCGTGGCACGTCTATAAGCTGATCTTTCTCTGTGAGGAGACCGGTGGCAGCCTGGCCATCAACCACGAAACCACCAGCCTCGGTTTCTTTGATATCAATGCACTCCCGCCGCTGTCGCTGACGCGGATTGTCGCCGAAGAGCTGGAGGTCAGCATGGCGATCGCCACGTCAGATCGCCCGACCTGGTTTGACTGAGTGAGGTGATGTAATGAAAAGACGTTATGTTGTGGCTGATGTTTTTACTGACACCCCCTTTCTGGGCAATCCCGTCGCCGTGGTTTTAGACGCAGAGGATCTGAGCACCGGGCAGATGCAGCGGATTGCCGTTGAGTTTGGCTACAGTGAAACGACCTTTGTGCTTCCGCCGGAGGATGCTGCCCATACCGCGCGGGTGCGAATTTTTACCCCTTCACGTGAGATCCCGTTCGCGGGCCATCCCAACGTCGGCACCGCTTACGTGCTGGCAACCTATGCGGCGATGAATGACACGCCTCTGCCTGAGACGCTGCTGTTCGAGGAAATTGCAGGTCTGGTTCCCGTCAGGCTGTTAAAAGACAACGGCACGGTGACTGGCGCGGAGCTTGTGACGCCGGAAGCCTTATCCTGCCGCTCTGAAGTGAGCCCGGAAAAGGTTGCCGCCTGCCTGTCGCTGACTGCAGAAGATATTCGCACCGCGGTGCATAACCCCCTTGTCGCCTCGGTTGGCCTGCCGTTCCTGGTGGTGGAACTCGTCTCCCGGGATGCGCTGCGCCGCTGCGTGCCGAACTTGCAGGGCTTTCGCGCGGTGCTGCCGCTTGATGGTGCGGTCTCTGTTTATGCCTATACCCTCGATAAAGATGCCGGTGAGCCAGGCGACCTGCAGGCGCGGATGTTGACGCCGCGCATGACGGAAGATCCGGCCACCGGCAGCGCCACCGCCGCGGTGACCGCACTGCTGGCGCTGCATCGGGATAAAACCACGCTCTCACTGCAGGTTAGCCAGGGCGTTGATATGGGGCGGGCCAGTACGCTTTATTCGGGGTATGACGCCTCGTCAGGAAAGTCCGTTGTCCGGGTGGGCGGCAGCTGTGTCATTACCATGGAAGGGGCGTTTACGCTGTAAGGTTGCATCGGTGGAACATCGCCGGGTGGCGGCTACGCCTTACCCGGCCTACGCACATCCTCTTTTCTGAAGACGCCTCGCAGACCTTACATTCTCCCCAGCGCTACGCTTCCACACGCTAAAACTCCAGGTTAATTTGCCATTACGGACCATGTAAACAAACGCACTTGCGCACAGTGCATGAGTGCATTAGACTGACCTACGTTCACCAGGATGGAGAATGACCACACCACTTACGTTAAGGAGCATCTCTGACTTTCGCGATACCTGGCTTGAGGAGTTTTTTCTATATGGACGTCCGCATGGAAAAATCCCGGCAGAGATAGCGTCAGCTCTGATGCGAAAACTCGACATCATCAACGCAGCGACCTCATATCGGGATCTGCGTAGCCCACCCGGCAACAAGCTTGAAGCGTTGAGCTCGCCGCTTCTGGGTTGTTATTCGATACGCGTGAACAGGCAATACCGACTGATTTTCATCTGGTCAGGCGGTAAGGCGAAAGGGATTTATCTTGATCCTCATACCTACAATGCTCACCGATGAGTGATGTAGATGGGGACACCCGCTAAACAAGGCAGGTCATAAAATGGCATTCACAAACAGCACCCGTAAACCGACCACACCCGGCGATATTCTGCTTAACGAGTTTCTTGAGCCGCTACATTTAAAAATTGCCGATCTGGCAGAGATGCTTAACGTGCACAGAAACAGCGTCAGCGCGCTGGTCAATAACAACCGAAAACTGACCACGGACATGGCCGTGCGGCTAGCCCGGGCTTTTGATACCACCATTGAATTTTGGCTGAACTTGCAGCTGAACGTGGATATCTGGGAAATTCAGCACGACGAGCGCATGCAGGCGGAACATCAGCAGATCATTACTGCGGCAGAGATGCTGGCTAAGAGGAAAGCGCAATCGTCTGTGGCGTAATGCTACGACAATACGCCTCTCGCCCACCCTTCTGGTGGGCTTTTTTACGCCCAAATTATGTAACAGCGCTCCAGATTCACATTCGTTTCTGAAGACGCCTCGCAAGAATGAAAACCGCCTTATTTCCCTGCTTTAATAGTGGCTATTTGCGGCGTAGGGTGTCGGTACGTCAGCAACATCTGGCGTCGGGATTGGCATCCCGGTTAAACTTAATGGTGACGCGGGGCTGTAACGCACCGCGCGTCTGGCAACACTTCTATGGTGGGCTGGACGGGGGCGTCGTTAGACGCGCCGGTATCCATTAAGGCCGGTAATGCCAACTCCGTTCAGTTCTGCCACCCGCGAAATTGGCATTTCCGGGTGGCGGTAAATAAACCACTTAATGGAACATAAATATGGCTACTATCAACCCGCTCATTACCGCCCCCTTCGACCACAACACCGATTTCACCGAACTGGCCGATAACTGCGAACGCTTCTGCGAAGCGATGCTGTGCGAAGAGGATCCGACAATGAAAATCGCCCTGTGCGGCCGCCTCGCTGCCTGCCTGGCACTGCTGAAACCGACGCTGCATGAGCCCATTCCCCGGGATCTTGAGGCATATCTCACCGTTGATTCCCTGCCCCTGCATCAGCCGGAGTTCGCACCGGAATCCGATGCGCTGTGCGGTTATTGTGAAGCGATCGCCCGGCTGTTAATCAGCAATACGCTGGCACCGGATACCGCCTGCACCATGAGCGATCTGCTGGCAGAGTTAACCAGCTATTTTGCCGAGCGCCTGAAGGCGCCGCGCTGGCTGGCAACCGATGCGGGAGTGGAGTGGATTAACTAATGTGAATGTTTCCCCTCACAATAGCGTGAGGGGAAGATGACAGCTAAGGATGGCTGATGACATGAGCAATTTATCGCTCCAGGAAATACATGAACACTGCCTTCATACTACTCAAAAAATCATTCAGAGCTTCGGTTGGGATAGCATCATCGTAGGTTCGTTAAGCGAGGAAGACAAAACTTACCTTTGGAATGAGAACGATAACGCGGTGCTTAACTGGCGCTGGGCAATAGAGCATTATCGTGGAAATGCCAACGATAACGGTATCTTAGATATAAGCCTAAAAAGTACGAAGGGATATGATTCTGCTGTCCTGCATGCAGCAATAATTTGCAAATATGATGCTCGCAGGGAGGAGTTCGCCATTTGCATGCTGGAAAATCTGATAGCTCACAAAAAGAGTGCGCTTACAGGTAACGTCTTTATTATTGCCCTGATCTATTCGACAACATTTTGCAGCATGATGGAACTTGATGATGTGGTGATACATGACCCCCTGGAGGACATGAAACCACGCTATCGATCGTATGGATTCTCACAAGTGTTTTACGCCCCCAACAAAATGTCCTCTGCAGTAGCTGATATTCAGACAACGATTCGACGCAAAGTGATGGGTATCCACTGAGATAAAAATCGACTGTTTGTCAGGCAAACGCGACCGCTGTAAACTCTGATGAAATGGTTAAAAACCAACCGGGAGACGTTATGATCAAGCAAAACAAAAAAATCGATTCTGTTAAAGCGACTGCTGCTGCCAAACGCGCCGCAGACTTCTGGGCAACTATTGACGGCAACAAACTTGCACAAGTGGGCCAGCGGGAAAAAGATATGGACCTCGTTGGGCCAACAAAGAAAGCTGAACTCGTTAACGTCGGCTAACGGAGTATCCCAATACGCGGCACGTTCATCCCAGCCCTCTTCCTCCAGGGAGAGGGGATCCCCCTCACCCCACCTCCCGCATCTCCGCCGCCAGATACACCCGTACATAGCGCACAAACTTGCCGACAAAGACCCCGGCGAACAGCCCGCCGGTGATGATGGCGAACGCACTCACCCCTGGACGCTGCAGCACGTCGGGTGCGATGGCGCTCATCACGCCCAGCACGTACTTCACCGCAAAGGCCAGCATCATAAAAGGCAGGGCCGAATAGTCCGCCTCACGATAGATGCTGCGCGGGGCGGCGGCGCGCGTGACGACCGTGCGTTTGCTCAGGATGTAGCCCACCGCAGTACCGCTGAGCAATCCCACCAGCCACAGGGAGCCGGTCGCCAGCGTCAGCGTGCGGAAAACCAACAGATCGTAGATGTCCCAGAGCAGAAAAATGGCCGGGATGATGGCCAGCTTTTCCAGCGCCACGGTCGCGGGCTTGCGCGCCTTGAGGCCCCGGCTTATCAGAAACAGCAGGATGAGATAAACCCAGAAGGGAGTGTGGATCAGGATACCCGAAATGAAATCAATCATATGGCTCACCGTTGCAGCTGGCAGGATGACACCGCGTCACCGCTCCGGCTCAGTATTGCCGATGGCCGCAGATCCACCATCATACTTTATCAGGGTTTTTAATCCGGCCCTTCGCTTACCCTTTTCGAAGTAGAATATCCGATGAATCATTGTTATCCATGCATAATATACTCAACCGCTTCGCTAGATTATTTTTTAGTCACTCTTCAGCGCTGCGAATAATATAAGAAATCAATTAAGACTAATCCCACGTATTTTAATTTTTTATGCGCTATGCATCGCTTACTCAATTTGTAAACTTTAGTAAAGACCCCCGCCACGTCTGGTTCCGTACGCTTCAGCGAGACACAGAAAAGCGCACAAAGCCCTCACCCCGGAAGGTCGTTTGATAACATAACCTTGTAGAAGAATATTTTGAAAACAAGCGAACCGATATATTCATACAACTCACCACCAGGGCAGTAAATTATACGAAAAATCTGGTTTGACTCTTCAAAATTACTGGCTAAATTTAATTCTGAACGACAACGGATACGAATTAAAACGTATCTTACTGACATAAACGATGTATATGAGGAAACATAATATGGCAGAGCAACGTGGTGGTTCAGGTAATTTCTCGCAGGATCGTGAAAAAGCCTCTGAAGCAGGGAAAAAAGGTGGACAGCAAAGCGGCGGTAATTTTAAAAACGATCCGCAGCGCGCTTCTGAAGCAGGTAAAAAGGGCGGTCAGCATAGCCATGGTGGCGGACGTAAGTCTGACAACTCTTAATTCATCTCATTATTAAAGCCTGTTATTCACTTTAATCGGTAATCTGCGGGTCCGCGGGCTCGCAGAATTTTTATGTCACTGGAGAAAAGCGTATGAATATGAAAAGCATAGAAGATGTGTTTATTCACCTGCTTTCTGACACCTACAGTGCAGAAAAACAGCTGACCCGTGCTCTGGCTAAATTGTCCCGCGAAGCCTCCAGCCCGGATCTGAGCGCTGCGTTTAAAGCGCACCTGGAAGAGACCCACGGCCAGATTGAACGTATCGATCAGATCGTGGAGAAAACGCCGAATATTAAACTGAAAAGAATGAAATGCGTTGCAATGGAAGGCTTAATTGAAGAAGCCAATGAAGTCCTTGAAAGCACAGAGAAAAACGAAGTGCGCGATGCAGCATTGATCGCCGCGGCGCAAAAAGTCGAACACTATGAAATTGCCAGCTATGGCACCCTCGCCACGCTGGCAGAGCAATTAGGCTATACCCAGGCGGTAAAATTATTAGCCGAGACGCTGGAAGAAGAGAAATCCACCGATCTTAAACTCACCGATCTGGCCGTCGGTAATATTAATCAGAAAGCAGAAAAGTAAGCCGGAATTAACCGAACCCGAGGAAGAAAATATGAATCACGTAGAACACTACCATGACTGGCTACGCGATGCTCACGCCATGGAAAAGCAAGCTGAATCTATGCTCGAATCTATGGCCAGCCGCATCGATAATTATCCTGATGTACGCGCTCGCATCGAGCAGCATTTATCTGAAACAAAACACCAGATTACGCTGCTGGAAGAGATCCTTGATCGTAACGATATTTCCCGTTCGATGCTGAAAGACTCCATGAGCAAAATGATGGCGTTCGGCCAGTCTATGGGCGGCATGGCCGCGTCGGATGAAATCGTTAAAGGGTCTATTAGCGGCTACGTTTTTGAACAGTTTGAAATTGCCTGCTACACCTCCCTGCTGGCTGCGGCGAAAAAAGCCGGGGACGTGGCGTCAGTACCTGCCATCGAATCTATCCTCGCGGAAGAACAACGCATGGCCGACTGGCTGATCCAGCACATTCCGGATACCACGGAACAATTCCTCCTGCGTTCAGATGCAGACGGCGTGGAAGCGAAAAAATAACTCAGGAGCGAGCCTATGTTTAGACACGTAAAGCAATTGCAGTACACCGTTCGCGTTGCCGAGCCTAACCCCGGCCTCGCGAACCTGCTGCTCGAACAATTTGGTGGCCCTCAGGGTGAACTGGCCGCCGCCTGCCGCTACTTTACGCAGGGGCTGGGCGATGACGATCCAGGTCGCAGAGAGATGCTGATGGATATCGCCACTGAAGAGCTGAGCCACCTTGAAATCATCGGCACAATGGTGGGTATGTTGAATAAAGGTGCCAAAGGCGAACTGGCAGAAGGCACCGAAAGCGAAGCGGAACTCTACCGCTCCCTGACGCAAAACGGTAACGACAGCCACATCACCTCCCTGCTGTACGGGGGTGGGCCACCGCTGACCAACTCCGCGGGCGTACCCTGGACTGCGGCCTATATTGACACCATTGGTGAGGCCACAGCCGACCTGCGCTCGAACATCGCGGCAGAAGCACGTGCCAAGATCATCTATGAACGCCTGATCAACGTTACCGACGATCCTGGGGTGAAAGATGCCCTCGCGTTCCTGATGACCCGTGAAGCCGCGCACCAGCTCTCGTTTGAGAAGGCGCTGCAGTCGATTCGCAATAATTTCCCACCGGGGAAATTGCCGCCAATCGAACAATACGCCACCACCTACTACAATATGTCTGCAGGTGATGATCTTCGCGGCAGCTGGAACAGCGACGAAAACTTCGAGTACGTTGCCGATCCGCAACCTGCCGTTGACGGTGGGGACGGTAGTGCTCAGGTCACGCTTTCGAAAGAGCAGGCCGCTCTGTTGAAAGCGATGGCGAAACGCTCCGAGTCGGATCCGAAAGCCAATCCGCTAACTGGCGCTGAGCTGGGGGCCGGTAAGAAAAAACCGTAACCCCGCGCCGAAGAAAAATGCTGTACCACAATGCCCCGTTCCTTGCGGGGCATTTCGCTGACAGGGGTAGAGTACGATGTTCGAACTCGATGCGTTCCATCTCGCCAGGCTTCAGTTCGCCTTCACAGTGTCGTTTCACATTATCTTCCCGGCCTTAACCATCGGCCTCGCCAGCTATCTGGTGGTGCTTGAGGGCATGTGGCTGAAGACCAAAAATGACGTCTGGCGCTCGCTGTATCACTTCTGGTTAAAAATCTTCGCGGTTAACTTCGGGATGGGCGTGGTCTCCGGCCTGGTTATGGCCTACCAGTTCGGTACCAACTGGAGCGGCTTCTCCCAGTTTGCCGGAAGCATCACCGGCCCGCTGCTCACCTATGAGGTGTTAACCGCATTCTTCCTCGAAGCGGGATTCCTCGGCGTAATGCTGTTTGGCTGGAACAAGGTCGGGCCCGGCCTGCACTTCTTTGCCACCTGCATGGTGGCGCTGGGCACCCTGATGTCCACCTTCTGGATCCTCGCCTCCAACAGCTGGATGCACACCCCGCAGGGCTTCAGCATCGAGAACGGCCAGGTGATCCCCGAGGACTGGTTCGCCATCATCCTTAACCCCTCCTTCCCCTACCGCCTGATCCATATGTCCATCGCCGCATTCCTCAGTAGCGCCCTGTTTGTGGGTGCCTCGGGAGCCTGGCATCTGCTGCGCGGGAACGACAGGCCAGCGGTGCGCAAGATGTTCTCAATGGCGCTGTGGATGGCGCTGTTGGTTGCGCCGATTCAGGCCTTTGTCGGGGATATGCATGGCCTGAACACCCTCGAACATCAACCGGCAAAAATTGCCGCCATTGAAGGCCACTGGGAAAATCCACCGGGTGAAGCCACGCCGCTGCTGCTGTTCGGCATCCCGGATATGGAAGAGGAACGCACTAAATATGGGCTGGAAATCCCGGCCCTTGGCAGCCTGATCCTCACCCACAGCCTGGATAAGCAGGTTCCGGCCCTGAAAGACTTCCCGAAAGATGAGCGGCCCAACTCGCTGATCGTCTTCTGGTCATTCCGCGTGATGGTCGGCCTCGGGATGCTGATGATCCTGATGGGCGTAGTGAGTCTGTGGCTGCGTCACCGCCACCGGCTGTATCACTCCCGTCCGTTCCACTGGTTTGCCCTGAGCATGGGGCCTGCCGGCGTGGTGGCGATCCTCGCGGGCTGGATCACTACCGAAGTGGGGCGTCAGCCGTGGGTGGTGTATGGCTATCTGCGCACCATTGACGCGGTGTCGTTGCACAGCACCCTGCAGATGAGCATCAGCCTGCTGGCGTTTATCGTTGTCTACTGCTCGGTGTTTGGCGTGGGGTTTGTCTACCTGGTGCGATTGATTAAGAAGGGACCGCAGCCTACCGACAATCTCTCGGTGAATACTGACGGCAGACCTGCGCGTCCGCTCTCAGCGGCGGAACCGGTACCGGAAGAGGAGAAACCATAATGGGCGTCGATATCTCAGTGATCTGGTTTGCTATCATCGTCTTCGCCACCCTGATGTACATCATCATGGATGGTTTCGATTTGGGTATCGGCATGCTCTTCTGTTTTGAGCGTGACCCGCAGGCGCGTGACGTGATGGTCAACAGCGTCGCCCCGGTCTGGGACGGAAACGAAACCTGGCTGGTGCTGGGGGGCGCGGGGCTGTTTGGCGCCTTCCCGCTGGCCTATGCGGTGATCATCGACGCCCTGACGATCCCGCTTACCGCCATGCTGATCGGTTTGATCTTCCGCGGCGTGGCCTTTGAGTTTCGCTTTAAGGCCACGCCGTCGCACCGCAAATTCTGGGACTACTCCTTCGCGGGCGGTTCGCTGCTGGCGACCTTCAGCCAGGGGATTGTGGTCGGGGCGATGATTAACGGTTTCGACGTCGAGGGCCGCCGCTTTGCCGGTTCCGCCCTCGACTGGCTGACCCCGTTCAATCTCTTCTGCGGGCTGGGGCTGATGGTGGCCTATACCCTGCTGGGCACGACCTGGCTGATCATGAAAAGCGAAGGGGCGTTGCAGCGTCATATGCGGGAGCTGACCCGCCATGTGCTGCTGGCGCTGCTGGTGGTGGTGGCGGTGGTGAGCGTCTGGACGCCCTTTGGCTGGCAGTATGTGGCGGATCGCTGGTTCTCGCTGCCGAACTTCTTTTACTTCATGCCGGTGCCGGTACTGGTGGCGGTATTCGGGGTATGGATCTGGCGGCTCACCCGCAACCCGCACAGCCACGCCAGGCCTTTCCTGCTGACGCTCGGGCTGATTTTCCTCGGCTTTAGCGGGCTGGGCATCAGCCTGTGGCCCAACATTATCCCGCCCCGCATCACCATCTGGGACGCGGCAGCCCCGCCGTCCAGCCAGCTGTTTATGCTGGTAGGCACGCTGCTGATCATCCCGTTGATTCTGGTTTATACCGCATGGAGCTACTACGTGTTTCGCGGCAAGGTCAGGGATACCGAGGGTTACCACTAAGCCGCATTATCGCCGGGTGGCGGCTACGCCTTACCCGGCCTACAAAACCTACAGCATGCACGGCCCGCCGGGCGTTGCCGCACCCGGCCTGTTTGCTATTTCCGCCGGGTGAGACACTTTCCAATTAACAGCAGTCCGGCCAGCGCGGCGGTGCCCAGCAGGGCTTTGCCCGGTACGCCGGAGGTGATCGCCGCGGCGCGGGATTTGGCCTCCGGGGTAAAATGGCCGTGCACCCGGTGCTCGCCGCCGACCGGGTTGGTCAGGTTATCCCGCCGATCGGGTGGATTGAGCGCCTCCTCCATCTGCCCTTCCCAGGCCTTTTTCACCATCATCCGGTCGAGAAAACCGGGGAACAGGAACTGGCCGACAATCGCCCCGATGGTGCTGCGCCCTACCCATAGCTCGCGCACCGGCTTCTGCGCCACGCCGTAGATCGCCTCGGCGGCGACCTCCGGCTGAAACACCGGTGCCACCGGACGCATACTGTAGGCGAACTTATTCCGCGCCCAGTCAAACTGCGGCGTGTTGAGACCCGGCATCTGTACCATCGCCAGATGCACGCCGCTGCGCTCATGCATCAGCTCGGTTCGCAGCGCGTCGGTAAAACCACGGATCGCCGCCTTGGCGCCGCAGTAGGCCGACTGCAGTGGAATCGAGCGGTAGGCCAGCGCGGAACCGACCTGAATAATCACCCCGCTGTCGCGCGGTATCATATGCTCCATAGCGGCCCGCGTGCCGTTGACGCAGCCCAGATAGGTCACCTCCGTCACCCGACGAAATTCATCGTCGGTCATGCTGTAAAATGGCGCCAGGGTGGTGCACATGGCGTTGTTTATCCACACGTCGATAGCGCCCAGCCGATCGACCAGCGTCCGGGCCGCCTGGCTCAGCGCCTCGGCATCCACCACGTCCACGCTCACCGCATGGCAGTTGACGCCGTAGTTCGCCACCTCCGCCCGCGTGGCTTCCAGACTGTGGTTATCCCGGGCAATCAGCCCCACATCGTAGCCCGCCGCTGCAAAACGCAGCGCCGTGGCTTTGCCTACCCCAGCCGTAGCGCCGGTAATCACCACCACACTCATAGCCTCTCCTTAGTGCAACTGCTTTTTCCAGTGCGGGATCTGCCGCAACAGTTCAGAAAGCGCGTAGCGAACCGCTTTCTCAATCACATCTTCACACTCGCCGGTGAAGTGCTGTACGGCGGTAGTCACCTCGCCGCGGAAGCACCAGCCAAACCAGACGGTGCCCGCCGGGGTGCCATCCTCGCCGCCGTCCGGTCCGGCGTAGCCGCTGATGGCGATGCTGACATCCGCATCGGCCAGCTTCAGCGCCCCCTCGGCCATCTCCCCTACCGTCTGGCTACTCACAGCAGTGTATTTTTCAAGGGTGGCATTACTCACCCCCAGCACCTTGTGCTTGGCTTCATTGTTGAAGGTCACCACGCCGGTGCCAAAGAACGAGGCGGTATCCTTTTCGGCGCACAGCGCAGAGGCCACATTGCCACCGGTGCAGGACTCCGCCGTGGTGAGCAGCCAGCCTAAATCAGTTAACACCGTCGACACCTGGCTGGTGAGTTCCTTGGTGGTTTTGGCCTGGTTCCAGATATTTTCTTTCATGATTCACTCTCTTCGGGAATAATCGAAATATGCCCGTTACGTTCAAGGATGGCGTATTTAATTTTCTCCAGCTGGTATATGCCGTGATTTTGTCGGGCCGATACCAATATATCGTCGCAGGAGACATCCACTTTTTTTAATTTTTCGTTCTGTAATTCACCATGTACCACCAGAATAACCGGGGAACCATCGAGCATCGATTCCGCGCCGGAGATATATTTTTTTGCCACGCCGAAAAGCATATCAATCACCACCAGCGTAATAATGGTTAACATGGCACCGGTAACCGAAAAATCCTCTCCCAGCAGCGCCTGCTGGGTGGCCTCACTGATAATTAATAACAGGATCAAATCAAAGCTGGTCATCTGCAGCAGCGCCCGCCTTCCGGCTATTTTAAACACCACCAGCAAAATCAGATAAATCGCCACTGCCCTGAGTATCATTTCCATGTGGGTTCCCTATGGATAGATAAACTGCCAGAAAGAGAGACCCGGCTGATTATTTACTGTGACGGTAGTGACGGTTTTACCCGGCTGTTCCGGGGTGCTGTAGAGCCAGACGGTAAAATCCTGACGCGCTTTCGCCGCCTGATAAACCAGCACCAGCTCCCCGCCCTCGCTGCGCATTTCATCGGGCTGCGGCCAGATATTATCGGTTTGCGTTCGCGCCATATAGTCTCCGCCAATGCGCAGCGTCAGCGGAGTCTCACCCTGACCCGGCGAGGTAATTTTCAACTCCACGGGAGAGAGCAGTCGGCCAAAACGCTGATATTCCACCTGCACGCTGTTGGCAGCGTTGGTTTTTATCGCGTCGCTAAAATAACCGCCCGAAAAAAGCCCCAACAGCGCAGCGGCAATAATCAGCAATAACAGTACAAAACCGAAGCGGTGAGCGTTGTATTCAAACTGCAGGGCGGCATGGCTTTGTTTCACGCCGGGCAAAGAAGGGGATTTTTCGTTTGCATTCGCCATATATCACCTCACCGTCTCGCTTATTAATATTATGCAGCCAGATGATTTTTATAGATAAATTTGATTAAGACTGTTCCTGTTTGCAAAATAAAAAATAGCAACCAGGCTTAATCTGTCAAGCCAGTTAAACCAAGGAGGCTGTATGAAATTAACTGTCGCACCCTTATTGTGTTGTCTTTTAATCCCGGCGGCGTATGCCGAAGATAATGGTGGACTGAAGAAAGATACTGCCCCACCGGCGCCACATGCGCTGGATGATGGTTATCGTGGCGCGGAAGATGCCAGAATCATGACCGTGGAGCAGGCCAAAGAGATGCACGACGGGGCTACGATCTCCTTGCGGGGTAATTTAATTGGTGGCTCCGGCGGGGATAAATTTAAATTCCGCGATAAAACTGGCACCATTGATACCATAATTCCCCAGGCCGTATTTGATGGCCGCACCGTGCAGCCCGATAATATGATCAGCATTAACGGCAGTCTGGACAAGAAATCCACCCCGCCTGTGGTGCGTGTCGACCGCATCCAGAAATAACCGTAAATTTCACTTAAGTTTCGCGTGGATATTTCCTGACATCCACGTGAAACCCCCGATATATTCTCTTCCGACGCAAACCTACCAGAATTGAGGAGCCCAAAACTCGGATAATTCTGTGCTTTAGGATTAATCCCCCTTTCCTTCCCCTCGCAATACTTAAACAATTTTACACAAATTCACATTGTATTCTTTTTTGCTTACACAGCACGGATTCGCCGATGAACGCCCGACACAATATCGCCATAATAATAACGACAGCCACCGGGCTGTCTTTACTGTTTCCTGCCCAGGCGGCGGAGCCGGATAATCAATTTATTATTCAGCAGCAGCGCCAGAGAGCATTAGAGCAACAATTAACCCCGCCCGTCCCGGACGTGCGTCTGTCCAAGCCCTCATCCGGCTTTGGCAAGATTGCTTTTCCAACAGAAAAGCCCTGCTTCTCGATTAACCGCGTCGAGCTGAGCGGTCAGGAGGCCCTGCCCCACTGGCTGCCGCTCCAGCGTATTGCAGACCAGGCTCAGGGGCGCTGTCTGGGCGGGAAAGGGATTAACCTGCTGATGAGCACGATGCAGAATCGCATCGTCGACCACGGCTGGATCACCACCCGCGTGCTGGCCCCGTCGCAGGATCTGAAGAGTGGCACCCTGCGGCTGGCCATCGTGCCGGGCACCATCCGCCATGTGAAGCTCACTGAAGAGAGCGACGACTATATCCAGCTCTACAGCGCCTTCCCGGCTCACGAGGGGAACCTGCTGGATCTGCGTGATATTGAACAGGGGCTGGAAAACCTACAGCGCCTGCCGACGGTCGAGGCCAACATGGAGCTACTGCCGGGAGAGAATCCGGGCGAGAGCGACGTGGTGATCACCCGTAAGCAGAGCAAAATGTGGCGTATCGGCCTGTCGCTGGACGATGCCGGGACTGAAACCACCGGGCGCTACCAGGGCGGCGTCACCCTGTCGCTGGATAACCCCTTCTCCCTGAGCGATCTGCTGTATGTCTCGGCCAGCCACGATCTGAATGACAAAGGCGGTAAAGGCAGCAAAAACTATACCGCCCACTACTCGGTGCCCTTCGGCTACTGGATGCTGGGCATCACCGGCAGCGACTACGACTACCACCAGACCGTTGCCGGGCTGAACGAGGATTATCGCTACAGCGGTAAGAGCAAAAACCTCGACATTCAGCTCAGCCGCGTGCTGCACCGCAGCGGCTCGCAGAAGACCACCTTCTCTTACGACGTGCTGGCGCGGGAGACCCGCAACTATATCGACGATACGGAAGTGGGCGTTCAGCGCCGTCAGACCGCGGGCTGGCGCATCGGGCTGGATCATCGCCACTACATCGGCCAGGCGACGCTGGATGCGGGCATCAGCTATCAGCGCGGCACCCGCTGGTTCGGGGCGCAGCCTGCGCCGGAGGAGTACTGGGGCGATGCCACTGCCCTGAGCAAAATTACCCAGCTCAGCGCCGGACTCGATCTGCCGTTTGCCATCGGCACGCAGAACTTCCGCTACAACGTGCAGTACCTGCGCCAGATCAGCAATACGCCGCTGACGCCGCAGGATCAGTTTGCCATCGGCAACCGCTGGACGGTGCGCGGCTTTGACGGCGAGCGCACCCTGAGCGCCAGCCACGGCTGGTACGTGCGCAACGATCTGGCCTGGCGCACGCCGCTGCCGAACCAGGAGTTCTATCTGGGTGCCGATTACGGTGAAGTGGGCGGTTACAGTTCGGATCTGCAGGTGGGTAAACACCTGGCAGGCGGCGTGGCGGGCCTGCGCGGCAACGCCTTTAACACCGGCTACGACCTGTTCGCCGGGACGCCGTTCTCGAAGCCGGACGGCTTTGAAACCAGCGATCTCACGCTCGGCTTTAACCTCAACTGGAGCTGGTGATGCGCGTCGGAAATCTGGAGATTAAAGCCCCGCTGATCCTCGGCGGGGAAGAGAGCGAGGCCGAAGTGCTGGGGGCCACCGTCTGGCTGTGGATGCACTCCCCGATGCACCGGGATGCTCCCCTGCACGCCCTGCCCACCCTGCTGCTGCCGATCATTAAGCGCCGTCAGTACGTGCTGGTCATTGAGAACGACCGCCCGGTCTTTTTCCTCAGCTGGGCCTGGCTGAATGAGGAGGCGGAAGCCCGCTACCTCACCCGCCCGTCCATTGAGATGCCAGAGGCGGACTGGGACAGCGGAGATCGGATCTGGTTCTGCGACTGGATCGCCCCCTTCGGCCACACCCCCGCGATGTACGACCTGATGCGCCGCGATATCTTCCCCGACCACGTCTGCCGCGCGCTGTATCACCGCGGCGCAGAGCGTGGCAAGCGCGTGATGCTGTTCCACGGCAGCCACGTCAGCCGTCAACACGCCAGAGAGTGGCAACAGAATCACCCGCTCGCAGTAAGCCTGCCGGAAGCGTTTAAAGGAACGAACCATGAATAAGAACCTGTACCGAATTGTCTTTAACAAAGCGCGCGGCATGCTGATGGTGGTGGCGGATATCGCCCGCTCCGGCCGCACCGGTTCGTCCCGTTCTTCCGGCATCGGCCATACCCACAGCCAGCTTATCGGCAAGGTCAGCGCCATCAGCTTTAGCCTGTGGCTGGCGATGGGGGCCGTGCAGACGGCGCAGGCCACCATCGTGGCAGACGCCGGTGCGCCAAAAAACCAGCAGCCGACGGTGGTCAACAGCGCCAACGGCACGCCGCAGGTCAATATCCAGACCCCGTCCGCGGCCGGGGTGTCACGCAACAACTACACCCAGTTCGACGTCGACAGCAAAGGGGCGATCCTCAACAACTCGCACAAAAATGTGCAGACCAATTTGGGCGGCATGGTGGCGGGCAACCCGTGGCTGGCGAAAGGCGAAGCCAAAGTGATCCTCAACGAGGTGAGCTCCCGCGACCCGAGCAAGCTGAACGGCATGATCGAAGTGGCAGGTAAAAAAGCCCAGGTGGTGATCGCTAACCCATCGGGCATCACCTGTAGCGGCTGCGGCTTTATCAACGCCAACCGCGCCACCCTCACCACCGGCCAACCGCAGATGAAAGACGGCGCGCTGACCGGGTTTAACGTCGAGCGCGGCGAGGTGGTGGTTGACGGCGCGGGGATGGACACCTCCGGCGCAGATTACACCGACATTATTGCCCGCTCGGTGAAGGTTAACGCCGGGCTGTGGGCCAACGATCTTAAAGTCACCACCGGACGCAACAAGGTGGATGCCGCCCACGAGGTGATCGAAAAAGGCAGCGACGATCCTGCCACCCGCCCGCAGCTGGCGGTAGACGTGGCCAGCCTCGGCGGCATGTACGCAGGCAAGATCCGCATGGTCGGCACCGAGACCGGCGTCGGGGTGCGTAACGCCGGGGCCATCGGTGCCCAGGCAGGCAGCGTAACCATCTCTGCCGACGGGCGTATCGAGAACAGCGGCACCCTTCGGGCTGGCGACAGCGCAAGCCTGCAAACCGCCAGCGAACTTAACAACAGCGGGGTGATCACCGCCGACAGTGACGTCCGTGCGAACGCGGCCAGCCTGACCACCAGCACCAACAGCGTGCTGGCCGCCGGGGTGAAAAGCGACGGCAAGCTCGCCGACGCGGGGGATCTGGAACTCAGCACCAGCGGCCAGCTGAGCGCCCACGGGCAAAACCTCGCGGGCGGTAATCTCAGCGCCCGGGGCCAGGGCGTGGACGTCAGCGGCAGCCAGACTCAGGCTAAACGTGTTCTGCTGGATGGCGGCGCGGGGGATGTGAGCACCGCCAGCGCCAGGGTCAACGCCAGCGAACTGACCGTCCGCAGCGGTAAGATGCTCAACAACGCCGGGGGCGCGCTGAGCGCGGAGACAATTAACCTCAGCGCCCACGACCTCAGCAACCAGCAAGGCAAAATCGTTCACAGCGGCAGCAGCGCGCTGGCAGTGGATCTGCCGGGCAAGCTCGATAACCGTCAGGGGCAGATCGGCGCAGCCAACGGCGTGCAGCTTAAAGCGGCGGCCATCGACAACACCGCCGGACAAATCGTGGCGGTGGCGGGCAATACCCGACTGGACGCCGGAACCCTCAACAACCAGCAGGGGCTGATCTCTGCGGCTGCGGGCGACGGCGAGATCCAAAGCCAGCAGGCGGTGAATAACGCCAAAGGGCGAATCGAGGCGGCGAAAACCCAGCGCATCAACGCCGGGCGCCTCGACAACCAGCAGGGGGTGATTGTCGCCGACGGCGCAACCCTGGCCCTGAATGAATTTGATAACCGTTCCGGCTCCCTGCTCTCTCAGGGTTCCCTGAACCTTGAGAGCGGCGCGCTGAACAACCAGAGCGGCTTCCTCGCGAGCGACGGCGATTTTAATCTGAGCGCGGGTGTTATCGACAACAGCGACGGCCAGATCGGCGCGAACCGGACGTTGACCGCCGGATTCGACACCCTCACCAATAACGGCGGCGCGCTGAAATCGGTGGGGGCCATGACCCTGAGCGGTGGCCTGCTGGATAACAGCCAGGGCACCACCTTCTCCGGGGATAGCCTCGCCTTTAGCGGCGACACGCTGAACAATACCGACGGGCAACTGGCGGCGACAGAGAGCCTGTCGCTGACCACCACGCAGCTCATCAATAATAACGGCGTGCTGCAGGGCGACGGGGTGAACGTCACCTCCGGCGCAGTCGATAACAGCGCAGGCACCCTCAACAGCCTGGGGGCGCTGAACCTCTCGGCAGCACGCATTAATAACCAGGCCGGCACCCTGGCCGCCAGCGGCGCGGCGGATGTGGCGGCTACGGATCTTGATAACCGCAGCGGCGGGCGCATCATTGGCGAGGCCGATACCGCCCTGCACACCACTAACCTGCAAAACGGCGGCGGGCAGATCCAGTCGGTGGGCGATCTGCTCCTCGACAGCGCCCGGGGCACCGTGGATAACGTCTCGGGGCTGATCCGCAGCGGTAAAAGCGTGACCCTGACTGCCCTGCACTTTGCTAACCAGAATACCCTCGGGGAAAACCAGGGCCTCGAAGGCCAGAGCCTGGCGCTTAATACCGGTAGCCTGGATAACCAGCGCGGCAGCATCCTGGCGAATAACACCCTGAGCATGGATAACAGCGGCGTGCTGAACAACAGCGCGGGGGTGCTGGCCTCGGGCGAAACGCTGGATCTCAGCGGTAACGGGCTAAACCTGCTGAACGCGGGCGGCACCCTGAAAGCGGGTAAAACGCTGAGTGTGGATGCGGCGTCCCTCGATGCCAGCGGCCAGCTGCTGTCGCTGGGGGATATGGATCTCCACAGCACCAGCGGGGTGAACAACACCGGTACCACTATCGCCAACGGCAACCTGACCTTTACCACCGACGGCGATCTGACCAACAGCGGCCAGCTGATGGCGGGCAGCGCCCTCGACGTGCAGAGCGCCAACCTGACTAACCTCGCCAGCGGCGAAATCAACGCCGGTAGCACCACCCTGACCGCCAGCGGGACGGTACGCAATACCGGCCTGATCGACGGGATTGTCACCCGCATCAACGCCAACACCCTGACCAACATCGGCACCGGACGAATTTACGGCGATGCGGTGGGGGTAAATGTGGATACCTTCAATAATCTCGCAGAAAACGGCACCGCGGCGACGCTTGCCGGACGCGAGCGCGTGAACCTCGGCGTGCAGACCCTGAACAACGCCGACCATGGCCTGATCTACAGCGCAGGCAGCATGACCATTGGCGGGGCGCTGGACGACAGCGGCGCCGTCACCGGTCGCGCCGGGACCATTAACAACCATAGCTCCACCATTGAATCCGCCGGGGATATGGCGATTGCCGCCGGGCAGATCAACAACATCAACGACCACTTCTCCACCGAAGTGGTGCGGGTGTCGCAGGACGATCTCACCGACTACCAGCACACCGGGTCAACCAACCGCTGGAGCTCGACAGAGCAAGGCGTCTGGGTGGATGACAACTCCTCCGACGGCCTGAAAAACCTCAACACCCCGGAGCGTTCCGGTCACGGCAACGACAATTTCAACCAGTACGACTACACCCGCACCATTGACGAAACCCGCATCAAAGAGAGCGACCCGGCGAAGATCCTCGCCGGTGGCAACCTGCTCATGACCGGTGACAAACTGTTTAACGACAAGAGCCAGGTTATCGCAGGCGGCACGCTGGCGATTGACCAGATGGGCAGCGTGAAGAACGAGGACGTGCCCGGCAAGCGTTACACCACCGATGAGGGCACCGTCACCCACTACTACCGTATTCGCCACAAAGGCGACGACGAGCAGGGGCGCGATCGCACGGCATATACCCCGCCAACCACCATTCAGGATATCGCCCTGAAACCGGGCCAACTGATCAGCAACGGCAGCGTCGAGGGCAGTAATCTCAGCATCACCCCGCTGGTGTTGCAGGGAACCGACGTAACCATTGGCCAGGCCGCGGGGGTGAAACCCGCGCCGCAGCAGACCGTCTCCCCGGGCGAGCCGGTGACCCCGCCTGCCGGGCAGCAGTTTGAAGTGACCCCGGCCGACGGCGCGATCCGCATTATCGGGCCGAATACCACCCTGCCGGACAACAGCCTGTTCAAGGTGAACCCGTCGGCAGACGTGCCGTACCTGGTGGAGACCGATCCGCGCTTTACCAACGAGCGCCAGTGGCTCGGCAGCGACTATATGCAGGACGCCTTTACCGCCAATGGCGACAACACCCAGAAACGGCTGGGGGATGGCTACTACGAGCAGCGGCTGATCCGCGAGCAGGTGATTGGCATTACCGGCCAGCGCTATCTCGACGGCTACAACAACGACGAAGAGCAGTACAAGGCGCTGATGGATCGCGGCATTACCTTCGGCAAGCAGTACGATCTGAAGATCGGCGTGGCGCTGACGCCGGAGCAGATGGCGCTCCTGACCGGGGATATCGTCTGGCTGGTCAACACCCGGGTGAAAATGCCGGACGGCTCAACCGAGAGCGTGCTGGTCCCGCAGGTGTACGCCAAAGTGAAACCGGGAGATATCGACGGCTCCGGGGCGCTGATTGCCGGCAACAACGTCTCCATCAAGCTCAACGGCGACCTGTTTAACCGCGGGACCCTTGCCGGGCGCAAAGTCCTGCAACTGGATGCCGACAACCTCACCAACCAGACCGGCACCATCCAGGGGGCGGACGTTAACCTCAACGCCCGCACCGATATCAACAACCTCGGCGGTGCCATCGTGGGCGACAGCAGCGTGCTGGCCAGCGCCGGACGCGACATCAATCTCATCACCACCACCGTCAGCGCCGACAGCGTGAACGGCGAGAACAGCTTCGCCCGCACCACCATCGACAGCGTCTCCGGCATTTACGTGCAGGGTGACGACGGCAGGCTGGCGCTGCAGTCCGGGCGGGATATCACCCTGACCGGGGCGCAGGTGATCGCCAGCGGCGAGAACGGCAAAGCGCAGCTGGTGGCCGGGCGGGATATGACCCTCAATACGGTGGAGACCGCCAGCCGCGATAACCTGGTGTGGGATGCTGACAACACCCTCAAACAGAGCCAAACCCGCAGCGTCGGCAGCGAAGTGACGGGAAAAGGCGACGTGACCCTGGCAGCAGGCAATGACCTCACCGCCCGCGCCGCCGCCCTCTCCGCCGGCGAGGCGTTGAACCTCAGCACCGGGAATAACCTGACCCTGGCGGCAGGCGAAAACACCCAGGATCTGGACGAACGGCATAAAGTGGTCGGCGGTAACGGCTTCCTGTCGAAAACGACCACCACCACCCGCGACCAGATTTCCCGCCAGACGGTGCAGAGCAGCGAGCTGAACGGCGACACCGTTAACCTCACTGCCGGAAACGATCTGACCGTGCGCGGCAGCAACGTGGCGGGCACGGGCGATGTCGCCCTGCTGGCGGGCAATAATCTGACCGTCGATACTCAGGGCGAACGCAACACCGAACTGCACCAGAAGCAGGAGAAAAAATCCGGGCTGTTAAGCTCGGGCGGGATCGGCTTTAGCGTCGGCACCCAGAGCATTAAAACCACCGACACCGGGGCGGATGCCACCCAGGCGGGCAGCACCGTCGGCAGCGTCGATGGCGACCTGACCCTGCGCGCGGGCGATCGCCTGACGGTGAGCGGCTCGGATCTGGTGGCCGGTCAGGATATGGCCCTGAGCGGTAAAAACGTCGACATCACGGCAGTGAATAACCGCAGCCAGCAGACCCACGAGGTGGAGCAGAAAACCTCCGGGCTGACCCTGGCGCTCTCCGGCACCGTCGGCAGCGCGCTGAACAGCGCCGTCGAGGCCTCCCAGCAGGCGAAATCCTCCGGCAGCGGTCGTTTGCAGGCATTGCAGGGCGTGAAGGCCGCGCTCTCCGGCGTACAGGCCGCCCAGGCGGCACGGATGGATCAGGCCCAGGGCGCGGATGCGGGCAATACCAACACCGTCGGGATCAGCCTCTCCTACGGTAGCCAGTCGTCGAAATCCACGCAATTCAGCGAGCAGAATATCGCCCAGGGCAGCAGCCTGAACGCCGGGCGCGATCTGAGCGTTGTCGCCACCGGCAGCGGCGAGCGCGGCGTGGACGGGGATCTGACCGTAGATGGCAGCCAGCTCAGAGCGGGCAACGATATTACGCTCGCCGCCAACCGCGATCTGTACCTGCGCTCGGCGCAAAACACCCAACTGCTGGACGGTAAAAACGAGAGCAAGGGCGGCAGCGTCGGGGTCGGGATTGGCGTCGGCTCCGGCGGCTTTGGCCTGAACATCTCCGCCAGCATCAACCGGGGCAAAGGCAGCGAGAGCGGTAACGGCACCACCCACAGCGAAACCACCGTGAACGCGGGCCGCCAGGTGACGCTCCTGACCGGACGCGACGCCACCCTGACCGGGGCGCAGGTGAGCGGCGAAACGGTGAAAGCGGACATTGGCCGCAACCTGACCCTCACCTCCGAGCAGGACAGCGATCGTTACGACTCGAAACAGCAGAACGCCAGCGCGGGCGGGAGCTTCAGCATCGGTTCCATGACCGGCTCGGCCAGCGTCAACCTCAGCCGGGACAAGATGCACAGCAACTACGACTCGGTGGTGGAACAGACCGGGATCTTCGCTGGCAAAGGCGGCTACGACGTGACCGTGGGCGAGCATACCCAGCTCAACGGGGCGGTAATTGGCTCTACGGCGACCGCCGATAAAAACCGTCTCGATACCGGCACTATCGGCTTCAGCGATATTGAAAACCGCGCCGATTTCGAAGTGGAACACCAGAGCGTGGGGATGAGCACCGGAGGCAGCATCGGCAGCCAGTTTGCCGGTAACATGGCCAACGGCCTGCTGGTGGGCGCCAACCGCGACGGGCATGACAGCAGCACCACGCACGCCGCGGTATCGGACGGGACCCTGATCGTCCGCGATCAGGATCGTCAGGTCCAGGATGTCAACCAGCTCAGCCGCGACGTGGAGCACGCCAACCAGACGCTCTCTCCTATCTTCGATAAAGAGAAAGAGCAGGAGCGGCTCCAGCAGGCGCAGCTGATCGGCGAGATTGGCAATCAGGTGGCCGATATTGCCCGCACCGAGGGCAGCATCCGCGCCACCAACGCGGCGAAAGAGAAGCTCAACCACGTCAACGCGCAGGATCTGCAGGAGGCGAAAGCCGCGTGGGAAAAAGCCAACCCGGGCAAAACCGCGACGCTGGATGACATTAACGGTCAGATCTACCAGACGGCCTATAACGACGCGTTCAACGCCTCCGGCTTTGGCACCGGCGGGCAGTATCAGCAGGCGATTCAGGCGGCGACGGCAGCGGTTCAGGGCCTGGCCGGGAGCGATCTCAGCGCGGCCCTCGCGGGCGGTGCCGCGCCGTACATTGCAGAAGTGATTGGTCACCATAGCGGGTTAAACAAAACGGGCATCGTCGCCGCCCACGCGGTAGTCAATGCCGCGCTGGCCGCCGCCCAGGGGCAAAACGCACTGGCGGGTGCCGCCGGTGCCGCCACGGGCGAGCTGGTGGGGATGATCGCCAAAGAGATGTACGACAAATCTGCCGATGAGCTGGATGAAACGCAGAAGCAGACGGTTTCTGCCCTGGCGACGCTGGCGGCGGGCTTGTCCGGCGGGCTGGTGGGCGACAGCTCTGCTTCTACTGTTGCCGGGGCGCAGGCGGGTAAAACGACGGTGGAGAATAACTCCCTTGGCGACATCGCCGCGGCACTGGCGCAGGGTAAAACCACCGAGCAAGTAGCCGAAGAGCAGGTGAAGGCCGAAAATGAACGCTATAAGCGCGAAAACTGTGGCGGGATGAGCGCCGAAGCCTGCTCGGTTAAAATGTACACCGAGCGTCGGGAAGCGCTGAAAGAAATGGCGTTGTTTGGCGTAGATTTTGTCCCGGTCGTGGGTGATATCAAGAGCTTCGCGGAAGCGCACAGTGCGCTTGATTATCTGGCAGCAACGATTGGCATCATTCCTGGCGCAGGGGATGTTGCGGGCAAAGCCATTAAGGGTGCGGAAAAGGCGCTTAAAGCAGGCGATCTGGAAGCGGCGTCTAAGCTGATTAACCAGGCCAGTGATGAGATTTATGCCGTATCTGGTGCTAAGTGGAACTGGAATAAGGAACTCAACAAGCCGCTCCCTAATAAGACCTATAATCTTGATGGCGACAAAGTCTACAAAACGGACCATCTGGCAAGGCCTCAACAGGTCGAAGCAACCCTGAGTGCGAACGTAAAAGACAGGAATGGTTATCAACAGTGTAAGTCCGGGAAATGCGGTAATCCTGGTGATGAGGGTGGTCACTTAATCGCCAGTATTTTTAATGGTCCTGGAGAAAAGTTAAACCTGGTGCCGATGGATGGTAATCTGAACAAAGGCGCATGGAAACAGATGGAAAATACCTGGGCCAAGGCAGTAAACGAAGGTAAAGAGGTGAAGGTCAAGATTCAAACATCGTATATTGGTGATAGTGTCAGACCTGATAAGTTCACAATAGTGTATTCGATTGACGGTGGTCGCCCGATTGAAAAAGTCTTTAACAATACACCTGGAGGTAAGTAATGCGCTCTGATCAAGAAATATATAACGATATTGGTTCAGTTTTGCTGTCAATCGCTCCAGGTGATGCGGTAAAAATCATTCTATGTGCCAAGTTAGAGCCAGAAAGTGACTGTGGTGAGTTCACTTATGACTATATCGATAAACAAGGAAACCAGCATTGGGTCACTGAAACTGCAGATGCAAGTGCAAGACTCTTAGATCTTTTGGTCGAATTAAGAAATTTCTTTGTTGATAACTTTAAATCACAAGAAAAGCCATTCTGGCATGGCTGTGAAGTAACGGTAAATATTGAAACATTGAAAATAAATATTGACTTCAAGTATGAGGATTAACAGGCGACTTCCCGCCCTTCCGGCGGGAGGCTGGCATTTACGACAGGAATAAGAGGAAAGGGTCTGTGGCTCACTCACATCATTTGATTAAAGTTATTGCCGATATGGCCATTTTTCTTGAATTCACTGACGAACATTCACTCAATCCAGATGCCGCTGTGGAAATGATGGAACATATTGCCGCCGAGCTTCAGCAACTAACGGACGATGAGAAAGGGAGTATTATCGATTCCTTTGCAGAGATTGCTAAAGCGTACCGAGGGGACGAGTCCGACTTTGTCAAAGCCCTTCCCGATACGCTGGGTTTACATTAACCTCATTTAATGAATCGTTCTTACAGACTTATATTGGCGGGAAAAAGCCACATTATCTATGCCATGGGCTTAAGGCGCTGAAAAATATGAGCTTGCTCCTGATGTTACCAAATACATTTTTCTAAATTTCTATAGTGGAATGGGATCACTAAGCGATCTCGTATTGTACAGAAACGGAAAGGCTTTGATGAGTGAAAACGATGAACTTAATCAGCTCAGACATGACCTGTTTAACCTCCTTTCATGAACAAAAATCCCGCTTTCTCGGGAGGCCAGGAATGAAAAACAGCACTAAATCGTTCATTAACCTTGTTTACCTGTGCTGCGCAATAGGTCTGGCCGTGTTCATCCTGACGCTCCTTGGCCGTTTAGTTGGCGCAGGATTAGCATGGAATGTGAAAGAGGGTTTTCCCTTCTCTTTCAAGGACGTGTTGATATGTCTTGAGTTAACCTGGCTGGGGCTGCCTGCGGGTTTGGTCATCTGGTTTTTTTATCACCGGTAAAAGACCAGACAGCTTGCAATGTGAATCACCTCCCGCCCTTCCGGCGGGAGGTTGGCTTTATGGCAAAGTAAAATGAGACTCGATAATTCCAAAAAATCCCTATGGGCGCTTTTGGGCATATGTTTTTTAATGTGCATCGCATTGATGATAATTGGTCTTTTTTCTTATCTGGTGAAAGGCTGGTTAATCTGGGACTTTGATAAGCCTTTTCCTTTCGGGAAAAAAGAAATGATCACTATCTTAAAAATCAGTTTCTTAGGTATACCCGCGGGGATGGTGTTCTGGATTTTTGGTATCCGTTGAAACCTTTCTGTGTAGAATGGCTTTTGAAGAATGAGTATATTCGCGAGGTTCGCCAACATGTTAGTCAATATTGCTGAAATACAAAGACAAGCTGATGAGATGATTTTACGAGCAGGCTTTCCAAAACATTCAGTGAATCTGTGTTCTGCTCCCTATGGCGATGGCACTCCCTATATTTCATTCGAAAATGATTCATATAATTATATTTATTCAGAAAGAGGGTATGAGTTCTCCCGAAAAGTCACTCACTCTTTGAATACGCTGCTTTATTGGATAATGTCCGAATTCGCCTATCAGATGGCATACCAATATGAGTTAGATCACAGGGTTGAAGGCAGGGATGGACGGCGCATCGCTTTTCCAAAATTTATTGCAATAATGGCGAATATGAATCCAACCTGGGAGTCGGAAGCGCGATTTGAAATTCAAAAAATTCTGGCTGAAGCACCCTACGACGATAGCCTCTATACATAGTTGAGGGCAACATCGCAGCGGTACTGGCGCAGGGTAAAATCACAAAGCAAGTGGCGGAAGAGCAGGTGAAGGTCAAAAATCATGAGAAATGATCAAGAGATTTATAAAGATATCGGTACTGTTTTATTCAGTATTGCTCCCGACGAAGCTAAAAAGATCATTATGCGTGCAGAGTTATCACCTGAAAACGATCATTGTAAGTATAAATATGATTATCTTGATGCTGCTGAAGAAATTCAATGGTTAACGGCCGGTGGAAGGGCGAATACAGATATACTTCGTTCTCTGGTAGAGCTTCGCAACTACTTTATCGAAAACAATCTCACCAACGGCCGCCCTGCATGGCATGGATGTGAAGTGACGCTGGATATTGAAACACTCAAAATAAATATTGATTTTAAATATGAGAACTAAGAATGCCTCTATTTTTAGAAAAACTGTTATCCGTTTGCAGTGGTGATATTTCATCATGCAAGGAGCATGAACTACCCTCAGGCTTTCATAATTATCCGCTGATTAATGATTTAATGACTTTATTAAACAACAGAAACGGATTTTATGGTTTTGAGTCAGCTTTGCATGTTTTCCCTTTTGAGACAGTTGGGGAAGAGCTCGGCGTGATTGACTGGAATGACCATAGGTTATGGATTGATTGTTACGATGATCTTGCTCGTAACGCTCTCTTTTTTGCTGAAGATGTTTTTGGCGGTCAATTTTGTATAAAACAAGATGGCATATACACGTTCGATCCTGAGACGGGCTCTTTTGATTATCTTGCAGAAGATATAGACGAATGGTGTAAAACAATACTTGAAGACTATGAGGTATTAACGGGCTTCCCACTGGCAAACGCATGGCAGAAGAAGTATGGCCCAATCCCAGTGGGTTATCGCTTAGTTCCCAAAGTGCTGTTTGTTGCGGGCGGCGAGTATGAGCCAGATAATCTTTATTTAGAAAAATCGACAGTGGCCATGAAAGCAAGAGCCAATATTGCATTGCAAATAAGAGATGTACCCGAAGGCAGCGACATCCAGCTAAGGGTTAATTGACAGGGATGAATACAGGAGTCAAAAATGAAACGTCTAATCCCCGGCATCATTTTTTTCTGAGCGGCTGCGTGGTGGCCGATATGGTCTCCACCAACCACACCGCTTTTCCGTACTCCTGGACGTTCCAGAAGCCTGCAACACTGGGCCATACCGATCGGGTACAGCGTAAAGCCGATCTTTATGCCTTTGGCGTCGATAAAAATGTCGATGTAGATAGTCCAGCATGGGGCAGAGGCAGTAGCTATCAGGGGGGAGACGACAAAACAATTTTTTGCCCGAGAAGCCTGCATGCAGGATAAAGGATACGTGGTGCTGGGCTTCGATCAGTGCGGGCCGCTTAAAGCGCCCACGGGTAAGTGTAATTAAACAGCCCTGATAAATCTCTGTGGGCGTTTCTGGAGAGGATTATGACGCGAAAATCTGTTGATGAGCTATGGTCAGGTTTAGAGGCATTCCTGCAGTATGGCTATGTGCAGCAGGACTCATTTTCCGATCCGAACGATGAGGCGACTGACTGGTTAGCGCAACTTTATGTCGACAGCCCTACGCACGCCCTGCTTTACTGCAAACGCATTCTCGAGGCGCCAGCCCTGCACGAGTCCGTGAAAGCTTACGCGCTGGATTTTTTACTGCTTTCCAGCGAGCGGAATTATGCTTATCACTATTTGTCTGAAGAGGCTGTTCATCTCTCTATCCCGGAACTGGAGAAGGCCTTTTTTTACTTTAGTTGCGATACACCTTATCCCATTCCGGATGGGCTGTTCGTCAAACTGTTAGCGCGATTTGAGGTTGTGAAGTGTGCGCCCGATGCCTGTTTTTATCATCTTCATGAAACATATAATGACTTTGTCAAAGCGCTTTCCGATAAGCTGGAGTGAGATCTTCTGGCAACGGGTAACATTGCCGCGAGTCATTTTATCGTTCAGGAGGAAATATGCGCGATTCCCAAGCTATTTATAATGATATTGGCTCGGTCTTAGTGGCCGCAGCGCCCGATAACGCCGCAAAAATCATCGTCCGCGCTGAGCTATCGCCTGAGGGCGACCATTGCAAATGTGAATTTGATTATGTGGACAGCACCTCAGGTGAGACAAACTGGTTTACTGCTGGCGCACAGCCCAATGCTGATTTGCTGGACCTTCTGGTTGAGCTGAGGAGATTTTTTGTTGATAACATCTCATCACAACAGCCCTCGTTCTGGCACGCCTGTGAAATAACGGTCGATGTTGAAACGCTCAGAATCAAGATTGATTTTAAGTATGCTGATTAACAGATAATAACCCCGCACTAAATAAAATTTCAGGACAAATAAATGAGTGAGTTAGACGTTCTGCATAATAAAATCGGTCAATTATTGGTTAATGCCGGGCCTGCTGATGCGAAAACAATCATTGCTCGCGCAAAATTAGCACGGGATGGCGAGTCCTGTGAGTATGAATATGATTATATTTATCAACAGGATAACGAAGACTGGTTCGTTCCGGATAAGCTGGCCAGTTACCATTTGCGATTGCTGTTAGTTAACCTGCGGGACTATTATATGCAGAATAATATGACCAATGGTAAAGCGCCCTGGACGGGTTGTGATATCACCATTGATATACCTGCAGAGAAAATAAGCATCAACCTCAAATATGATGAGTAAGTGTGCTCCCCTACCAATATAGGGGAGGCAAATTCCAGGACTATTCCGGCCTTTAAGATTATTCCCTATTTCATCCCCTGCCAAAAAAACCAACAATTTTACCGCTTTATTTGCGGTGGCATATCTCCAGCATGGTCTGGGGATATATCCGGCTTCACCTATAAAAAATGACAACAAGGATTACGGAAAATGAAAAAAATAGCTCTGGCGGTATGCGTTGCGGCGAGTCTGGCAAGCGGCGCTGCTCTGGCGGATAATCACACCGTTTCTGTGGGTTATGCGCAGAGTAATGTTGAAGACTTTAAAAATATCCGCGGCGTGAACGTTCAGTATCGCTATGAGTGGGATTCCCCGGTCAGCCTGATGGGCTCCTTCACCTATATGAGCGGTGATGAAGACGAGCATTATTATCTCTTCTCTGACTCCGTTAAAAACCACATCGAAGTGAAATATTACTCCCTGATGGCAGGTCCGGCATATCGCCTGAATGATTTCGTTTCCCTGTATGCGCTGGGCGGTGTTGCTCGCGTGAAAGCTGACGGCCACACCACCTGGGTAAACGGCGGCGACAACTATACTCAGCGCGACGGTATCTCTGATAAATCCACCTCTTTCGCCTACGGCGCGGGCGTGCAGTTTAACCCAACCCCTGAGCTGGCAATTCACGTCGGTTACGAAGGCACCACTGCTGACTTGGGTGACGATTACGGGATCGACGGCTGGAATGTGGGCGTAGGTTATCGCTTCTGATTGATGCGGCCTGATGCCTAACCCGGCCTCCGGTCCAGTGCGGTTTGTGCCGGGTGGCGGCTACGCCTTACCCGGCCTACGGTCCGGTGCGGTTTGTGCCGGGTGGTGGCGATGCCTTACCCGGCCTACGGTCCGGTGCGGTTCGGGGGTTTTGTAGGCCCGGCAAGTGCAGCGCCGCCGGGCGTTACAGGCCGCGCTATTCCCCGGCCTGCATAATATGGGCGATAAACTGGGTTAACTTCGGTAAGGGCCGTAAGTCCTGACGCCATAAAAGATGCACCGGTCGGGGTTGTGGGGTGTAACTTTGCAAAACACGTATCAGCCGACCACTCGCCAGCTCGTCCGCTACCAGCACCTCCGGTTGCAACAGCAGTCCCGCCCCGGCAATCGCCGCCATCCGCAGCCCGTATCCGTCGTTACAGCGCAAAATCGCATCGCGCTTCCAGCGCACCTCCCCTTCCACGCCCGGCAGCCGCCACTCGTTGCGTGCGGTCCAGACGGTGTGGGATAGACAGAGGTGATCCACCAGGTCGTCCGGCGTTTGCGGCGTGCCGTGACGGGCTAAATAGTCCGGGGCGGCGCAGATCACCATCCGATACGGGCAGAGGTATTTCGCCACCAGATCCTCGGTGTGGATGTCGCCGATGCGGATCGCCAGGTCCACCCCCTCCTCCACCAGATCGACCATCCGGTTGGTGAGATCCAGCTCAACGCGTACCTCCGGGAAACGCTGCAAAAAGGTGGCGGTCAGCGGGGCGATCACGCAGCCGCCGAACGAGGTGGGCGCGGTTACCCGCAGCGTGCCCGCGGGGGCGGTACGTAATCGCTCCACCGAACGTTCGGCGATAGCCACCTGCTCGATAACCCGCTTTGCCTCTTCAAACCAGACCCGCCCGGCGTCGGTCAGGCTCTGGCGGCGGGTATTGCGCTCCAGCAGCCGGGTCCCCAGCTGCGTTTCCAGCCAGGCGATGTACTTCCCGACCATCACCGCCGACATCTCCAGTCGCGTGGCGGCACCGGTAAAGCTGCCGCACTCCACCACCGCGATAAAGGTCTCCATGCCGCGAAACTTATCCATATTGCAAACCTCTGGTTAGTAATCCTCTAACTCTAGCCCAGTTTATCCCGCCTCCGGTTTATTAAACAATCAGGGCTCACAACAGAAGGAGTCGGCTATGAAAATCGTCATTATTGGTGCCAGCGGTACGGTCGGTCGCGCCGTCACAGAAGAGTTGAGTCGTCGTCATGAGGTGATCCGTGTGGGTCGCACGAAAGGCGATCATCAGGTGGATATCACCTCGCAGGCCAGCGTCCAGGCGCTGTTCGAGAAGATCGGCCCGATGGATGCGATTGTCTCCGCCAGCGGCGGACTGCACTTTGGCCCGATCGCCACCATGACCGACAGCGAGTTCAATCAGGGGTTGCAGGACAAACTGCTGGGACAGGTGCGGCTGGCACTCACCGGGCAGCACTATTTGAACGAAGGCGGGTCGATAACCTTGATCAGCGGGATTGTGGCCCACGAACCCATTGCCCAGGGGGTGAATGCCACCACGGTGAACGCCGCGCTGGAGGGGTTTGTCCGCGCGGCGGCGTGCGAGCTACCACGTGGGATCCGCATCAACCTGATCAGCCCGACGGTGCTCACTGAATCCGCCGAAGCTTATGACGGCTTCTTCCCGGGCTTCGCAAGCGTGCCCGCCGCGACGGTGGCCCAGGCCTATCGCCGCAGCGTGGAAGGGGTGCAAAGCGGACGGGTGTATAAGGTGGGGTATTGAGTCGTTTGTAATTGCCGGGTGGCGCTTCGCTTACCCGGCCTACGGTTCGAGGATGTTGTAGGCCGGGTAAGGCGTAGCCGCCACCCGGCGCAACATCAGCCCACCGTTCCCCACACGAGGTTCCCGTTATGGAAGGTGGCGGTACGCGGGGAAATGCGCGCCACCGCTTCGGCGGAGCAGGAGGCGTCCACCAGCACAAAGCTGGCGGCATCCCGGGTTTTGGGCCATACCCGCTCGCCTTTGTCGTTCAGCGGCAGCACGTCGCCAGTGGCAATACCCAACGCGCGGGAGAGCGTCTGCTCGTTCGGGCGGATATAGAGCTGGGCATACAGATTGGCTTTTTCCAGCATGTCCCCCAGACCATATGGCGACCAGTGGTCGATCACGCTGTCGGTGCCGCTGATGACAAACACCCCTTTATCACGCAGCTGCTTGAGCGGCATATGCATCGTGCCAATCGGCACCGTCGAGGCGATGGTGATCTGCTGCGCCGCCATGCGCGGGGCCAGGGCGTCCACCTCCTGCTCGTTAAGCATCGCCAGGGCAAAGGCGTGGCTGATGGTCAGCTTGCCCTTCAGCTCGGGAGTTTTCTCCACGGTTTGCACCATGTAGTTCACCGCCGCCACGCCCGCCGGGCTGGTTTCATGCAGGTGGATATCCACCCCTTTGTCGTAATCCAGCGCAATCTGGAACATGAGGTCGAGGGACTTCTCCATCGCCCCGTCGACGCTGGTCGGGTCCAGCCCGCCGACGTAGTGCGCCCCGGCCTGCATCGCCTCACGCATCAGCTTTTCCGCGTTCGACAGCAGCAGGCCGTGCTGCGGAAAAGCGACAATCTCGCAGTCGAATCCAGGTTTGCGCCGCGCCAGCACCGCCTGTAAATTCTCCAGGTTTTTCAGCCCGGAGGTGGGCTCGATGTTGCAGTGGCTGCGGGCGATGGTGGAGCCCTTCGACTGGATCAGGTCGATCAGCTTTTCCGCCCGCTCCTGAGTGTAAGGTTGCAGCTCCGGAAGCAGTTTTTGCTCGAGGCGGATCATGTCCTGAATGGTGGTGCCTGCCGGGCGATTCAGGGAGCGCCACGGACCGCCGTAGAAGGTCTTATCCAGGTGGATGTGCATGTCGCGCATCGCCGGGAGCAGCAGCTTGCCGCCGCCATCGTAGTGCGGCAGCGTGGCGTCGGCGTGGCTGTTGTTATCCAGCAGGGCGGCGATTTTGCCGTCCTTGATCTCCAGGGTTTTCAGCTCGGTGCGGGTGCTGACGGCCACGTCGCCGTCGAAGTTGAATCCGGCCTCCAGCAGCACGTTGTCCAGATAGTAATGTGTCGCGGTGATGTTCATCGGTTTGCCCGCCTCGCAGGTCGGTTTTGCTGTGTCAGCAGCATACGCGACGGAGCCGGTGGCGCCAAACAGCGCGCAGGCGGTGGCAGCGGTTGCGATTTTGCCGCTCTGGCTGAGAAACTCCCGGCGGCTTTTATTCTCACTCATTGTCTTGTCCTTGTATTGTCTCGCGGCGGGCTGGAAGCCCGCCGGGGTTAAGCCACAATATGGGTACCGGTCTCGCCACGCAGCGCCGCAGGCAGGCAGTCCGGCGAGGTGATGATCACCCGCGTGCCGCCGTGGTGCAGGAACTCAAGGCTGGCAACGATTTTCGGCAGCATGCTGCCCGCCGGGAAGTGGCCCTCTTCCATGTAGCGCGTCATCTGCGCCACGTTCACCGTCTCCAGCGCCTGCTGGTTGGGCTTGCCGAAGTGGATGCACACTTTCTCGACGCCGGTGGTGATCACCAGCACGTTGGCGTGGATCTCCCGGGCCAGCAGCGCGGTGGAGAGATCTTTGTCGATCACCGCATCCACGCTCTGGTAGTCACCCTCTGCACTGCGGATCACCGGAATGCCGCCGCCGCCCGCGCCAATCACCACAAAGCCTTTTTGCGTCAGGGCCTTAATGGCGTCGGCTTCGACGATGCGCACCGGCTGCGGCGAGGCCACCACCCGGCGGTATCCCCGGCCGGAATCCTCGACAAAATGCCAGTCGGGATGGGCGCGCTGCAGTTCATCCCGCTGAGCCTCGCTGAAAAACGCGCCTATCGGTTTGGTGGGATGAGTAAAGCCGGGGTCGTTTTTATCCACCTCCACCTGGGTGACCACCGTCACCGCCTTTTGCTCGCCGCGGGCGGCAAGGCGGTTGTTTAGCGCCTGCTGGATCAGATAGCCGATCCCGCCCTGGGTATCGGCCACGCAGTTAGCGAGTGGCGTTAAAGGCAGACCTTCGCGCTCGTGGGCGATTTCCGCCCGGCGCAGATCCAGCCCCACCTGCGGACCGTTGCCGTGGGTGAGGACGATGTCATAGTCGGAGGCCAGCATCTCCAGCACCGATTCCGCCACCGCTTTCACCGCCTGCGCCTGATGTTCAACCGACTGGCTGGCGTTGTCTTTGATAATGCTGTTGCCGCCGATGGCGACGACCATGAGTTCTTTCATACGTTTTCCTTCGCAACAGGGACGGGTTCAACGCTCACTGCTTCACGACTATCGAGGAAATGCTTCAGCACAAACATGCCGCTCATCATCAGGTAGGCCAGCACGAAGGTCAGCGAGCTGCCCTCGGCGAAGCCGACCACCGGGGCGTGGATCACCCCGAACAGAGCCAGCAGCGCACCGACGGCGGCGGCGATGGCACCGCGCAGCGGTTTGTTGATGATGGAGAAGATCGCAATGCAGCCCCAGAGCATACTGGCGAGCGGTGCGCCGTTACCGAGGTGCATCAGCCCTTCGTAGTAAATCCCTTTGCTGTGCAGCACGTCGGTGCCGATTTTCGCCGCGTTAGTCCCCGCCGCCCCCATCACGCTGTTCATCATGGTTAACGCCCAGTTGGCGATCCACGGGAACAGACAGATAAAGATGACGGGCACCTCTATTTTGGGCGTTTCCCTCACCACCTGGTTGGCGGTGACCACGCCGATAAACACCAGAATCGGCACGATGGCGGTCATCGGGATGATGGCGAGCATAAAGGCCCCCAGCCCGAACAGCGGCACGATGAACATGGTCACACCGGAGGCCAGCGTGTAGCCGATGCTCGCCCCCATCGCTTTCCAGCCCGCGTGGCCGACGTAGACCGTCACCGGGAACGGGTTGCCCATCAGGCAGCCGAGCATCGAGGCCAGACCGTTGGCCAGCATCACCTTGCGGGTCGGGTACTCATCCCCCGCCGCGTGGGCGCTTTCGATGTTCTCAAGGTCAAAGATATAGTTCGCCAGCCCCAGCGGAACCGCAGACGCCAGGTACGGCAGGGCGTGCGGCAGCCCCTGCATAAAGCTGTCGATATGCACTTCCGGCGGGTTAAAGCCGAAGGAGGACATCGAGGCCTTGATCGCTTCCGGGCTCTGCATACCGGAGATCCACGCCAGCGCGGTCCCGGCCACCAGCAGCAGCAGACCGGTAGGGATACGGGCGAAGATCGGCTTTTTACCAAACCAGTTGATGAAGATCAGCAGCAGCACGATGAAGGAGACCGTCGGCGCTTCGAAGGCCTGCAGCATCGGGTTCATCGCCAACAGCAGCAGACCCAGACCGGACAGGCACGACAGCAGCACGGTACGCGGGATCATCTTGCGGATGGTCTCCCCGAGGAAGGAACCGCCCGCGAGGATCATCGCCTCCACGAAGCACCACACCAGACCAATCTGGATGGCGAAATCCGCATCGCCGGTTTGCTGATAGACCGGCATCAGCACCAGAAACGTCACGGTAAAGATCGACGGGGCGCTCGGCCCCGACGGCAGTGCGGTCACATCCGTACGCCCGGTCTGGCGCGCCATCTGTAAACCAAACCACGCGTAGCAGACGCTCGCCACCAGTACCGCCAGCCCGAAGGCTGGCGCAATACGGCCATAAACAATCTCTTTCGGGATGCCGACGACAAAAATGAGCAGCCCCATCATGGTCAGCAGGTTGGTCAGGTTGTTGGTCATCAACCCGAAGTACGCCGCCCAGTCACCTCTTTTCCACTCCAGTTTCATGCTTTTCATGGATGCTTACCTTACAGGAAGTAGCGATTGCGGAAGGTCAACAGCGCCTTTTCAAAACAGCTAAACGGCGGGTGAACGATGCCCGCCCCAATCATGCCGATGCCCGCGTCTTTGTGGGCGATGGCGGTGTTGATCACCGGCAGAATGCCGCTGCCCGCCACTTTAGTGATGTCGATGGCGGTCGGGATGCCCATAAACGACAGCAGCGGAATGGTGACGTTGGGGTTTTCCCCGAGGGTGATCTCGCGCATCTGACGGGAGAAGTCGATGGCTTCTTCCACCGTACCGCCCACCAGAGCCACAATCGCCGGGGCCGTCGCCATCGCAAAGCCGCCGATGCCGTAGGTTTCGGTGATGGCGCTGTCGCCGATATCCAGCCCGGAGTCTTCCGGTTTATAGCCCGCAAACATCGGGCCAATCACCTGCTGTGCCGGGCCGGTGAACCACTGCCCCGGCAGGCCGGAGATGCGCAGGCCGAACTCGTAGCCGTTGCGCGCCATGGTGGTGACCACGGTGCTGTACTCGATGCCGTGGGCGGCATCCAGCGCGGCTTTACACATCGCCATCCATGTTGGGCCGGAGAAGTAGTCGCTGCTGGCGACAAACTCAAAGACCTGGCGCTGCTGCTCCACCGGATAGCCCGCCTGAATCAGCCCCGGCGTCAGGGCCTGGATCAGCAGCGTGGTGCCCGCGTTGTTGCGGTTGTGGCACTCGTCCCCCATGTGCAGGGCCTGGGCCAGCATCAGGCGCAGGTCGATTTCGCCGATGATCTTCATGGCATCGCGCAGCATCGGGCCGAGCACGTCGCGCATCCAGTTCAGACGATCGATCACGCTCTGGTCGTTGGCCCCCATGCGCAGGATCTTCGCCATCTGCTCGCTGAGGTTGGTGAAGGCCCGGTTGCCGTAGGTTTTGTTCTCGACGATGTGCATAAACATCGACGCAGATGTCACCCCCGCCATCGAGCCCACGCAGTCGTGCTCATGGCACGGCGAGAAGGTAATGTCGCCAGAAGCCGCCAGCCGCGCCGCGTCTTCGAGGTCTGTGGCTAACCCTTCAAACACCAGCGCCCCGGTAACCGCGCCCTTCATCGCCCCGCACATGTTTTCCCAGGCAACAGGCGGACCGGCGTGCAGGATGGTGGTGCGGGTCATGCCTGGCACCACGTTAATCGCCTGATCGAAGCCCACCAGCACCGGGTGGGACTGGATAATGCGCTCCAGGGCAATCTTGTTGGCGGCGGCGATTTTCTCCGCCAGCGGTTTATCTGCCAGCTGATCGAGGGCCTCGACCACCTGCATATTGCCCTGCCCCGGCGGGGTCCAGTCGAGGTGGGTGACCGGGACGTGCTGCTTTTTCAGGTCGTCGCTGAACATGGCGATGCCGACGTTAATGACGTTCAGCGGCTGGTTAAATAAGGTGGTCATCAGGCTTTCTCCCCTTTGCAGACAAATTCACGTGCCAGTAATCCGGTGTTGGTACTGCTGCTGGCCCAGATCACGCCCGCATCGGTCAGGAGCTGGCACTGCCGGGTGAGCGACGGGGTATCCTGGTCGGTGCCGAGCACGTAGCCGAGGATCTCCAGCGGACGGTTGTCGGCTCTGGCGATCGCCTGCGCCTCCTTGATCGCGTCGATCATCACCCCGACCGGATCTTCGTGCGATCCGAACCCGAGAACGAAGTCCATCACGATCACCCCCACTTCCGGATCGCGGGCCTCCTGCAACAGACGGCTGATGCGGTTGGTCGGGTCAATCATCGGGTGCGGCTTGCCGTTGGTGAAGTCGTCATCGCCAAAGTCGAGGAAGGTGTGGGCCTGGCTGAGGTTGATATCCTTCAGGCGTTTGCTCGGATCCGGCTGAATGTTGCTGTAGACGTCGTCATATTTTTCCAGCGCGGCGAACATCGCTTCGTCGCACAGGGTGCCGCCGCAGAACAGGCCGCGAATGTACTTCTGCTGCGGGGTCAGCCGGGCGCGCACCTCTTCGATCAGTGGCCAGTTGAGCGGGTGCAGATCCAGCGACTCTTTTTTAATCCCGGTGAGCAGGACCGCCTTCAGCGCTGCCTCTTTGGTGCCGCGGGCAAACTCTAATCCCGCTTCATCGGCAGGCGGTTGGTTGCGACCGAGGAAACAGACCACCACCGGTTTACGGCAGGCGCGGGCGCGGGCCAGCACTTTCTCCGCCACCGCAGGCGCAGGAGGTTTGGAGATCAGGGCGATGACCTGGGTGGCGTCGTCCGCCTCCAGCATATTGATCGCGTCGAGCATCATCAGCCCGCCAATCTTTTCACTCAGATCGCGACCACCGGTGCCAATCAGCTGGGAGATCCCGCCGCCGAACTCGTGGATGCGCGCGCTCAGCTCCTGGCTGCCGGTGCCCGACGCGCCAACGATACCAATCGGCCCGCGACGCACCGCGTTGGCAAAGCACAGCCCTGCCCCGTTAATGATGGCAGTCCCGCAGTCCGGGCCCATCATCAGCAGCCCCTTTTCGTGGGCCAGCTGTTTGAGCGCCAGCTCGTCGTCGAGGGAGACGTTATCGGAGAACAGCATCACGTTGAGGTCGTTCTCCAGCGCCTGACGCGCCTCGCGGGCGGCAAAGGTGCCGTTGACCGAGATCACCGCCAGATTGGCGTCCGGGCGGTGGGTTTTGGCGCTGGCGAGGGTGGCGTAACGCGATTCGTGTGAGCCGCCGCTCTCTTTGCGGGTGAACAGGGCTTCGATGGCGGCCAGGGTTTCGTCGTTGGCGGCCTCGCCTTTAATGACGATCATCAGGTCGCCGTTTTTGGCGTCCTCTAATTCCGGCGTCAGCAGGCCGAGATTTTTTAATACGCCTTTATTCATTTCGGTGGCCATGGCGACAAAGGCCTGTTCCACGCCGGGTAATTTATTGGCTTTGGTGGAAACCGACATCAGCGATACGGAATCAAAATAAGTATTCTTTTTTATAACGATTTTGGTGGGCATTATGTCCTCCTGGATGCGGGCAAAAGGGGGGCCACATCACGCCCGAAGGCATGATGGAAAAGGCTGTTTTTAGTGCAGGCCAGCCGGACATGGCTGGCCGGAGTATTACGCGCCGGCGGCGATCAGCAGATCGGCAATCTCGTTGAAGCCTTTTTCCCGCGCCAGTTCGAGAGGGGATTTACCGTATTTGTCGGTCATGTGCGGGTTGGCGCCGTGGTCGAGCAGTAATTTCACGATCGCCTGCTGGCGGGCACCGCCGTCATTGAGGACGATGGCTTCGAGCAGCGGCGTCCAGCCCACGAAGTTGGTGTGATTGACGTTGATGTCGGTGTGGGTCAGCAGCGCCTGCACCACCTCCAGATGGCCCTTCTCGCTGGCAGGGGTGATGCCCACGCCGCCGAAGCGGGTCAGCCTGTCGAGATCCGGGTTGGCCGGCAATACCAGGCGCAGCAGGGTGAGGTCGTTGGTCAGGCAGCTAATCAGGAACGGGTTGAAACAGGTCTGATCCTGCTGGTCGATATTGGCCCCGGCGGCAATCAGCAATTCCACGCAGGGATAATATTTATTCAGGCTGGCAATAATAATGGCGGTTCTTTTCTGACGGTTGGTGGCGTTAATATCCACCCCTTTTTCCAGACAGGCTTTTAATGCATCAGCATTTCCCTGTTCGGCGGCCAGCAGAAATTCAGTGACGAGTTCATTGTTGGACATATCCACACTCCTGGTTTTCCTTTTTGATGGACTGAGCATAGCAATGGCCTGGTCAGAAAAGAATCCGCTTAAAAATGATTCATCGACAGCCAATTCATTGTTGAGTTAAATTTAACAGTGGAGTCAAAATGTGCGTCTGTGCAACCTTTTCCTTATGTTTTACCGCTTTTTAAGCCCTTAAACTGCATTCTGCTTATGTTTACGCAGCCCTTGCGCCGCGCGGCTTACAGCAAATTAGCAGAACTGTGACCGACATCAAGCGAGTTGTAACTGCGTTGTTAAAATATGTTCAAAACTGATGGGTGTCCGGAGCCATGATATGAATTCCATCTTTACCGAAGAGAACCTGCTGGCCTTCACCACCGCAGCGCGTTTTGGCAGCTTCAGCAAAGCCGCTACCGAGCTGGGGGTGACCACCTCGGCCATCAGCTACACCATCAAACGGATGGAGACCGGCCTCGACGTGGTGCTGTTTGTACGTAACACCCGCAGCATCGAGCTGACTGAATCGGGGTTCTACTTCTACCGCAAAGCCATAGACCTGCTGAATGACTTCCACGCCATCAAACGGGGGATCGACACTATCTCGCAGGGCATTGAGACCCGGGTGCGGATCTGCATCAACCAGCTGCTCTACACCCCCCGCCACACCGCCCGCCTGTTGCAGGTGCTGAAAAAGCAGTTCCCCACCTGCCAGATCACCGTCACCACCGAGGTGTACAACGGCGTCTGGGATTCGATCATCAATAACCAGGCGAATATCGCCATCGGTGCCCCGGATACTCTACTGGACGGCGGCGGGATCGATTACACCGAGATTGGCGCCATCCGCTGGGTGTTTGCCATCGCCCCGGACCATCCGCTGGCGCTGGCCCCGGAGCCGCTGGCCGAGAGCCAGCTGCGGCTGTACCCCAACATCATGGTGGAAGACACCGCCCACACCATCAACAAAAAAGTGGGCTGGCTGCTGCACGGTCAGGAGGCGATTCTGGTCCCGGATTTTAATACCAAGTGTCAGTGTCAGATTCTGGGGGAAGGGATTGGTTTTTTACCGGAGCATATGGCGAGAGAGGCGATGGAGGCGGGGCTGCTGGTCACGCGACGGATTAATAACCCGCGCCAGGACTCGCGCATGCTGCTCGCCACGCAGCATGCGGCTACCGGCCAGGTCACCCGCTGGATCAAACAGCAGTTTGCGCCCCAGGGGGTGTTGACCGGGATCTACAGCGATTTACTGTGGCGAGAGTATTAGCTGCGGCTCTGGACCCAGAACGCGTGGATCAGACCCGGGATATAGCCCAGCAGCGTCAGGATGATGTTCAGGATAAACGCCCAGCCAAAGCCTTTGCCCAGCAGCACGCCAAGGGGCGGTAAAATAATGGTAATTACGATACGCCAGAAACCCATAAATTCTCCATGCAAGCAGTCAGGTCATTGTATAAAAAGAGATTTTAACTCTAAGCGTAGTGAGTCTACGCAGACCTGCCAGTGTTCGCGTGCAGTTTTACCCTCTTTTACCCTCTTTACACAGGTTTAGGCTGGCGATTTAGGAGTAATCCGCGCGGGACGCTGTACCCCGGCCTGCGCGTGGGCTACTGTTAGGGTCGAAACAATCATGAGGAGATAACCATGTTTTCTGTTGGCGATTATGTACAACCGCGTATGGGCGGCCCGAAGCTGAAAGTGATCGAAGTGCACGACGATCAGATCGTGGCGGTGCAGGCGAGTAACGAGCAAGGTGAGAAATTCACCCTGAAGGCAGCGGACGTGACGCTGTATAAAGAAGAAGGTGATTTTGGCGTCTGCTAAGCAGACGCTGGCGGGCGGTGTAATTCCGCCCGCAGGCAGAGATTAAATCAAGAAATCATCCAGTGATTTACCTTCTGCCAGTGCCGTGGCAATAGGCTTCGGCGTACGGCCCTGACCGGTCCAGGTTTTTTCCTGGCCATCGACATCGGTAAAGCGATATTTTGCCGCACGCGCCTGGCGTTTTTTCGGCTGCGCCGGGGTGTTCAGCAGATCGGAACCCAGCAGATCTTCTGCTGAAATACCGTCGGCTTTCATTTTTTCCAGCAGGGCGTTAATTTTCTCACTCTGCGCGGCACGCTGCTGTTCAACTTCAGCCTGTTCATTACGTTTCTCTTCCGTGACGATGCGCAGCTTTTCGAGCATATCTTCC
Organism: Leclercia tamurae; assembly: GCF_025566055.1. GTDB lineage: Bacteria > Pseudomonadota > Gammaproteobacteria > Enterobacterales > Enterobacteriaceae > Enterobacter > Enterobacter tamurae. The sequence goes on from NZ_JAMHKS010000074.1 coordinate 49,533, forward strand.
AGCACGTCCAGCGAGAATTCGCGCGCCGTTGCGCGCAGGGTACGAATATTATTAAGATTCTGTAACAGCGAAGTCATATTAAATGAAAACCTTTTCAAGTCGATAAAATAAGCAATAGCGGCCATGGTAATTCATTTGTTTATGAACATCCAGACAACAGCGCACGAAAATATAATTTATGTCAAATTAAATCAAATAAAGAAAATATAAAGCGCGGCGCTTCTCTTTTTGTATGATTTATCCTGATAAGTAGTTTGATGATTATTTAATTCCTGAACGTTTCCAGGGAAATTGCCGGTAAATCCCCTCTCAACACAGCGCGTGCCAGACGCTGAGAAATAAAAACCTAACCCGTTGTTTGTCATCAGGAAAGTCAAAGCCCGAAGAGAAAATGCCGCCGCGCTGGCAAAACCGATTCGTTTAGAGAATTTTAGGGACAAAACGCCATTAAATAAAAATTTATCACTAATTGTAGGTTTCAATGCAGAGAGATACGCTATACACGAAAAATAAAGCAAACTAAAGCACCAACCTAACCCGCTTTAGCCTCTCTTTTATACGACCTTCAAGGAGTCAGGACATGTTCTCTCGGCAGTCTCGCCTGCGCCACGCGGTAGCGGATACCTTTGCCATGGTGGTCTACTGTTCGGTGGTGAACATGCTGATTGAAATATTCCTCTCCGGAATGAGCTTCGAGCAGTCGCTTTCCTCCCGACTGGTGGCGGTCCCGGTGAATATCCTTATTGCATGGCCCTACGGTTTCTATCGTGATGCGGTGATGCGCGTTGCCCGTCGCTACTCGCCTTCCGGCTGGATGAAAAATCTGGCGGACGTGGTGGCCTATGTCACCTTCCAGTCGCCGGTCTATGTCGCGATTCTGCTCACGGTGGGCGCCGACTGGCACCAGATCGCCGCGGCGGTAAGTTCGAATATCGTGGTGTCGATGCTGATGGGGGCGGTGTACGGCTATTTCCTCGATTACTGCCGACGACTGTTCAAAGTCAGCCAGTATCATCAGGTCAAAGCGTAAAGCACGGCGACTGGCGAAAGCCAGTCGCGTCGTTATTGCGAGTCGCCAAACAGGCCTTTCAGAAAACGTTCCAGTGCCATGCGGGAGCTGAAGCCATGCGGAATACCATAATGTTCCTGGTTATTGCCCCCTAAATAGAGCGGGAACTGCTGATAATGGTCGCTGGTTTTCATCTCTGACGCAGGATCCGCAAAGGAAAGACTTTTCTCTTTCAGCGTCGGGTGAATGATCAGCGCCGTGCGCCCCATACGGGCTTCCCGGTTCACATAAACATAATTATCGCCACGACGGTACCCGTATGCTTTTTGGGTTACCACATCCACGGTAAATCCCGCTTTTTCAAGTTCGCGCGCAACCTCATCGGGTCGTAAATACATATTCTTTCCTCGTTATCATTTCCTGCGGGGCAACCTTACCGTATTCAGCAATAGCAGCGCTTTCAGAAAAATCCATAAACGGCCTGATAAGCCGCGACCGGCTTCAGATATTAAAAAGGTGGTCTAAACTGTTAATTACCGCAAATTCAAGGGAGATGCATATGTTTAACCGTTCAAACCGAAACGATGTTAATGACGATGTTCAGGATATCCATAGCGATGTCAGTAAATTAGCGGATTCGCTGGAGAGCGTTTTGAAATCCTGGGGATCGGATGCGAAGGGCGAAGCGGATGACGCCAGACGTAAAGCGAAGTCGCTGCTGCGCGAAACCCGTGCGCGTCTGCAGGGACGTTCCACCGGCAAGCAGGCTGCCTGCGATGCTATCGGCTGCGCGAACACCTTTATCCGTGAACGTCCGATGTGTGCGATAGGTACCGTCGCCGCAGTGGGCATCTTTATCGGCGCGCTGCTCACTCTGCGCAAATAATCACCGATTCCGCGCTATCCTCCTCAGCCCCCATGCCCTGCGGTATGGGGGTTTTTCTTTTTTTAGCCCGTGCGTATCCTCTCCCGCTGAACCTGACAACGACAGTCAATCTGGCAAATTTTCCCATATCTTGTATGGTTGAAACTTACGACAACTACATCTAGTATTCCCTTAAGCAACACTGACTCTGGGTGACGCACTCACTGGCGTCGGAATTCTATTCTAAATGGAAATACGAATCATGCGCATTATTATTTACACTCGAAACGACTGTGTGCAGTGCCATGCCACCAAACGCGCCATGGAGAGCCGGGGCGTGACCTTTGAAATGGTGAATGTTGACCTGGTGCCTGACGCGGCAGAGACGCTCAAAGCCCAGGGGTTCCGCCAGCTGCCGGTGGTGATCGCCGGGGAGACCAGCTGGTCCGGCTTCCGCCCGGATCTGATTAACCGTCTCCCGCAGCCAGCCCAGGCCGCCCGCGCATGAGCCTGCTCGTCTACTTCTCCAGCAGCTCGGAGAACACGCACCGTTTTATCGAGCGTGTCGGGCTGCCCGCCGTACGTATTCCGCTCAATGAGCGGGAGCGGATCCAGGTAGACGAGCCTTTTATTCTGGTGGTGCCCAGCTACGGCGGGGGTGGAACGGCCGGGGCGGTGCCGCGGCAGGCGATCCGCTTTCTCAACGATCCGCATAACCGGGCGCTGATCCGTGGGGTGATTGCCGCCGGCAACCGTAATTTCGGTGAGGCGTTTGCCCGTGCCGGGGACGTCATCTCACAAAAATGCGGCGTGCCGTACCTCTATCGCTTCGAGCTGATGGGGACCCAGCAGGACGTCGACAACGTGCGTAAAGGAGTGAACGAATTTTGGCAACGACAACCGCAGAGCGCGTAATGCAGAGATCAACCGATTTCCATGCGCTGAACGCCATGCTGAACCTGTACGATCGGGACGGGAAGATCCAGTTCAGCAAAGATCATGAGGCGGTGGACGCCTTTTTTAACGCCCACGTCTACCCCAACAGCATGGCCTTTGCCAGCCCGCAGGCGCGTCTCGACTACCTGGTCAGCGAGCGCTATTACGACCCCCGGGTATTATCGCGCTACGACAGCGACGTTGTGCTGAGCCTGTTCGCTCACGCTCACGCCAGCGGTTTTCGGTTCCAGACCTTCCTCGGCGCCTGGAAGTTTTACACCAGCTACACGCTGAAAACCTTCGACGGCAAGCAGTACCTCGAGCACTTCGAGGATCGGGTGGTGATGGTGGCTCTGACCCTCGCCCAGGGGGATGAGGCCCTCGCCCGCCAGCTCACCGACGAGATGCTCGCCGGACGCTTTCAGCCCGCGACGCCCACCTTCCTCAATTGCGGCAAAGCCCAGCGCGGGGAGCTGGTCTCCTGCTTCCTGCTGCGCATTGAAGACAATATGGAGTCGATTGGCCGGGCGGTGAACTCGGCGCTGCAGCTGTCGAAACGCGGCGGCGGCGTGGCGTTTTTACTCTCGAACCTGCGGGAAGCGGGGGCACCGATCAAGCGCATTGAGAACCAGTCCTCCGGGGTGATCCCGGTGATGAAAATGCTGGAAGATGCCTTCTCGTACGCCAACCAGCTCGGCGCACGTCAGGGGGCCGGGGCGGTCTATCTTCACGCTCATCATCCGGATATCCTGCGTTTCCTCGATACCAAACGCGAAAACGCCGACGAAAAGATCCGCATCAAAACCCTGTCGCTGGGGGTGGTGATCCCGGATATCACCTTCCAGCTGGCGAAGCAGAACGCCGAGATGGCGCTATTCTCGCCCTACGACGTGGAGCGCCTCTATGGCAAGCCGTTTGGTGATGTGGCGGTAAGCGAGCTGTATGACGACCTGGTGGCGGACGCGCGGATCCGGAAGACCTGGCTCAACGCCCGCGACTTCTTCCAGCGGCTGGCGGAGATCCAGTTTGAGTCCGGCTACCCGTACATCATGTATGAAGACACGGTGAACCGCGCCAACCCCATTGCCGGGCGCATCAACATGAGCAACCTGTGCTCGGAGATTTTGCAGGTTAACAGCCCCTCAACCTATGACGAGAATCTGGACTATGCCCGGACCGGGCACGATATCTCCTGCAACCTCGGCTCGCTGAATATCGCCCACACCATGGATTCGCCGGACTTTGGCCGCACCGTCGAGATCGCGGTGCGCGGCCTGTCGGCGGTGTCGGACATGAGCCACATCCGCAGCGTGCCGTCAGTGGAGGCCGGGAATGCCGCCTCCCACGCTATCGGCCTCGGGCAGATGAACCTCCACGGCTATCTGGCGCGGGAGGGGATCGCCTACGGCAGCCCGGAGGGACTGGACTTCACCAACCTCTACTTCTACACCATCACCTGGCATGCCCTGCATACCTCGATGATGCTGGCCCGTGAAAAGGGGCAGCGTTTCGCGGGCTTTGAACAGTCGCGCTACGCCAGCGGGGCCTATTTTAGTCAGTATCTGGAAAACGACTGGCAGCCGAAAACGGAGAAGGTGCGCGCCATGTTCGCCCGGGCGGGCGTGACCCTGCCGACGCGGGAGATGTGGCAGCAGCTGCGGGACAACGTGATGCAGTACGGCATTTACAACCAGAACCTGCAGGCGGTGCCGCCCACCGGGTCGATCTCGTACATCAACCATGCGACATCCAGCATTCACCCTATCGTGTCGAAAATCGAGATCCGCAAGGAGGGCAAAACCGGGCGCGTTTACTACCCTGCCCCGTTTATGACCAACGAGAATCTGGCCCTGTATCAGGACGCCTACGAGATCGGCCCGGAAAAGATTATTGATACCTATGCCGAGGCGACGAAGCACGTCGATCAGGGGCTGTCGCTGACGCTGTTCTTCCCGGATACCGCCACCACCCGCGACATCAACAAAGCGCAGATTTACGCGTGGACGAAAGGGATCAAAACCCTGTACTACATTCGCCTGCGCCAGCTTGCGCTGGAAGGCACCGAAACAGAAGGCTGCGTGTCCTGCGCGCTTTAAGGAGAGAGCATGAAACTGTCACGGGTACAGGCCGTTAACTGGAACAAGATTGAAGACGATAAGGATCTGGAGGTGTGGAACCGCCTGACCAGCAACTTCTGGCTGCCGGAAAAGGTGCCCCTGTCGAATGACGTCCAGGCCTGGGCCACCCTGAGCCACGCCGAGCAGCAGCTTACCATTCGGGTCTTTACCGGCCTGACCCTGCTCGACACGGTGCAGAACACGGTGGGCGCGCCAGGGCTGATCGCCGATGCGCTGACCCCGCACGAAGAGGCGGTGATGTCGAACATCAGCTTTATGGAGGCGGTGCATGCCCGCTCCTACAGCTCGATTTTCTCGACGCTCTGTCAGACCAAAGACGTGGATGCCGCCTACCGCTGGAGCGAAGAGAGCGACGCGTTGCAACGTAAAGCTCAGCGAGTGCTGGAACACTATCGCGCCGACGAGCCGTTAAAGAAGAAGATCGCCAGCGTGTTTCTGGAGTCATTCCTCTTCTACTCCGGCTTCTGGCTGCCGATGTACTGGTCGAGCCGGGGCAAGCTGACCAACACCGCGGATCTGATCCGCCTCATCATCCGCGACGAGGCGGTACACGGGTACTATATCGGCTATAAGTACCAGAAAGGGCTGGAGAAAGTGAGCGAGGCGGAGCGGGAGGCGTTGCAAGGCTTTGCGCTGGATCTGCTGATGGATCTGTATGACAACGAGCTGGCCTATACCGAGGAGCTGTACGCCGGAACCGGCTGGGAGGAGGATGTGAAGGCCTTCCTCTGCTACAACGCCAACAAGGCGCTGATGAACCTCGGCTACGAGGCGCTGTTCCCGCCGGAGATGGCGGAGGTGAATCCGGCGATCCTCGCCGCGCTGTCACCGAATGCCGACGAAAATCACGACTTCTTTTCGGGATCGGGCTCGTCATACGTGATGGGTAAAGCGGTGGAGACCGAGGATGAGGACTGGAATTTCTGAGGGTTTCACCCCGAAAAGGGGTGAAACGTTGGCGCACCCGCTCAGTCGTGGATCCTGACACCCAGGCAACCGCGAACAAACTCAGGGTTAAAATGCTTCACGGTCTCCCCGACGTAACCCAAGTCGAGGGCATCGATCTGGGCCATTTCGCTCTCCGTCAGGGAGAAATCCCAGATGGCAAAATTCTCCTCAATACGTTCCTGATGGGTCGATTTTGGAATCACCGTCACGCCACGCTGGACGTTCCAGCGCAGGACCACCTGAGCAATGGTTTTGTTATGGGCGTCGGCAATGCCCTGCAGCATCGCATTGTCATACGGCTTGTGTCGCCCGCCGCCCAACGGGGCCCAGGCTTCTGGCTGCACGTTGTAATAGCGCATGGTGTCGAGGGCGGCAGGCTGGGCAAAGTACGGATGCAGTTCGACCTGATTGACCATCGGCCTGATTCTGACGGTTTCACAGAAGTTGGCTAATACATGGGCATAAAAATTAGACACCCCAATCGCTTTCAGTTTACCGGCTTCATAGGCCGCTTCCATCGCCCGCCACGCGCTGAAGTAGTCCCGCATGGCCTGATGCAGTAAGTAGAGGTCAAAATACTCCAGCCCCGATTTTTCTAACGACGCCTCAATACCGGCTCTGGCGGTCTCGAAGCTGGCCATGTCCTGTACCCACAGTTTTGAGGTGATGAACAATTCCTCGCGGGTGCACAGACCTTCGGCAATGGCTTCACGCACGGCGCCGCCCACAGCATCTTCATTGCCATAGACTGCAGCCGTATCGATCAGACGGTAGCCTGCGCGGATCGCGCTCAACACGGACTGTTTACACTCTTCTTTGTCGGTGACCTGAAAAACACCAAAACCGGCCATCGGCATTTTCAGGCTGTTGCTTAATTCAGCATATTCCACGCTTGCGCTCCTCTGGACTGTCAAACATCCATTCTAAAATGAAAAGACGTCAGTGATTAGGCGATGGAACCTGATATGAATTATGCAAATAATTCATGAATCACTTCCGTTTGACGTTGCGCTACACTGGCTTTTCATTTTTTCGGCAGTAAGGGGCAGAGCGTGGCGCGGGAAAACCTGAATGATTTGATGACGTTTATCGTTGTCGCACGGGAAAAGAGTTTTACCAAAGCGGCGGCCCAGTTAGGCATTTCACAATCCGCCCTCAGTCACAGCATGCGAACCCTGGAGTCCCGTCTGGGGATGAAACTCCTGACGCGTACCACCCGCAGCATAGCGTTAACCGATATCGGCCAATCCATGCTGGACGATCTGGGTCCTTACATCGATGGCATCCAGGGGCGGTTACAGTCGCTGAAGGATCTCAACAGCAAAGCCGCTGGCACCGTGCGGATATCCACCTCGGATTATGCCATCAGCTCGGTCATCTGGCCGAAACTTGAACCGCTGCTCAGGGACTACCCGGATATTAATCTCGAGCTGATTGATGACTATGCCCTGACGGATATCGTTTCTGGCCGGTTCGATGCCGGAACCCGCCTGGGAGAGCAAATTTCCAACGGCATGATTTCGGTGCGCATTGGCCCGGATGTGCGCTTTGCCGTCGTCGGTTCGCCGGACTATTTTTCCCGCAACCCTTACCCGCAGCATCCTCACGATCTCATCGATCACAACTGCATAAATCTGCGCTTTCCCACCCACGGTAACCTGTACGTCTGGGAGTTCGAGAAAGAGGAAAAATGCCTGAATGTCAAAGTCAGCGGTCAGCTGGTGTTCAGCCGTATTTACCAGAATCTCCAGGCGGCTGTGGACGGGTATGGACTGGCGCATGTTCCGCGGGATATCGCCGAAAAGCACATCGCCCGCGGGGAACTGATTAGCGTGCTCGAAGACTGGTGTCCCTACTGGGAGGGGTATTACATCTACTACCCGGAAAATCGCAATCTGTCGAAAGCGTTCCAGCTGGTGGTAGACGCGCTACGCCACTATAAGCATCCCTGATAAAAAAGGCCCCGCACTGGGGCCTGGTTTATTCGTGCTGTTCCCTGCTCAGGCAGGGTTTCTGCCCGCAAACACCTCTTTAAACACCGGCAATGCCGAGAAGATATTGGGCCAGCCAGCAACAAAAGCCAGCTGGGTCAGCACCTCTGAGGCCTGAGTCCGGGTCAAACCATTATCCATCGCGCGATTGAGATGATAAGGCACCTGCGCCACCTGCCCGGCGGTCACCAGGGCGCTGACGGTCACCAGACTTCTGTCCCGGGGTGCCAGGCCTGGCCTCAGCCACAGGTCCAGAAAGAGCGCCTCTGTGGTGTACTTCACTACGCCTGGCGCAACCTTGCCAAAGTTTGATTCCACCAGGGTGGCGCGTTGGATCTCTTTCTCTTGATCCAGAGGCAGCAAAACCACCTTTTCATCTGGCAATGACGCCGTAGCAATATGGCGCTGAGCAAATATGTGACGTGCGACCAGCGCCGCAGAGGTGGCATTTGGCCAACCGGCGTAAAATGCCAGATGAGTTATGGTCTCAGAGATCTCCGTTGGCGTGACCCCACTTTCCAGCGCCACGTTAAGGTAATGAGGAAGCTCGGCGGTATCATTACGACTGATGAGCGCCGCAACCGTCACCAGACTGCGGTCGCGACGCGACAGTTCCGGGCGGTTCCAGAGATCCTTTTCAATAAAGCGTTCCGAATAGGCCGCCATTGCGGGCGCGACTTCCGCCACTGCGCCCTGCGCATCTTCTGATATCATTTTCGAACTCCTGTTTTGCGTGGTGTGGGAAACGCATCCGCTCATCAATAACAGTGAAACCGTGACCAGCACTGACTTCTTAATCATTCATGTGCTCCTGCCTGCAGATACTGTTCATCCGTGACTTTTTCAAGCCAGTTTACGTTTTCACCTTTCTCATTCGATTCTTGAATGGCGAGATGCACCATCGTGGTTTTATCTGTGGCGCCGTGCCAGTGTTTAACCCCGGGCGGGCATTGAATAACATCACCCGCGTGGATAGTTTTTCGCTCCCCGCCCCACTGCTGAACCCAGCCCGTGCCCGAGGTAACAACCAGCGTTTGCCCGAGGGGATGGGTATGCCAGTCGGAACGCGCCCCGGGTACGAAGGTGACATACGCTCCTCCCGTCCTTTGCGGTGCGACAGCGGAGAAAAGAGGGTCAATGTAAGCACGCCCGGTAAAGTGCTCAGCGGGTTCGGCAATCGTTGTACGGCTGCCTGTTTCTGACAGTGTCATTTGAGCTGAAGTGGCGGTTTCGCCATGTGCGGACATGCCTGCGAATAACAGCAGTGATGCAGCTACAGAGGTAAAACGGATCATCGTACTCTCCTGTTGTGAATGAAACGGTGGATCCGGTACCGGGGAATTTATTTGAACTATTGTTAACAGAATAAAACGACGTGTTAATAGCCATTATCAGAATAGAAAAATGAGACAATTTCATTAATCCCATCGGACGGTGGTTTGTCGTCGAAAAATGAAGGCTGGCGGGGTTATATTTTTTGAAATATCGCTTTGCGCGCTTTCAATTTATAAGAACTCTTTCTTTATTCGAAAGCGAATAGCGGAAAACCAGGGTAATCATTTTCATAAAAAACAAATTTACGTTAAGATTAATCTGCATATGAGATGCATGTTATCGAGCCAGAAGGGATGCCGCACATTGCTTCAGGGTAACTCTAATCTGTAACGAACATTTTATGAAAATTATTGAATCTATAAAGTCTCACTATAATTTATACAAAAGTAGCAAATTTCTTCACACAGTGATCACATTTATTACGGTATTACTTTTTCTGCCTGTGTTGCGAGAATTTTCTCCACGCGTGGCGATTGATCATACTGTTATTTACGTGGCGTATTTGCCCATCAGTCTTTTTATCGCACTGGTGGGTATTTATGGTGCCAGCGTGTTGCCCGCGCTAACGCTGGCAACATATTGGTCCTTGCACCGGGAATTGCTCCTCAACGCCACCCAAACCTGGGCGGTGACGCTCAGCCTGATGATCCCCCTGGCGATTGCCCAGTGTATATTACATAAAAGACTGGGGCGCTATGCCAGAACAGATATCACCAACAGTACGGGGATTTTTTCCCGGCTGTGGTGTTATGGTTTTATTTATCCTATTCTCGCCCAGGCGGCAATGTATATTGTTGGCGCGCTAACGCTCATTCCGGACGATTTTCAATACTACTTTTCAGCCAGCGAAATTCGTCTGTTGATCCTCAACCTGCAAAGCCTGATGATGCCAGCCGTGGTCTTTAGCTCCGGTTTATACTATTTATTACGATTACTGACCTCATGGAATTACACTCGTAAATTCTGCACAAAGAATATTTTGGACGCCAGCAACCGAAATGTATTAATCGTCTGGATGCTCGTTATTAGCGTCCTTATTTGTACCTATACGAGCGTCAGCCAGTACCCGGTTATCTCCAGCTATGCCATTCCGCTGGTCTTTCTGGCTTTTGTGTACGGCGTCATTAATTTTAGCGCGGCGATCATCTCGCTGGTATGGCCGCTTGCCATCTTTATACTTATCACCGGGAATCCTCAGTTTATTAAAACTGTCGAAAAAGGTCAGCTCTTAACCTCTTTCTCCGCCTTTTTTATCGTGTTCACTATCGCCAATGCCTATCTCGCCACGATGAAGCGAAACCTGAAGCAGGCGAACGTAAAAATAACCAGCGCCGCCCTCAGGGAGCCACTGACCATGCTGCCGAACATGATGCTGTTGAATAAAGATCTTCAGCAGCTTATCCATCCGGCTATGCTCTGTTACGTAAAAATATTTTCTGCCGATAATCTTGATAAGCATCTTGGCTTTACCTTCCGGGTTAACGCCAAGGTCGCCGTTTATTATCTACTGAAAAAATTCCTGCCAAAAAACTGCTGTGTCTATTCCGTTCCGTATGGCGATTTGCTGGTTGTTCTGCCGGAGAAAGAGGGTCGCAGCGTCATGCAGGGGCTGCTGAAGAAACTGAATCAGGCAAAATCCTCTACCAGGGTGAGCGACGTGGACGTCGCGTTCGGCCTCTCCTGGATGACCTTTAACGCGCAGGTAGATTTAAGCAAATCTATCTCTGAGCTTGATTATCTGGCGACAACCAAAGGCCAGGATCACATTAGTGCGCTGGATAAAAACCTCCATTTCATTGAGCAACATATGACGCTGGATATCGCGTTGTTGCAAAAACTCAAGCACGCCTTGCTCCATAATGACCTCGTGCTGTATGCGCAAAAAATAGAACATACTCATTGCGACAAACAATATTATGAGATCCTTTGCAGGATGAAACTCGACGGAAAGATCGTGACGCCGGATAAATTTATTCCGACGATTACGGAGTTTGGTCTGTGCGGACTGCTCGACTTCAAGGTACTGGAAGCCTTTATCGATTTTTATCATCAAAATGTGCTTACGTGCCAACACATCCGTTTTTCGCTGAATATCACACCGGAAACACTGGCGGATGAAAATACAGCAGAAAGAATTATCACCATGTTTGAGAATAAGAATAAAAAACCAGACAACATTGTCTTTGAAGTGACGGAAGAACAGTTGTTCTTAAATGAAAGAAATGTCATTAACAACATTAACAGCTTGCGTCATTATGGCTTTGAAATAGCTATTGATGATTTTGGTACCGGGTATGCTAACTATGAAAGGCTGAAAAATCTTGATGCCGACATCGTTAAAATTGACGGTATGTTCATCAAGGAAATTACCCATAACAGAGTGGATCAGCTGATTGTGAAGTCAATCATTGATATTGCCCGGGCCAAAGGGATGTCTATCGTGGCTGAGTATGTGGAGACGCAGGAACACAAGGTGTTGTTATCGCAGCTTGGCGTTGATTATCTTCAGGGATATCACATCGCAAAACCGCTGCCGCTGGCGTGCGTCATGAAAGAAAAAGCCGCATCCAGTGAAGATTATCCGGAGTAAATGGTTATGTATCTCTTTTCCAGAAAGAAAATCGCCAGCAAAGTCTATGCGATCTCCGCAGCAGCCTGCGTACTATTTTTGGCAGTCATGATGGCCTTTATTTTCCTCCATCAAAAGAATGAAGCCATCAAGCTGACCAATGAGGTGCGGGCTAAACTGCTGAACATATTTGATGAAAATGAAAATATAGCCGATGCGATTACGACCAAATATACCACCTCCCTGCAAAATGGCGGGTGTAACATCCCGGCGCTGGTACAGGATAATGACCAGTGGCACTGGCAGAAATCCAATGTCGCCGGGGATCATGGCAGCCTCTTTTTGAATACCCAGCCCACGTTGAATGAGCGATGCCTGCTCTCGTCGGCGATTTTTGTGCGCGACAATATTGCGAAAAGCGATCTTTCCACTAAAGAGGGGTTTCGCTATATCATTTCCACGCGGCAAAAAATGTTCTATTTTTTTAGCCGCATCGATACAGACAATTTTGCCATTGAAGATTCAATCATGTTCAATAATCTTCAATTCTATATTCCCACCATGCCGGATTACTATAAGCGCAAGCTGACCCATAAACTGACGCAAAAGGGCACAGTCGCGACCCCCATTTATCATGACATGATCACTAAATCCAACGCCTACAGCGTGGTGAGTTTTATCTATGATCTGAACAGTAGCAACGTGCCGGTCGCCTACCTGCTCTACGATCACAATCTTGAAGAGCTTCACGGCCTGGCGAATACCCTGTTCCGCCATAATAAATGGGTGAGGATCACGCTGCGTGAGACGGATAGCCTGAACGAATTGTGCATTTTTGGCTGCGATATAGATGATCATTTCCAGACTAACGTTGAATCAGGGCTGTCATCGCAGTTTAAGGTGATAACCCATATCGACATGTTCGGGTCTGTTTATCACAGCGTGATGTTTAAGCTGCTTATCCCGGTCACCTTGCTACTGTTTATGCTGATGGTGAAACTGACATCACGCTATCTGACGCGTGTTGCGCGACACACGTTAATCGACCACTTAACGGGTCTGTACAGCAGGAAAATCGAGTCTGAACTCAAGCCCGCTACCCTTGAAAGACGCTTTTTTGCGCTGGTTGACTGTAATAAATTCAAAATCGTTAATGACAGATACGGTCATGCCGTTGGCGACAAGGTGCTACAGATGGTCGCCGACGTGATTAAACAGACGATCCGTAAAGAAGATATCGCCATTCGTTATGGCGGGGATGAGTTTCTGATCATTATCAAAACCGAACAGAAAAGCGATGCGCTGCTGGTGATGGAGAGAATCGCTGAAGAGATTGCCCGGCGGTCGATTGGGGTGAATGACGACGTGATAACCAGCACCATTTCATATGGGGTGAGCAAGTTTAACCGGGACCTCAAAACCAGCATCTTATTGGCTGATAAAGAGATGTACAAAATGAAAAAGCGGCAGGCACAATAGTCAGCAAATGAAGAAAATAAAAAACCCGCTCAAGGCGGGTTTATTTTATTATCAGCGGAGATTAACTGCTCAGGCTATTACCGTCATCGCTATCGTAATGACCACTGATAATTAACGCAGATTACAGGACTGTGACGTTTCCGGCAGCAGGACCTTTAGCGCCATTTTCAATGGTGAAAGAGACCTTCTGGCCTTCTTCCAGCGTTTTGAAGCTGTCGCTCTGGATAGCAGAGAAGTGTACGAAGACATCTTTGCTGCCGTCATCAGGGGTGATAAAGCCGAAGCCTTTATCTGCGTTAAACCATTTTACTAAACCAGTCATTTTATTAGACATAGATAATTCCTTAATGATGAGCCACTTAACCGCGGCGATGATGGCCTGTATTGCGAGAGTTACTTACCTGGCACTTAGGAGGAGACTCATGAAGAAGGGTATCTGTGGATAACACTTGAACTGAGGACTGCTTTACTAAAACTGCTTTCGTAAGGTCTGTTTTCCAAACCGATGGCGCTATTAAGACATAGATAAATTAACTGCGCAATGTTTATATTATTTATTTTACCCATGTAAACACCCGGATGGCTGAATGGCTGATGTGTCGCCAGCCCTTTTAATTTTAAGCTTTTCCGATCGAAGGAATATATTCCCAAATAAAGTATGAGCGCAAAAAAAGCAGCCCCTGGGGGCTGCTGAGTATGATGACAAAGTGCTCGCATTTATGCCGGGTGGCGCTGCGCTTACCCGGCCTACAAGATCCCAGGACCGTGCAAGCAAAGCGCCACCGGGCTGCTTTACCCTTTTGCCAGTTCCTTCAGGTGCTTTTTCAGCTTGTGATATTCATCAATCACATACTGTTCCGCCCTCTGCTGGTCGGCAATCGGCTCCACGCGCACGGCGCAATACTTATACTCCGGCGTTTTGGTAATCGGGCTGAGGTTCTCGGTCACCAGCTCGTTACAGGCACCAATCCACCACTGGTAGGTCATGTACACCGCACCCATGTTCGGGCGATCGCTCACCTGGGCGCGGGTAATGACTTTGCCTTTGCGCGACGTGACCCAGACCAGGGCTTCGTCTTCAATACCGAGGCGCTTCGCGTCGGCGGTATTGATCTGCGCATAGCCCGGTTCATCCGCCAGCGCAGCCAGCGCCGCACAGTTACCGGTCATCGAGCGGCACGAGTAGTGGCCGACTTCACGCACCGTCGACAGCACCAGCGGGTACTCTTCGGTGAGCTTGTCGATTGGCGCAACCCAGTCGCAGGTATAGAGCTGCCCCAGCCCATTCGGGGTGGAGAATTCTTTCTCGAACAGGTAATCGGTCCCCTGATCGGCCTCTGACTCGTCCCGGCACGGCCACTGGATATAGCCCAGCTCGCCCATCTTCTCGTAGGTGGCACCGAAGAAATCCGGGCACAGATGACGCAGTTCATCCCAGATCTGCTGGGTATTGTCATAGTGCATCGGATAGCCCATCCGGGTGGCGATCTCGCTGATGATCTGCCAGTCGGTTTTGAGGTCCCACTTCGGCTCTACCGCTTTGAAGAAGCGCTGGAAACCACGGTCGGCGGCGGTGTAGACCCCTTCGTGCTCACCCCAGGAGGTGGACGGCAGGATCACATCGGCGGCCGCCGCGGTCTTGGTCATAAAGATGTCCTGCACAATGACCAGTTCCAGCTCTTCAAAGGCCTTACGCACCGCAGAGAGCTCGGCGTCGGTCTGGAGCGGATCTTCCCCCATGATGTAGGCAGCACGAACTTCGCCATGCGCAACCCGGTGCGGCAGTTCGCTGATGCGATACCCGGTATGGGCAGGCAGAGCGTCCACGCCCCAGGCTTTGGCGAACTTCGCCCGGTTCTCCGGGTTGTTGATGTACTGATAGCCCGGATAGGTATCCGGCAGCGCACCCATATCGCACGCGCCCTGCACGTTGTTCTGACCGCGCACCGGGTTAACCCCGGCGTACGGCTTGCCGAGGTTGCCGGTGAGCAGCGCCAGGCTGGTCAGGGAACGCACGGTTTCCACGCCCTGGTAGAACTGGGTCACGCCCATGCCCCAGAGAATGGCCGCGTTTTCCGCTGCGGCGTACATCCGTGCCGCCTGACGGATCTCCTGGGCGCTCACCCCGGTGATCGCTTCGACGGACTCCGGCGTGTAGCCTTCGACAATTTTGCGATACTCCTCGAAGCCTTCGGTACGGGCCGCCACAAACGCGCGGTCGTACAGCTGCTCTTCGATAATCACGTGCCCCATCGCGTTAAGCAGCGCGATGTTGGAGCCGTTTTTCAAAGCGATGTGCATATCGGCAATGCGCGCAGTTTCAATTTTGCGCGGATCGCAGACGATAATCTTCGCCCCTTTGCGTTTGGCTTTGATCACCCGGTTCGCCACGATAGGGTGCGAATCCGCCGGGTTATAGCCGAAAATAAAGACCATATCGGCATTCTCAATGCCAACAATGGAGTTACTCATTGCGCCGTTACCGACCGACTGGTGCAGACCTGCAACCGATGGGCCGTGTCAGACGCGCGCGCAGCAGTCGACGTTATTAGTGCCGACTGCCGCGCGGGCAAATTTTTGCATTACATAGTTGGTTTCATTCCCGGTGCCGCGGGATGACCCGGTGGTCATGATCGCATCCGGGCCGTGTGCGGCTTTAATCGCGCTGAGTTTAGTGGCAACGTAATCCAGGGCTTCATTCCAGGAGACGGCCTCCAGCTTGCCGCCGCGCTCGCGACGGATCATCGGTGATTTCAGGCGCGGGGTCAGGATCTGCGTATCGTTGATAAAATCCCAGCCGTAGTAGCCTTTCAGGCAGAGATCGCCCTGATTGGTCTTACCCTGTGCCGCTTCAGCCTTGACGACTTTGCCGTTATCGACCACCAGGTTGATTTTGCAACCCGATGCGCAATAGGGGCAAACCGTGACGACTTTCTTCATCGGTAGTTACTCCGTTAGTAATATGTCCTCAGCGGTATGCATGAAGTGTGCCAGCTCGGAATTAACAAGTAAGCCACTGAAATAGAGGAAGAATACAGGAAGGGTTTTGCAGGATGCTGCCCATTCGTCATAAATGTCATGACGAACGGGCAGCGATGACGTTAGCGGACGACCAGCGCGTCGTAGCCTTTGAAGCGGTAGTTAATCAGCGAGGCGATCCAGCAGAGGATAAACAGCCCGACCACGACAAACCCGGCATTACCAAGGTTGTCATTCAGCGCGGCCACGCCGTTCCACAGCCCGCCCGTCAGGCCAAACTTATCCGCCAGCAGACCCAGCGCTTCCAGCCCGCCGATAAACAGGGCTACCACCACTGAGGTGCCGGTGATGGTCATGTTGTAGTAGAGCTTGCGCTGCGGCTTGTTGAAGGCCCAGCCGTAAGCACCCACCATAATCAGGTTATCGAGGGTGTCGATCAGCGCCATGCCGCTGGTAAACAGCAGCGGGAAGACCATGATCGCCCACACCGACATGCCGCTGGAGGCCCCGGCCGCGGAGATCCCCAGCACCCCGATCTCGGTGGCGGTATCAAAGCCGAGACCAAACAGAAAGCCCACCAGATACATATGCCAGCTGCGGGTCACCAGGCGGAACGCCGAGCGGAACAGCCAGTTCATCACCCCGCCGCGGGCAAAGGAGACTTCTTCCGGCACCTTCTCGCCGCGCTTCATTTTGTTAAAGCTGCCCCAGACGTCGCGCAGAATAACCAGGTTCACCAGCGCCATCGCCAGCAGGAAAAAGGCCGACACCGCCGTGCCGATCATGCCCCCGGTTTCATGGAACCACTCCATATTGCGGCTGAAGGCGGTGGCGGTGGCGGCGATGGCAATCGAGGCCAGCACCACGATGGTGGAGTGGCCCAGCGAGAACCAGGCCCCTATCCCGCACGGGCGCTTGCCCTGCTGCATCATCTTGCGGGTGACGTTATCAATGGCGGCGATGTGGTCGGCATCCACCGCGTGACGCAGGCCGTAGCACCAGGCCAGCAGGCTGGCCGCCATCAGCGATGGGGTGGTGTGAAACAGATAAAACGCGGTCCCCCAGGCGACAATATTGGTGACGATCAAGGCCAGCATCAGCGCCATGGCTTTGGGGTGGTTATTGAAGTATTTGATAAACATCGTGATATCCCAATTTAAGAAAGAGACGCAGCAGCAATCACTGCCTGTCCAAATGCAATCGCGCCGTCTCCGGCGGGCAGGCGCCCGGGAAGCAGCACGGTAAAATCCCTCAGCCAGAACTGCAGGCGTTCCCGCAGGAGCCGGTTGTGCATCACCCCGCCGCTGCACAGGATGGTGTCGAGGTTGCGCATCCTGGCGTGCAGCGCCGCCAGCGTCGCCAGCCCGTGGGCCAGCGCGTCGTGAAATGCCCAGGCGCGTTCCCCGGCAGCGGCCTGCCAGCCCAGCCACTGCTGCCAGAAGGTGGCCATATCCAGCTCGCCGTCGACTACTGGCAAGGTGACCGGGTGGCTGACCGGTCCGCTGCGCAGCGCAAGCGCCTCCAGCCGACAGGCCGCCTCTCCTTCGTAGCTGAGTTGCGCCGGAGCACAGCCTGTTGCCGCCGCCACGGCGTCAAACAATCGTCCGGCGGACGAGGCCAGCGGCGAATTGACCCCGCGGGCGATCGCCTGGGCCAGCGGCGACCAGGGTTTATCGGCCAGCAGACTCGCCTCCGGCAAGGCTTGCCACTGCGGGACAAACGCCTGCCATTGGGCGAGCAGGTTGCGCCACGGCTGGCGCGCCGCGAGGTCACCACCCGGCAGCGCCACGGGCGGGAGCCCGCCGAGCCGGTCACAGCTGCGGTAGTTGACCCGCAAACACTCCCCGCCCCACAGTTCGCCGTTCTCCCCCTGGCCTAGCCCATCAAGCACCAGGGCGATGGCATCCCCGCCGTCGCGCGGCCAGGCATGTTCCGCCAGGCAGGCCGCGGCGTGGGCATGATGATGCAGCACGCGCAGGTGTGGATATGACATCTGCTCCCCGAGCTGGGTGGAGCGATAGCCGGGATGGGCGTCGGTCACCACGCCCTCGGGGGTAAACTGCCAGAGATCCTGCAGAGCAGTCAGGGCCTGCTGCCACTGGGCCAGCGCGTCGTCATCACCCAGATCGCCAAGATGCTGGCTCAGGATCGCCTCCCCGCCGCGCACCAGGCAGAAGGTGTTTTTCAGATCCGCGCCAAGACACAACAGCGACGGCACATTATTAAAGCCGGGCGGCAGCGGCAGCGCATCCGGGACAAAGCCCCGGGAGCGGCGCAGCATGTCGCCGCTGGCGCGCAGTACCGAGTCGTCCATGCGCTGGACGATCTCGCGGTTGTGCAGCAGCCAGCCGTCGGCGATGCCGTCCAGATCCTGCAGGGCCCGGTCATTGGTCAGCGCGGGCGGACAGCCGTTAAGGTTGCCGGAGGTCATCACCAGGGGGCAGTCCAGATCCTGCATCAGCAGGTGCTGGAGCGGGTTGGCCGCCAGCATTACCCCCACCTCGTTCAGCCCCGGCGCGATGGCCTCGCAGCAGGCGATATCGCGTTTATCCACCAGCACAATAGGTGCCGCCGTGGAACGCAGCAGGGCCTGAGCTTCTGCCGGAAGCGCAACAGCTAATCGCTGCGGGATCATCACCGCCAGCGGTTTCGTCGGACGCCGCTTGCGCTTGCGCAGCCGGTTCACCGCCTGCTCATTGCGGGCATCGCAGGCCAGATGGAAGCCGCCGAGGCCTTTCACCGCCACGATCCCGCCCTGCTTAAGAACGGCCACCGCGGCCTGGAAGGCGCTCTCCTTCTCTTTATGCTCCTCGCCGCACACCCAGCTCAGCTGCGGTCCGCAGTCCGGGCAGGCCACCGGCTGGGCGTGGAAGCGCCGATCAGCCGGATCGCGATACTCCGCCGCGCAGGCCGGACAGAGCGCAAACTCCGCCATGGTAGTGGCCGGGCGGTCGTAAGGCATCGCCCGGATAATGGTGAAGCGCGGCCCGCAGTGGGTGCAGTTGATAAAGGGATAACGGTAGCGACGCTCGCGCGGATCGTTCATCTCCGCCAGACACGCCGGGCAGGTAGCGGCATCCGGCACCACCTGGGTGGTCATCTGCCCCTGCTGGCTGGGCAGAATAGTGAACGCCTCCGGCAGCGACGCCCAGTGCCACGGCTGCTCGCTGATGTCGTCAATTCGCGCCAGCGGCGGGCCTCCGGCGGCCAGCCGGGTGATGAAGCCCTGCGTCTCACCGATCAGGCGCACCACCACCCCTGCCCCGTCGTTGCAGACGTCGCCCTTCAGCCCCAGCTGTCGGGCCAGTTGCCAGACCCAGGGACGAAACCCCACGCCCTGGACTTTGCCGCGAATGCGCAGCAGCGTGCCGTTTGTACACATGCGTTAACTCTCTACCGCCTCTCGCAGGCGTTGTTTCATCGCGCTGTAGGTGGTCTGGGCGTAATTTTCAGCCCAGTGTTGATCGGCAATAGGGTCGATCTTCACCGCACAGTATTTGGTTTCCGGGGTTTTCGAGACCGGATCGAGGTTGTCCTGGGTCAGCTCGTTGCAGGCCCCAATCCACCACTGATAGGTCATGTATACCGCCCCCTGATTGATGCGTTCGCTCACCTCCGCGCGGCTGATCACCTTCCCGCGACGGGAGCTGACCCACACCAGCTGGCGATCGCGGATCCCGAGTTTCTGTGCATCCTGCGGATGCATCTGCACAAAGCCCGGCTCATCGGCCAGGGTTTGCAGCGCTGCGCAGTTGCCGGTCATCGAACGGCAGGAGTAGTGTCCCACCTCGCGCACGGTGCAGAGCACCAGCGGATAGTCGGCGTCCGGCATCTCCGCCGGTTTGCGCCACGGGGCGGCAAACAGCTGGCCTTTGCCGCTCGGAGTGTCGAAGCGGTTGCCCTCGTAGAGCCACGGCGTGCCCGGATGGTCGAGGGTCGGGCACGGCCACTGGATATGCCCCATGTCGCCCATTTTTTCGTACGTCACGCCGTAGAACAGCGGGCAGAGCTCGCGCATTTCGTCCCAGATCTGCTGGTTATCGCGGTACGCCATCGGGTAGCCCATCGCGGTGGCGATCAGGCTGATGATTTCCCAGTCGCGCTTGACGTTGCCTTTGGGTTCAATGGCTTTTTCAAAGCGCTGGAAGCCGCGGTCGGCGCACGTGAAGACCCCGCCATGCTCGCCCCAGGAGGTGGCGGGCAGCAGCACGTCCGCCGCCTCGGCGGTTTTGGTCATAAAGATGTCCTGCACCACCACGAAGTCCAGCGCCTCAAACCCTTTGCGCACCAACCCTAAGTCGGCTTCAGTCTGGAGAGGATCTTCCCCCATGATGTAATAGGCTTTGACCTTGCCCTCCAGCGCGAGGTGCGGCACTTCGGTGATCCGTACCCCGACCTGGTCATCCATCAGTTGTGGATCGACGCCCCACGCCCGGGCGAATTTCTCCCGCACCTGCGGGTCGGTCACGTCCTGATAGCCAGGGAACTGGTTGGGGATCACCCCCATGTCGCACGCCCCCTGGACGTTATTCTGCCCGCGCACCGGGCCGACGCCGCAGTGTTCGCGCCCGAGGTTGCCGGTGAGCAGCGCCAGAGTGGAGAGCCCTTTCACCACGTCCACCGCCTGCCCGAACTGGGTCACGCCCATCCCCCACATCACGGTGGCGGACGGCGCGGCGGCGTAGATGCGCATCGCCTCGCGGATCTGCCGGGCGCTAACTCCGGTGATTCCCTCGACGTTTTCCGGGGCGTAATTGCTGACCGTTTCGCGCAGCGCGTCCAGCCCTTCGGTGTAGCGGGCCACGTAGTCGGCGTTATAAAGGCTTTCGTCCAGCAGGGTATAAATAAAGGCGTTCACCAGCGCCATGTTGCAGCCGTTGTTGATCTGCAGATGCCGGTCGGCAATGCGCGCAGTTTCAATTTTGCGCGGATCGCAGACGATCACCCGGGCGCCGTTCTGTTTGGCTTTGATCACCCGGCGGGCGACGATCGGGTGCGAGTCGGCGCAGTTGTAGCCGAAGATCAGCAGGCATTTTGAGTTTTCAATATCGCTGATGGAGTTGCTCATCGCCCCGTTGCCCAGCGTCTCCTGCAGCCCGGCCACGCTCGGCCCGTGGCAGACCCGGGCGCAGCAGTCGACGTTATTGGTATTGAGCACCCCGCGGGCAAACTTCTGCATCACGTAGTTGGTTTCATTCCCGGTGCCGCGGGACGATCCGGTGGTCATGATGGCGCGCGGGCCGTAGTTAGCCTTGATTTCACTCAGGCGGCGGGCGGTGTAACGAATCGCCTCGTCCCAGGAGACTGGCACAAACTTGCCGCCTTTCTGGTAGCGGATCATCGGCTGGGTGAGGCGCGGCGTCAGCAGCCGGGTATCGTTGAGAAAATCCCAGCCGTAATAGCCCTTCAGGCACAGCTGATTCTGGTTGGTGACGCCCTGCGCGCCCTCCGCACGAACGATTTTATTGTTGTCGACGACGAGTTTTAACTTACAGCCCGCACCACAGTACGGGCAGACGCTGGTGATTTTTTTCATCAGTAACAGACCTGCTAAAAGTGAAAAGTAATGCTGACGCTTACAGCGCCAGCGAAGACATGTTGTCGAGCGCCGCGCGGCGACGTTTTTCCAGACTCAGCTGCTCCAGCTTCTGCCTGTCGATG
This sequence comes from Leclercia tamurae, assembly GCF_025566055.1. Taxonomy (GTDB): domain Bacteria; phylum Pseudomonadota; class Gammaproteobacteria; order Enterobacterales; family Enterobacteriaceae; genus Enterobacter; species Enterobacter tamurae. The sequence goes on from NZ_JAMHKS010000074.1 coordinate 71,443, forward strand.
CAGACAATGGCATTGGTCGGGCAGGCCTGAATGCACGCCGGACCGTCCGGCTGGTGGTAGCAGAGGTCGCACTTGTTGGCCTCGGCCTTTTCCGACATCACGTTCAGCCCGGCACCGATGCTGCGCACAACCGGACGCAGCACTACTTCCATCGCGCCGTACGGGCAGGCGACCACGCAGGTTTTGCAGCCGATGCAGCGCTCCTGGTGGACATGAACAAAGTCGTTATCGCGGGTGATCGCCCCGTTCGGGCAGACGCTGGCGCAAGGGGCGTCTTCGCACTGGCGGCACATGGTGGCCGTGGAGACGTTGACGCCTTTGATGACGTGAATGCGCGGCAGGAAGTTCTGCGGGGTCAGCGAGGCGCAGTCCTGGGTGTCGTGGTGCGACACCACGCAGGCCACTTCACAGGTACGACAGCCGATGCATTTGCTGGCATCGGCAATGATGAAACGGTTCATCCTTAATCTCCGGGAATGATGGTTAGCTTGCCGGAGGTATGCATAAATTGGGCCAGATATTAAGATGATGAAGTTAAAGGGTTTTATCTGGAGGCGTGGCTGTCATCGACATAAGTGACGATGACAGGATTGACGGATTTGCTTTAGTCCTTGTAGGCCGGGCAAGCGAAGCGCCCCCGGCATGGCCTTTCTGGAAAGCTCCTCGCAAACTTCAAAGTAACCTTATGTAATTCAGGGTTAAGGCTTTAATTCCCGTTATCAGGCTCGTAAAGTGACTGCGTTGCGGCACATCCGCAATCGGGTGTAGGAACCCGTATTCTACAGAGCGATATTTGTATGTCGCGACAGTGCATATCCCGTAAAATCACGGTGGCACTGGCGGAGCAGCCGAAAGGCTGGCCGTTTTTCTCTGTGGGCGGCATTCCTACCTCCGTCAGTGCTGCCTCCTTTGAGCGTAGGAACTCTTAGGATGGTTAAATCAATTAATACAGAGAGGATGTCATGATGACTACTATCCCAACCCTGACTTACCCGCAATCTGACGAACAGGTTATTCCCCCTTCCCTGACTACGCCGCTTTCTGCTGCTGCGGATCTCTTTGAAGTCGCCGATCGCTGCGCCGCTCTGGTAAGCGTACTGATCGAAACTGACGACAGAGCATCCCGCACTGCGCTCTGCGAAGGTCTGCTGCACGCGCTGCGCCAGCTGCGTGAACGCTGTGATGCCGAACTCCCGCCGCACCTTATTGCCCAGTTGATCCAGGGGGAAACACTCACCTCCTGTATGCCAGACTGCTGGCAGGAAACCACTCCCCAGGTGGATTATGCGCTGGCTTTGGTGCAGGCAATTCTGGGCGGAACGTTGCCCGCCAGTGTCGAGAAAGAACTGGCGGGGCTGCTGCATGATCTGGTCTGGCTGGTTAATGAGTTTGTGAAGGAGCCGTATATTACGGTGCACTAAGTGCGGCTGGAAGTTTGATTTCAGGTTGTGAAAGGGGCTGTGGTAGGCCCCTGAATGTGTTTAGGGATGGGGATGGGGTTGGCATTGGGGCCTGGGATACGATTTTTATAAGCTGACAACATCAATTGACCTAAAAGCAAAAAGCGAATGTTATGGGTATTCATCAAATGAACAATACATAGTGTATTCATTTAAAAATGGCTACCAAAATAGCATCGATGTGGTTGCCAGTTAGTATGCGAAGTAAAATCATGAAAAGGTGGACTTAGCGAAGGTCAATTTTGGTTAGAGCTATTTATCGCAGGCCTACAAGCCATAATGTCCTCCACAGTCATCAATTTGTAGTATCAACGAATCTTATAGGGATGACTGGGAGTTTCTGACTGCTGATGATAATATGTATCCTTGATTATAAACAAATTGTATTATTCAATATTGAGCCACTTAATACACTTAATTTAAAAAAGGATTTCCTGATGAGTATCCACACTATGGAAATAGAGATCAACAATCTTATAAATCAAATATGCAATGGTGTAACTGGTGGGGAGTTAAAACAACTGGGAGCATTATTCACTCCAACCTTTCTTGATAAGCTATCTCAAATAATTTACAGAGATGAGTGTGTAAAACATCCTAATTTGCTTATTAACGTTGAGTCAGAGTTATGCTGGATTGACAAAGCACCTTACGCAAAATTATGCAATGGCACACCATTTGATAAAAAAGTAGAATTAGGCGATGCAATGTTTATCTTTGACGAAAAAATTGTTGACGCACACTCTAAGTCTATTTTAAATGAAAGAAAGCCTTTATTTTACAAGCAAAAGTTACCGAGAAAGAGGCACACATTTGCAATGTTCCTATTGCGAAATATGATAAATCTAAAAAAGACAGCACCTATAAGGAACTTGAGCTTTACAAACAATGGTTAAATTTTGATATTTATTACGCATCTAATACAAGCAAAATTGAAGAATATAACATTAATTTAATTAATGGCCCAAGTAATGATCCCTGTCGATTTGCATGGTATGGAGTTGCTGCTTCAACTAAAAATATAAACTCGTCATCAAACTGGCCTTGTCGATGGATGGTTGGAAAGGCGGTATTGAGTGCTCCATGCAACAAAACCCTTGGGGAGTTGCTTAGCGCCTTTTATAACAATCATATTATCAATGGCAGCTATATTGGAGAATATTTTGAAGGTGCTAACTATTTTAATCCCGACTGGAAAAAGGTAGTACATCATGTTCTGATTCGTAGCAGGCAACTTGGAAAACCATCTTATTTTCCCGTCCATGTCACAACCCAAAATCGGACTATATCATCACAAAAAAACTTTATAGCATCTCAGCTAATTCAACTATTTTCATCTTTTGGCCTAAATGGTCGTATAGCTACAAATGATTTATTAAAATCCTTGTCTTTATATCCTTATTACCCATTGCATCATGTAGTAAGTAGATCGCTTGAGAGGAACATACCAACAAGAATTAGAAGAAATTTAATTAAACACATAGTAAATATCCTGCGGCCTTTAAACCCCATAACTTTAATACTAAATGGAGAATATAAGCCTAGGAAATTCCCGATATTACGCGTCACGGTTCAACGACAGGAAATTGTAAAAATCAATATTGATGATATGACTTAAGAGGAAAGCCATGAAATTAAAGTCCACATAAGTAATAGATATAAAATTAAGATATAAGTGCTATGCCTAGAGTTTATAATAATATTTTCAGCTAATAAAATAGCTCCATTACGAAACTGAAATCTTATTTTACTCCTTCCAACATGGGTCAATATTTATTTTAACCAATTACAGATATGGCTACACTACGACTTATCACATATAAATTAATGAATTTAAAATGGTGTGTATTTATTTAACACACACCATTTTATCACTTCTTAATTATTTCAGACAATGTTTCGAATAGTTCTCTGAATGCTGAAAAATCCATGCCTTTAAATGTATCACATTGATTTAGAACTGCGTTTGCGAAGTCATTTTTTGACATAGCTAAAGATCTTCCGGAGATATCTATCACTTCAGAATCGACTATATTGTCGTTTTTTATATTATTTTTACCTTTTATTTTATTATGGTTTTGAACTCCTACCCGAATGTCTTTAATTAATCTCCCATTATCATTGAACTGACTAGAAACATAAAGTCGGCGGCCATCTTCATTTTCCTTAAACAAGTCATTATCTTTATACATGAATTCAATGCATATACCATCATGATAACTTCTGTGTTCAGGTTGGGGTATGGTCATAGCATACACGTTGTTACCTAATTCATTAATTTTATTATTACTATATTTTCTACCATTTCCCTCATCTCGATCAAAAATACCTATGATTTTTTTAGTATTTGAAACTTGAGCTACATTTGTTAAAAAATTATGAAGTTTATCATCTGAAAACGACGCATCTTCATATTCATGGAAAGAAAAGTCTAGTTCTTTAAACTCACCTTTATCTTGGTAGTGCAATAAAGCTGCCTTTAAGTGTTTCCAATCGGTTTTCCCTTCAGTTATAACCAATGTTCTTGTGGATTTATAAATCTCATTTTCTAGGATAGTAAGATTTTCTTTGATATCCTCAAATCTTTCGATGAAAATGGAATATGCTGTTTGTAATTCCTCAAAATCAGATTCCTCAATAATCTCACCACCTGGAGTACTGATAACCTGATAATTTAAATTGAAGATATCTTTCATTCCAAGCAGGAAAAATGGTGAGTGACTTGTAATGATAAATTGAACTTTAGGAAAAAGACTTAGAAGCTCAGGAACAGCCTTTTTAGCGTATTCAATATGAAGATTCAGGTCTATTTCATCAATTATTACGAGGCCTGTAATTTCGGTGAGATTGAGTTTTTCGGCACCTGATACGGCATCGAAATTTTTTATTATTGAACAAAATAGCGCAACAAGCATGGCCTCGCCGGATGACATATGAGAAAAGGTGGGGGAGATCATTACATCATTATCAGAACCTTTCTCTCGTATAATAACAGATATTTTCCTCCCTGACTCTTTATTGCTAATACCGAATCTAGCCGATTCTAAATTAGGTATTTTCGATTTTAATATAGTTGTAAGAACTTTATTTATTAAAAATTGTATTTGAGTGTTCTTCCCTTTATTTGCCCCAATTAAACTTCCGTTAATTGGTTGAAAAACCCCTCCCAATAATATATAAGGTTGCGCAGGAATGATCTGCTTCTCATACAACTCTGCATCTAATATGACATCCAAAATCCAAGATTCTATGGAGTTAATAACATTAGTTTTGATGAAGTTGTCAGTATTTTTACCCACGTATGATTCTATAGTTTCAATTCGAGGGTCTGTTCGTTCGACTAGCCATGCAGGATTGTAATATCTATTTACTGGGAAGTATAGTATGGCATTTTTTGAAAAAACCCCTTTAGCTTCGCCTTCAATCGATTTTGAGAATCCATTATCCGTGAAATCATGTTGGAAATTGATATTATAATGTTGAAGTAACTTTTGGGTTTCACTAGGAGTATAACTTGTTATATCGTTATAAACTAATCGCTTAGCATCATTGAGGACATAACTTATTCTTACGAAACTAAACAACTGACCTTCTCTTATATAATCTTTTTTCCCAGCTTTATAATAAGAGTTATCTTTTGCCTCAGTGATGGAGTGAAATTCAGAACGTTTAATTTGAATAAGTGAGTCAACTATACTGGAAGTGAGTAGTGTTTTTCCCGAACCATTTTTACCAACAAGAACTACAGGCTTCGGGGTACCGTCATCATTAAATGGGAATTCAATATTTAGTTTTGGAATGGCACCATAATTATCTATTTGAATATTTTTTAGATACATAAAAACCTCCTTTTACAATACTTAACTTTAAGTAATGTGAGACATTGATGGGGCATGAAAAATAGTTAATGAATTGATTTAGTATAATGCGCACAATTTCCCCCTCGCCATTCAGGTCTGATCTTTGGGATGCTTTTGAAGCACCTACAAGCCCCTTTAATCCCGTGACAGGCGACGCGGATGGGAGATAATGTGAAAATTTTTATGCAAATCATATCCACATTCATTAAAACAGCAGATTATATCAGTTTCCGCGTTTGGCACAAATCGGACACCCAAAAAAGCATTAGCCAGCTACCCCCACATATCAAACCCAGACTTCTGAAAATCCCGATACACTTCCGGATTTGTAAACGCCGGAAACTTCGCTTTTTGGGCTGCCAACTTCACCGCCTCACAATACTCTTTGTTACCCTTGCTGGTTGATACCTTCAATGCCGTACCATCCTGCGCAAATTCCATATGCAACAGGCATTTTTTGCCCTTCCAGCGTTGCGGCTCAGCAATTTTATCTTCTATCGCCGCCTTAATACCCCGCGCCTGCGCGCCCCATTTATCCTGATCGTCCCAGCGGCCAGAACCGCAGTTACCCATTGCGGTAGTTTTATGACATCCAGCAGGATGTAACGGCGCACAACCTGCCGCCAGGCTGACCACAACGGCAAGCATAAACATCTTCCCTACTCTTTCATGCAATCTCACGCCTTAAACTCCTGTGCTCATATACCCGTCAAAATGAATTTCGGTTTACCACTTCACGAAAATCAGAACTAATAAAAAACACAGGCATAGGTCCGGTAAGGCGTAAGCCGCCACCGGGCAATTCCAGAGAGGTACATGCAGTCAGCAACCTGGTTTAAACATTGTGCTCGCTTCTGCCGGGCGGCGGCTGACGCCTTGCACGGCCTACAAACCCACGATATCAACAGATGACGCATTTTTCGTAGGCCCGGTAAGGCGCTAGCCGCCACCGGGCATTTCCAGAGAGGTACCTTCGTGATTACGCGCTACAACTCCCCAAACACCAGCACCCCATCCCGGTCTAGCAGACTTTCATACACCCTCTCAACAGCAGCTTTAATCGCCTCCGTCATCGGATAATAAAACCCCACAATATCCGGCTGAATACCGAGGAAGATCACCTCCCCCACATCCCCCTTTAGTTGATCCACCAGATAATTAAGCGGCATATTGTGCGTCGTCATCATAAACATCTCGGCGATATCGTCCGGATCGATGCGGCGGATTTCGCCCGGGTTTAATCCCATATCCGTCGCATCGACAATCAGCAGGCGCGCCGGGCGCAGCTCGCGGATCGCGACCACGTCGTTTTCCGGGGCGCTGCCGCCGTCGAACACCACCCAGTCGCCGCGCGGTGTCTCGCGGCACATCTCGGCCAGCAGCGGACCGGCACCGTCGTCGCCCATCATGCTGTTGCCGACGCAGAGTAAAACATCAGTCACGTTGCCTCCGAACCATCAGATAGATGGCGTTTTCCTGGTGAATGGCGTGGAGCATGCCGAGCATCGCCCGGCTCCACGTCTGCTGCTGCGCCGTCTGACGCGCCATCGCGGCATCAAAGGCGCTGGCCAGCATCACAATATGATTAGCGTCGATCACAATCTCCCCGTAGCGCGGCACGCCCTCCATTTTGCGCCGCGCCTCGCTCCCCGTTTCCAGGGTGGCGATCCACGCCAGGTACGCCTCCCACGGACAGGTCAGCGCCGCCTCCAGGCAGTCGATGACCCCCAGATGGTGGCCGATGGCCAGCCCGTAGTAGATCACCTGCTGGGCGTCGTCGGGAGTGTTGTCATTTTCATCAATGAACTTGCGGCTGAGCTGGCTGAAGACCACGGTTTCGCTCATCAGATACGCTCCTGCCCGACCACCTGGATGAGGTTGCCGACGATCTCGTTCAGACGCGGATCGTTCTCCCGGGCCAGCCAGGCCGCCACGCTTTTATCCCCTTCCAGCAGATGGCGCATAAAGTCGTCGGCGATCTGGCGACCGTAGCGGTAGCCCGCCAGACGGCGCGCGGCGCGGTCGATGCGCACCCGCAGGGGCTGAACCATCTCCGGATGCAGCAGTTCAGCGGGCTGGTTGTCCAGCGCCCCCGGCTCGCGGGCGTGGATCTTCTGCTCCAGCAGCCCCAGCGCCATGGCAAAACCGTACAGAGTGGCGGCAGGCGACGGCGGGCAGCCGGGGATGTAGACATCCACCGGGACGATTTTATCGGTGCCGCCCCAGACGCAGTACAGGTCGTGGAAGATGCCGCCGGAGTTGCTGCAGGCCCCGTAAGAGATACAGATTTTTGGATCGGGTGCCGATTCCCACGCGCGCAGCGCCGGGGAGCGCATCGCACGGGTGACTGCCCCGGTAAACAGCAGAATGTCGGCGTGGCGCGGGGATGGCACCACCTTGATGCCGAAGCGCTCGGTGTCGAATATCGGCGACAGGGTGGCGAAGATCTCAATCTCGCAGCCGTTGCAGCCGCCGCAGTCGACGCGGTAGACGTAGGCGGAGCGCTTAATTTTTTTCAGCAGCGAGGCCTTCATGCTGGCGATGGACTCATCCACCGTCACCGGCACCGGGATCCCCTGTTCGTTACGTGGCCCTAACAGTTCGCTCATTGTGTCGCGTCCTTCATCTCGCGGGTCAGATGGATTTTGTCCGAAGGGGTCAGCCCCTGCAGGCGCTTGCAGTCCGGGCAGGTCTCAAAACTCTCCCGGTGACGTTCCGCGCGTTTGTCGCCGTTGTGGCGCAGCAGTTCGATGACGTAGTCGATCTCTTTCTGCACCGCGTACGGGCGCTCGCACACCCGGCAGTGGCAGATGTCGAAGCGCGACTGCTGGAGGAAATCGGCCTTGCTCCACACCGCCAGCTCGTACTCCTGGGAGAGTTTGATGGCGGTGGTCGGGCAGACCTCCTCACAGCGTCCGCAGAAGATGCAGCGCCCCAGATTGAACTGCCAGAACAGCTCCCCGTTCTTTAAATCGGTCTCCACCGTCAGGGCATTCGACGGGCAGGCGTTCACGCACGCCGCGCAGCCGATACACTGCTTAGGGTCGTGCTCCGGCTTGCCGCGCATATTTTTGTCGACCGCAATCGGTTCCAGCGGGTAGGACGCCGTCACCGTGCCGGTTTTGATGACTTTTTTGATAAAGGTAAACATGGGTGCTCCGGGTTATTTCAACGGCGAGTTCTTGCGTTCAATGCTGTAGCGTTCCAGCTCTTTGTACGGCACCACCTTGCTTTTTTTCTTGCGCACGTCCACCACCGTCATGCGGTCGGTGCAGGAGTAGCAAGGGTCGAGGCTGCCGATAATCAGCGGCGCGTCGGAGACAGTGTTCCCGCGCAGCATGTAGCGCAGCGTCGGCCAGTTGGCGTAGGTGGCCGCCCGGCAGCGCCAGCGCCACAGCTTCTGGTTGTCGCCGGTCATGCTCCAGTGGATATCATCCCCGCGCGGCGCTTCGCTGAAGCCCAGCGCAAAGCGGTTCGGGATGTAGGTAAAGCCCTCCACCATCAGCTCGCCGCCCGGCAGGTTGTCGAGGCCAAAATCGATCATGTTCAGGGCGGTGTAGACCTCGTTGATGCGCACTTTCAGGCGGGAAATCACGTCGCAGCCCTGCTCGGTGTGGACCTCCATCGGCAGCAGGCCGTAGCCGACAAACGGGTGATCGGCGCGGGTGTCGCGGGCGTGGCCGCTGGCGCGCACCATCGGGCCGACGTTGCTGAAATCGCGGGCGATCTGCGGGTCGAGACGACCCACGCCCACGGTGCGCTGCTCGATATTCGGCGTGCTCAGGAGGATATCCACCAGGTCCTGCACCTCGCGGCGCATCTGCTGGGCCAGCAGACGGGTGGCGATCATGTCCTCTTTCAGCAGGTCGCGACGGATGCCGCCGATCAGGTTCAGGCCGTAGGTTTTACGCGCCCCGGTGAGGATCTCCGCCATTTTCATGGAGGTTTCACGCACGCGGAAGAACTGCATAAAGCCGGAGTCGAAGCCGACGAAGTGGCAGGCCAGGCCGAGGTTCAGCAGGTGCGAGTGCAGACGCTCCACCTCCAGCAGGATGGCGCGGATCATCTGGGCGCGTTCCGGGACCACGATCCCCATCGCGTTCTCCACCGAGGTGGTGTAGGCCGTGCTGTGGGCAAAGCCGCAGATGCCGCAGACGCGATCCGACAGGAAGGTCACTTCGTTGTAGCCCATGCGGGTTTCGGCCAGCTTCTCCATGCCGCGATGGACGTAGAACAGGCGGTAGTCGGCGTCGATGATGTTCTCGCCGTCCACGAACAGGCGGAAGTGGCCCGGCTCATCGGAGGTGACGTGCAGGGGGCCAATCGGCACCACGTTGTTTTTCTTGTCGCCGAGTTCGTTGATGAACGCGTAGGTCTCTTTGTCGGTGGTCGGGGCCGGGCGCTGACGATAATCCATGCTGTCTTTACGCAGCGGATAGAGTTCGTCCGGCCAGTCATCCGGCAGCACCAGACGACGCTCGTCCGGCAGGCCAACCGGCACCAGGCCATACATGTCGCGCACTTCGCGCTCGCCCCACACCGCCGCGGGCACGCGCGGGGTGACGGACGGGAACTCCGGCTTGTCGGCGTCCACTTCCACGCGCACGGTGAGCCAGCAGCGGGTGCCCTGCTCCATCGACAGCACGTAGTAGACGGCGTAGCTGCCGCAGAGCTGGCGTTCATCGTTGCCAAAGAGCACCGACAGCCAGCCGCCCTGTTTGTAGTACAGGAACTCGACCACTTCCGGCAGGTAGTTAATTTTCACCGTCACGGTGATTTGATCTTTAGTCTGCCAGGCTTCATCCAGCACCACGCCAGGGAAGGCCTGATGCAGTGCGGCGAGATAGTGTTGACCAACTTTTTCTTCAGACATGGTTATTCTCTACAGTCACGCCGCCAGCAAGGAGACGAAAGCTAAAAATGCCAGACCGAAACCGGTCCAGGTAATCCGTGAGGTGGCGTTAAAGCGCAGACGCGCCATGCTGTTCTCAAACAGGGCTATCACCAGCACACCCACCACCAGCTTGACCACCGCAATGACCAGCGCCAGCAGCAGGCCGCCTGCGGAGAACTGCGTCATCTGTCCCCAGGGGATAAACACCCCGACGAACATCTGCAGCACCACCAGCTGTTTCAGGCTGATGCCCCACTTGAGGAGCGCAAAGCCCGCCCCGCTGTATTCCGACAGCGGGCCTTCCTGCAGCTCCTGCTCGGCTTCGGCGAGGTCAAACGGCAGCTTACCCATCTCAATAAAGGTGGCGAAGGCACAGGCGCAAAGCGCCAGAATCAGCGTCACGGAGTGCGCCGCCGGCCAGTGGTAGATGGTTGCGGTCACGGCGCTGATGTGGGTGGTGCCTGCCACCTGAGCGGCAACCCACAGACCGAGCAGCAGGATCGGCTCCACCAGCACGCCGAGCATCGCTTCACGACTGGCGCCAATCCCGGTGAACGGGCTGCCGGTATCGAGCCCGGCGATGGCGAAGAAGAAGCGGGCGATGGCGAAGAGGTAGATCAGGGTGATCAGATCCCCCAGCGCAGGCATCGGTGAAGCGATAGTGATCACCGGCAGCGCGGTGGCAATGGCGAACATCACCGCCACCATCACAAAGGGCATCAGACGGAAGACCCAGCCGGACGCCGCCGGGGCCACGCTCTGGCGGCCCAGGAGTTTGATCAGATCCCGGTACTCCTGGAAGATATCCGGCCCGCGACGGGTATGCAGACGGGCACGCGCCACGCGGGTAATGCCCGCCAGCAGCGGCGCAGCGGCAAACAGCACCAGCGCCTGTATCAGTGCATAAATGAGGGTCATGCTCAGGCTCCTCGGGAGATAACAACAACCACCAGCACCGCCAGCTCAATCAGGGCGATACGGTGGAACAATACGGCGGTGCCGTCGCACTGCCAGCCGGGGATCAGGCGCACCGGGTTAAGCCACTTGCGCAGCTTCAGCACCGGGGCAAAGGACTCTTTCACCGGCATCGCAAAGCCGTGGGCGGTGATGACCATTGAGGCCTCGTGATCGTAGCCGCAGACCCAGGCAAAGCCGCGGGAGCGGTTCGGCAGGCGGTCGCCCTTGAACAGCACCAGCAGGATAAACGGCAGCAGCAGACCGGCGAGCAGCAGCAGGGTCATTATCGGTTGCGAGACGGTAGACATCTCCCCGCCGCTGACCGGGAACAGGCCGCTGATAATCGGCAGGAACCACGGGGCCGCCACGCCGCCCGCCACGCAGAGCAACGCCGCCAGCACGGTGCTGAAGGTCATCAGCCCCGGGGCGCAGCAGGCGTTTTCCGCCTCCTTGGTGCGCGGAGCGCCGAGGAAGGTGACGCCATAGACTTTCGCCATACACATCACCGCCAGCGCGCCGGTGATCGCCAGGCCGGTTGCCAGCAGCGGCCCCAGCAGGCGGGCGACAAACGCATCGTGGGTGCCGAGGTTAAAGAAGGACTGGTAGATCACCCACTCTCCGGCAAAGCCGTTCAGCGGTGGCAGGGCCGCCATCGCCATCAGCCCCACCAGCATCGCCAGCGAGATCAGCGGCATTTTTTTGCCGATACCGCCGAGCTTCTCGATGTCGCGATGGCCGGTGCGATACCACACCGCGCCCGCGCCGAGGAACAGCGTGGTTTTAAACAGCCCGTGGCTGACCAGGTGATAGAGGCCACCGGTAAAGCCAAGCGCAATCAGCAGGTTGCTGTGCAGCGCAATACCGGTGACGCCCGCCCCGAGGCCGAGCAGGATAATGCCGATGTTTTCCAGGGTGTGGTAGGCCAGCAGGCGCTGGATGTTGTGCTCCATCAGGGCGTACAGGCCGCCGATAAAGGCGGTGAGCATCCCCATCACCAGCAGCAGCACCCCGAGCCACAGCGGCGGTAGCGCCCCGCTCAGGGCCACGGTGAGCATGCCGTACAGACCGACCTTCATCACCACCGTGGAGAACAGCGCGGCAGCCGGAGCGCTGGCGTTAGCATGGGCCTGCGGGGCCCAGCCGTGCAGCGGGATCACCCCGGCCAGCAGGCCAAAGCCCGCCAGCCCCGGCAGCCAGATGCTGGCCCCCGGTGCCTGGGCGGTAGCCAGGGCACTCATCGCCCCGAAGTTCAGGGTGCCGTAGTAGCTCCACGCCTGCCAGCAGGCGATGGCCAGCAGGAGGGTCCCCAGACGGCCCAGCACAAACCACAGCTTGCCGGACTGGGCGCAACCGGTGAGAAACGCGGCGCAGAGAGCCATCACTTCAGCCATCACCACCAGCCAGCCGAGGTTATCGACCATGATGGCAGCCACGGCGGCGGCCATCAGCAGGTTGGTCAGCAGGCCGTTGGCTTTCGCCTGCGGGTGGCGGTGCCAGGCAATGGTATACAGGCTGATCAGGCACATCGGCAGGCCGATGGCGATCAGCCATATCGCCCGGATGCCGCTCATCTGCATGCCGAGGTGCAGCCAGCGCATCTCTGCATACAGGGACCCGGCCTGCGGGGAGAGCAGTGCCATCGCCCCGGCCCCCACCGCCATGGCGCTGGCAATCGCCCCGCCGATCCCGGCGATGGCGCCGCTGACTGAGCGGTTAGCGCAAAAAATGAGGGCCAGCACCGCGCTGATGACATACCACGCCAGCGCCTGGTTAATTAAGGATAAGGCGTTCATCAAAGCTCTCCTTGTTGCGACTGGAACAGCGACAGATCGCCCAGATCCGTATGCAGGGTGAGTTCGCGTTTGCGTTTGCTGGCGAGCGCGATGTCCTGGTTATCAATCAGACGCAGGGATTTGGTCGGGCAGGTACGCACGCACGCCGGACCGTCCGGGTCGAAGTAGCAGAGGTCGCACTTCACACCGATGGCGCGCACGCCGGGCACCCAGTCAAGGAACGGGCTGACGCTGGCGGGAGCCGGAGGAGCCATCGGTGCCTTGCTGGTATTACAGTTGGCAGGAATGGCCCGCGGGCGGCTGCCGGTAAACTCAACGGCGCCAAATGGGCAGGCAATACCGCACAGCTTGCAGCTGACGCACAGGCTTTCATTGAGCTGGATAGCGCCGTCGATGCGGGTGATGGCATTGACCGGGCACACCTGGGCGCAGGGGGCATCTTCACAGTGATGGCAAAGCTGCGGCGCGGAGTCGGTGTTGTTGCGCATCACTTTCAGTCGCGGCTGGCTTTGCAGGCCATGCTGGCGATGGTTTTCTGAGCAGGCCGCTTCACAGGTGTGGCACCCGATACACAGCGTGGGATCAGCAATTACAAAACGATTCACCTGGAGTCCTCTGGTGATAGTCATTTTTGACGAAAAATGGCGGAAGTGTCATTTTCGACACCTGACGACATCGAATTCAGACCGCAGCGTGGTGCTGCGCGAGTGTCGCCAGGGTCAGCGATTCGCCGCGTTCGGTGGCTTCATACAGCGCGGTATACACGCCGTTGATTTTGTCGAGGAAATGGTTGAACACCGCCTCGCGCTGGTCGATGTGTATAGTGCCGTCCAGCATCCCGTCGTCGCTCAGCCGGGCACGACCAATCAGCACGCTCTGCTGGTCGTCGCGCGCTTCGATGGTGTAATTGAAGATATGCCCGTTGAACGCCTGCTCAGGCGTCACGCGGATCAGGAAGTGGTCAAACAGCCAGAAACCCAGCCCATTGTCGTTATTGCAGCCCACGCTCAGGTGCAGACTGGCTCTGGAGAGGGTGATGGCCTGAACCAGTGAATTGCCGTAGTGATTCCAGTGGGAGCGGAGCACACGCTGGTGCCCGGCAATAAAATTGGCTTTTTCGCTCAATTCGGTAAGTGTCATGGTGAAGTACCTGATGCGTCATATGTAAAGAGTTCGCTTCACTAAGCACGATCCATGCCATTTTTTAACTACCTGAATTTAATGATAAATATTTTTTAAAGTCTGGCCGATCACAAAAAATGACATGTCATTTCGTCATCTTTGTCAGGGCTCATGCTTTCCCCGCCCTGTCTCCTCTCTAAAAGCTGGCATCAATATTGCTTTACCCCCATGACTTCAACGGGAATAGCACAATGCACGAAATCACCCTCTGCCAGCAGGCGCTGGAATTGATCGAACAACAGGCCCATCAGCACCACGCGAAGCGGGTGACGGATGTCTGGCTGCGCGTCGGCGCCTTTTCCTGCGTCGAAAGCAGCGCGCTGGAATTTTGCTTTGAGCTGGTGTGCCGCGGCACCCTGGCTGAAGGCTGCGGGCTGCATCTCGAAGAGCAGCAGGCGGAATGCTGGTGTCAGGACTGTCAGGCTTATGTCCAGCTGCTTACCCATCGCGTACGACGCTGCCCCGACTGTGGCGGCGCAAGTCTGAATATCGTCGCCGACGACGGACTGCATATCACGCGTCTGGAAATTGAACAGGAGTAAATCATGTGTACCACCTGCGGTTGCGCCCAGGGCAACCTCTATATAGAAGGTGATGAGCGGAATGCCCATTCCGCTTTTCGCAGCGCCCCCTTCTCTCCGGCACCACGCCAGGCATTTAACGTCACGCGGATTGCTGGCGGGGATTTTGCCCCTTCAGAACAGCAGCCGGGCCAGCTTGATTACGGCCAGGGCGCCGCAGGCACGCACGCGCCGGGCCTGAGCCAGCGCAAGATGGTCGAGATTGAGATCGACGTGCTGAGCAAAAATAATCAGCTCGCTAAGCAGAACCGCCAGCGGTTCAGCGCCCGGCAGCAGCTGGCGCTGAACCTGGTCTCCAGCCCCGGCTCCGGTAAAACCACCCTGCTGACCGAGACCTTAAAGCGCTTACAGCAGCGCGTGCCCTGCGCGGTGATCGAAGGCGATCAGCAGACCGTCAATGACGCCGAGCGGATCCGCGCTACCGGCACCCCGGCGATCCAGGTCAATACCGGTAAAGGCTGTCATCTGGATGCGCAGATGATCTTTGATGCCATGCAGCGTCTGCCCCTGGACGAGGGCGGGATTATGTTTATCGAAAACGTCGGCAACCTGGTCTGCCCGGCGAGCTTCGATCTCGGGGAGCGTCATAAGGTGGCGGTGCTCTCCGTCACCGAGGGCGAGGACAAGCCGCTGAAGTACCCGCACATGTTCGCCGCCGCCTCCATCATGCTGCTCAACAAGGTCGATCTGCTGCCGTACCTCAACTTTGACGTTGAGAAATGCCTCGCCGCCGCCCGGGAAGTGAATCCGGATATTGCGATCCTGCTGGTTTCCGCCACGCGCGGGGACGGGATGGATGCCTGGCTTGACTGGCTGGAGGCGCAGCGATGTGCATAGGCGTACCCGGAAAAATCAGCGCCATCGTGGACGGTATGCAGGCCAAAGTTGAGGTCTGCGGCGTGCTGCGCGATGTGGATCTGACCCTGGTGGGTGCTCACGACGAAAACGGCACCAGCCGTCTCGGCCAGTGGGTGTTGGTCCACGTCGGCTTCGCCATGAGCGTGATTAATGAAGAGGAGGCGCTGGATACCCTCGCCGCCCTGCAGAATATGTTCGACGTCGAGCCGGATGTCGGCCCGCTGCTGTTTGGCGAGGAGTCCCGCTGATGCGCTTTGTTGATGAATACCGCGACCCGCAGAAGGTGATGCGCCTGATTGAGACGCTGAAAACCCGCGCCGAAGCCTTGCCTTATACCCCCCAGCGTCCGCTGCGGATCATGGAGGTGTGCGGCGGACATACCCACGCCATCTTTAAGTTCGGGCTCGATCAACTCCTGCCGGAGAATATTGAGTTTATCCACGGTCCCGGCTGCCCGGTATGCGTCCTGCCGATGGGGCGGATCGACACCTGCATTGAGATCGCCAGCCACCCTGAGGTGATCTTCTGCACCTTCGGGGATGCGATGCGGGTCCCGGGTAAAAACGGCTCCCTGCTGGATGCCCGGATGCGCGGCGCGGACGTGCGGATTATCTACTCCCCCGCCGACGCCCTGAAGCTGGCCCAGCAGAACCCGGACCGCAAAGTGGTCTTCTTTGGTCTGGGGTTTGAAACCACCATGCCCGCCACCGCCCTGACCCTGCGCCAGGCGAAGGCCGCTAAGGTGGAGAACTTCTTCTTTTTCTGTCAACACATTACCCTGATCCCGGTGCTGAAAAGCCTGCTGGAACAGCCGGAGAACGGCATCGACGCCTTCCTGGCGCCCGGGCACGTCAGCATGGTGATTGGCACCCACGCCTACGATTTTATCGCCGCTGAACATCAGCGCCCGCTGGCGGTGGCCGGTTTTGAACCGGTGGATCTGCTGCAGGGCGTATTGATGCTGGTGGAGCAGAAAATCGCGGGCGTCAGCCAGGTCGAAAATCAGTATCGCCGCATCGTGCCGGAAGCGGGCAATACCGTGGCGCAGGCCGCGATTGCCGAGGTGTTTGGCATCGAAGGCGACAGCGAATGGCGCGGGCTGGGGGTAATCGAACACTCCGGCGTACATCTCACCGGGGCTTATCGCCAGTTCGACGCCGAACACCATTTCAAGCCTTGCGTGCAAGCTATCTGCGACGATCCTGAGGCACGCTGCGGCGCTGTCCTGACCGGGCGCTGCAAACCGGCCCAGTGCCCGCTGTTTGGTAATAAATGCACCCCGCAAAGCGCCTTTGGCGCGCTGATGGTGTCATCCGAAGGGGCGTGTAGCGCCTGGTTTCAGTACCGTTCTCAGGAGTGTGAAAGTTGAAACAGATAACCCTCGCCCACGGGAGCGGCGGCCAGGCCATGCAGCAGCTGATCGGCGAACTTTTTATGCGCGCCTTCGCCAACCCATTGCTGAACGAGCAGGAAGATCAGGCCCGTATTCCCCTGCATGAGCTTACCGCCCAGGGCGACAGGCTGGCCTTTTCCACCGACAGCTACGTGATTGACCCGTTGTTCTTCCCCGGGGGCGATATCGGCAAGCTGGCGATCTGCGGCACCGCCAACGACGTGGCGGTCAGCGGGGCGATCCCGCGCTGGCTCTCCTGCGGCTTTATCCTTGAGGAGGGGCTGGAGATGGCGACGCTGGAACGCATCGTCACCAGCATGGCCGCCGCCGCCTCTGAAGCAGGCATCACCATTGTGACCGGCGATACCAAAGTGGTGCCGCGCGGCGCGGCGGATAAGGTGTTTATTAACACCGCCGGTATCGGTTCGATTCCCGAGGGGGTAAACTGGGGCATGCGCCAGATTACGGTC
Organism: Leclercia tamurae; assembly: GCF_025566055.1. GTDB lineage: Bacteria > Pseudomonadota > Gammaproteobacteria > Enterobacterales > Enterobacteriaceae > Enterobacter > Enterobacter tamurae. Next base: position 88,891 of record NZ_JAMHKS010000074.1, read on the forward strand.
GGCGATCTGCTGCTGGTCAGCGGTACGCTGGGCGATCACGGTGCGACCATCCTGAACCTGCGCGAAGGCTTAGGCCTGGACGGCGATCTGCAAAGCGACTGCGCCGTCCTGACGCCGCTGATTCAGGCCCTGCGAGGGGAGCCGGGCATCAAAGCCCTGCGCGACGCTACCCGCGGCGGCGTGAATGCCGTCGCCCATGAGTTTGCCGCCAGCAGCGGCTGTGGGATCGAATTACAGGAGAACGCCCTGCCGGTGAAGCCCGCCGTGCGCGGCGCGTGCGAACTGCTGGGCCTGGATCCGCTCAACTTCGCCAACGAAGGCAAGCTGGTGATTGCGGTCGGACGCCATGAAGCGGAGCGCGTGCTAGGCTTACTACGCCAGCATCCTCTGGGCCAGGAGGCGGCCATCATCGGCGAGGTGGTGGAACGCAAAGGTGTCCGGCTCACCGGACTGTACGGCGTGAAGCGAACCCTGAACTTACCGCATGCCGAACCGCTACCGCGTATTTGCTGACCCCGGCAGCACCTATTAGCTTCTCATTTTCTGGATATAACGCATGTCGTATACACCCACGAACGATCCCCTCGATCAAGGATTGTTCGATATTACCCGTACGCTGCTGCAACAGCCCGATCTCTGCGCCCTGGCGCGGTCGTTGACCTGGCATGCCCGGCAGATGAACCTGGCCGATCGCGCCCATATTCTGCTTTGGCAGTCAGAGCAGCGTCGCGTCTGTCTGTACGGTACTGACGAGCAGGATCGGGATATCCGCTATGAAGATGAGCCGCTGCTGGCGAACGGACCTTTCCGCCGCATGCTGTCGCGCCCGGACGTATTGCACTGTCAGGCGGACACCTTTAAAGAGACCTGGCCGGCGCTGGCGGGGCTGGATCTTTATGCCCCCTTTGCCCACTACTGCCTGACCCCGCTGGCGGCCGACGGACGGATCTTCGGCAGCTGCGAGTTTCTGCGCGACGACGATCTGCCCTGGCGCGAGAGCGATCTCTCCCGGCTGCAAACCCTGACCCAGGCGGCCGGTCTGGCGATGGAGCAGATCCTCGCCCGGCAGAATAACAGCGACAGCTATGACGTGCTGTGCCGGGAGCGCAACGACTTTCGCCTGCTGGTCGCCATCACCAACGCGGTGCTGTCGAAACTCGACCTCGATGAGCTGGTGACGGAGGTCTCCCGGGAGATCCAGCGCAACTTCGGCATTGATTCCATCAGCATGGTGTTGCGCAGCGAGCGCAAGGGCAAGCTCCTCGTCTACTCCACCCATTACCTGGATAAAAACGCCCCGCTGTACGATCAGAGCGAGGTGGACGAGAAAGGCACGCTGTCCGAAAAAGTGATGCGTAACAAAAAGATGCTGATGCTTAACCTGCACAGTCGCGATCAGCACGCCCCTTACGAACGGATGCTGTTTGATATGTGGGGCGAACAGGATCAGACCCTGTGCCTGTTCCCGCTAATTTTCCGCGAGCGGATCCTCGGCACCCTGAAGCTGGCCCAGTGCAAAGCCCAGGTGTTTACCGCCTCGAACCTGGAGCTGCTGAACCAGATTGCCGAGCGCATCGCCATTGCGGTGGATAACGCCCTCTCCTACCGCGAAATCAGCCACCTCAAGGAGCGGCTGATCGACGAGAACCTCGCCCTGACCGAGCAGATCAACAACGTCGCCACCGACTTTGGTGAAATCATTGGCCGCAGCTCGCCGATGATGACGGTGATGAAGCAGGTGGAGATGGTCGCCCACAGCAACAGCACCGTGCTGATCCTGGGGGAGACCGGGACCGGTAAAGAGCTGATTGCACGCGCTATTCATAATCTCAGCGGACGCAGCGAGCGGCGGATGGTGAAGATGAACTGCGCGGCGATGCCTGCCGGGCTGCTGGAGAGCGACCTGTTCGGCCACGAGCGCGGGGCGTTTACCGGCGCCAGCGCCCAGCATATCGGCCGTTTTGAGCTGGCGGACAAGAGCACGCTGTTTCTTGATGAAGTGGGCGATATGCCCATTGAGCTGCAACCCAAGCTGCTGCGTGTGCTCCAGGAGCAGGAGTTTGAGCGGCTCGGCAGCAACCGCACCATCCATACCGACGTGCGCCTGATTGCCGCAACTAACCGCGACTTAACGCAAATGGTCGCCGATCGTGAGTTTCGCAGCGACCTTTACTACCGGCTCAACGTGTTCCCGATCTTCCTCCCGCCGCTGCGGGAACGCCCGGAAGATATTCCCCTGCTGGTGAAGTCGTTCACCTTCAAGATCGCCCACCGGCTGGGACGCAATATCGACAGCATCCCGGCGGATACCCTGCGTCAGCTCAGCAAAATGGAGTGGCCGGGCAACGTGCGCGAGCTGGAAAACGTGATTGAGCGCGCGGTGCTCCTGACCCGCGGCAATGTCCTGCAACTGTCGCTCCCGGATATCGATTATCCTCGCTTCGCCAGCACCGCGACGCCGGAGGCGCCAGTCAGTCCGATCCGCGAAGGCGAGGAGGAATATCAACACATTATGCGGGTGCTGAAAGAGACCAATGGCGTGATCGCCGGACCCAAAGGGGCGGCCAAACGGCTGGGACTGAAGCGCACCACGCTCCTGTCGCGCATGAAGCGGCTGGGGATCGATAAGAACGCTATTTTGTAAGGCCCTGCAGGGAAATATCACCCGCATGAGTGGAATATAATGCTCATGTTTTCGGGGTGCTATTTCCCTGCCATATTCGCCCGCATTTTTGTTTTCACTCCGCGAATGTCGTCACAATAAGACATTTCTCAAGAAAAATTCATATCGCGCTCAGCCCTTATCTCATGGGAAATTGCGCCGGTTCGCGCGCGGCAAAAATCATGCCACAAGCCAATCCAGGGTTGTCTCAGATTCTGAGTATGTTAGGGTATGGCCGGTTAATTATATTCACTGGTAATGATATCGACATAAATAAATAACGGGACATTCTTTATTGCATGGCAATTAAATTAGAAGTTAAGAATCTTTATAAAGTATTTGGCGAGAACCCGCAGCGCGCATTCAAATATATTGAAAAAGGCCTTTCAAAAGAACATATTCTGGAAAAAACCGGGCTGTCGCTTGGCGTTAAAGACGCCAGTCTGGCCATTGAAGAAGGCGAGATTTTCGTCATCATGGGGTTATCCGGTTCGGGTAAATCCACTATGGTTCGCCTTCTCAATCGCCTGATTGAACCCACCCGCGGACAGGTGCTGATTGATGGCGTTGATATTGCCAAAATATCGGACGCCGAGCTCCGCGAGGTGCGCAGAAAAAAGATTGCGATGGTGTTTCAGTCGTTCGCCCTGATGCCGCATATGACGGTATTAGACAACACCGCCTTTGGTATGGAATTAGCCGGCGTACCGGCCAATGAGCGCCAGGAAAAAGCGCTGGATGCGCTGCGTCAGGTAGGGCTGGAAAATTACGCCCACGCGTACCCGGATGAACTTTCCGGCGGGATGCGTCAGCGCGTCGGATTAGCCCGCGCATTAGCGATCAATCCCGATATATTATTAATGGATGAGGCCTTCTCGGCACTCGATCCCTTAATTCGTACCGAGATGCAGGATGAGCTGGTAAAACTGCAGTCGCGTCATCAACGTACCATTGTTTTTATTTCCCATGACCTCGATGAAGCCATGCGTATTGGCGACCGGATTGCCATTATGCAAAACGGCGAAGTGGTGCAGGTGGGAACCCCGGATGAAATTCTCATTAATCCGGCGAATGATTATGTGCGTACCTTCTTCCGCGGGGTGGATATTAGTCAGGTGTTCAGCGCCAAAGATATTGCCCGCCGAGCCCCGAACGGCATTATCCGTAAAACGCCAGGTTTCGGCCCGCGCTCGGCGCTTAAGCTGCTGCAGGATGAAGACCGCGAATACGGCTATCTGGTTGAACGCGGGAATAAATTTGTCGGTATTGTCTCCATCGATTCCCTGAAAACCGCCCTTAGCGAAAACCAGAGTATCGATGCGGCGTTAATTGACGCTCCGCTTGCCGTGGACGCGGAAACGCCGCTCAGCGAGTTGCTCTCCCATGTCGGTCAGGCGCCTTGCGCGGTACCGGTAGTCGGAGAGGAACAACAGTACGTCGGCATCATCTCAAAACGCATGTTGCTGCAGGCTTTAGATCGCGAGGGGGCAAACAATGGCTGATCAATCAAACCCGTGGGGTACCACCGAGGCTGCGGACAGCGCGGCACAATCCGCTGACGCGTGGGGCTCTTCCACCGCAGCTCCTGCGCCAACCGATGGCGGCGCGGCAGACTGGCTGACCAGCGCGCCTGCGCCGGCACCCGAGCATTTCAATATTATGGACCCGTTCCATAAGACGCTGATCCCGCTCGACAGCTGGGTCACCGAAGGGATCGACTGGGTAGTCACCCACTTCCGTCCGGTGTTCCAGGGCATTCGCGTGCCGGTAGATTACATCCTGAATGGCTTCCAGCAGATGCTGCTGGGGATGCCTGCTCCGGTGGCGATTGCGCTGTTCGCGCTGATTGCCTGGCAGTTTGGCAGCGCGGGAATGGGCGTGGCGACGCTGATCTCGCTGATCCTGATCGGCGCGATCGGGGCCTGGTCGCAGGCGATGATCACCCTGGCACTGGTGCTGACCGCCCTGCTCTTCTGCGTGGTGATAGGCCTGCCGATGGGGATCTGGCTGGCGCGCAGTCCGCGGGCGGCCAAAATTATCCGCCCGCTATTGGATGCGATGCAGACCACCCCGGCCTTTGTCTACCTGGTACCGATCGTGATGCTGTTCGGTATCGGTAACGTGCCGGGCGTGGTGGTGACCATTATCTTCGCCCTGCCGCCGATTGTGCGTCTGACCATTCTGGGGATCAACCAGGTGCCGGCTGATCTGATCGAAGCCTCGCGCTCGTTTGGTGCCAGCCCGCGCCAGATGCTGTTTAAGGTGCAGCTCCCGCTGGCGATGCCGACCATTATGGCCGGGGTTAACCAGACCCTGATGCTGGCCCTGTCGATGGTGGTGATCGCCTCGATGATCGCCGTGGGCGGTCTGGGCCAGATGGTGCTGCGCGGGATCGGCCGTCTCGATATGGGACTGGCGACCGTAGGCGGCGTCGGGATCGTGATCCTCGCCATTATTCTTGACCGCCTGACCCAGGCTGTCGGTCGTGATTCACGCAGTCGCGGCAACCGTCGCTGGTACAACACCGGCCCTGTCGGGTTAATCACCCGCCCATTCGTAAAATAAGGAACAACGATGCGACATAGCGTAATTTTTGCCACAGCGTTTGCCACCCTTGCCTCCACCAGCGCATTTGCTGCCGATCTGCCGGGCAAAGGCATTACCGTGCAACCGGTACAGAGCACCATCTCCGAAGAGTCGTTCCAGACCGGGCTGGTGAGCCGGGCGCTGGAGAAGCTGGGTTATACCGTCAGCAAGCCCAGCGAAGTGGATTACAACGTGGGCTATACCTCCATTGCCTCCGGCGATGCCACCTTTACGGCCGTGAACTGGCAGCCGCTGCATGACGACATGTACAGCGCGGCGGGCGGCGATAAGAAGTTCTACCGTGAAGGGACCTTTGTCTCCGGCGCAGCGCAGGGCTACCTGATCGACAAGAAAACCGCCGATCAGTACCACATCACCAACATCGAACAGCTGAAGGATCCGAAGATCGCTAAACTGTTCGATACCAACGGTGACGGCAAAGCCGACATGATGGGCTGCTCCCCGGGCTGGGGCTGCGAGGCAGTGATTAACCACCAGAACAAAGCCTTCGACCTGGCGAAAACCGTCGACGTCAGCCACGGCAACTATTCGGCGATGATGGCCGACACCATCGCCCGCTTTAAGGAAGGCAAGCCGGTCATCTATTACACCTGGACGCCGTACTGGGTGAGCGACGTGCTGAAGCCGGGTAAAGATGTGGTCTGGCTGCAAGTGCCGTTCTCCTCCCTGCCGGGCGAGCAGAAAGAGATCGACACCAAACTGCCTAACGGCATGAACTACGGTTTCCCGGTCAACACCATGCACATCGTGGCCAACAAAGCCTGGGCTGAGAAGAACCCGGCAGCGGCGAAGCTGTTCTCGGTAATGAAGCTGCCGCTGGCGGATATCAACGCCCAGAACGCGATGATGCACGCGGGCAAATCCTCGGAAGCCGATGTCCAGGGTCACGTTGACGGCTGGATCAAAGCCCACCAGCAGCAGTTTGATGCGTGGGTGAATGAGGCGCTGGCTGCGCAGAAGTAAGTACTTGCTGATTCCCCTCTCGTGCAGCGAGAGGGGACCAGACCGCACAATCCATCACTCAACAACTCCCCTCCTTTCTCCTTCATCCGTTATTATGGTTTCTGAAAAAATAATCACTCAACTAATGATTTCAAAAACCTGATGACAAAAAATAATCAAGGGCTTAGCCCTGCTCTCATTCTGCTGATGTCAGTGGCAACCGGTCTGGCCGTCGCCAGTAACTATTACGCTCAGCCGCTGCTGGAAACCATCGCTCGCAACTTTTCACTGTCTGCCAGCTCGGCCGGTTTTATCGTTACCGCCGCTCAGCTGGGGTATGCCGTGGGCCTGCTGTTCCTCGTCCCGCTGGGGGATATGTTCGAGCGCCGGACGATGATTGTCTCCATGACCCTGCTGGCCGCTGGCGGGATGCTGATCACCGCCTCCAGCCAGTCGCTGGCAATGATGATCGTCGGTACCGCCCTGACCGGACTGTTCTCGGTGGTGGCGCAAATTTTAGTCCCGCTCGCCGCCACTCTCGCCTCGCCGGAAAAACGCGGCAAGGTGGTCGGGACCATTATGAGCGGCCTGCTGCTGGGGATTTTGCTGGCGCGTACCGTGGCGGGTCTGCTGGCGGGTATCGGCGGCTGGCGCACCGTGTACTGGGTAGCGTCGGTGCTGATGGTGGTGATGGCCCTCGCCCTGTGGCGCGGCCTGCCGAAGGTGAAGTCTGAGACGCATCTTAACTATCCCCAGCTGCTGGGGTCCGTTTTCAGCCTGTTCACCCGCGATAAACTGCTGCGTACCCGGGCGCTGCTGGGCTGTTTCACCTTCGCCAACTTCAGCATCCTCTGGACGTCGATGGCCTTTCTGCTGGCCTCCCCGCCATTCAACTATTCTGAAGGGATGATCGGCCTGTTCGGCCTGGCAGGTGCTGCCGGGGCATTGGGCGCGCGTCCTGCGGGTGGTCTGGCGGACAAGGGCAAGTCGCATATCACCACTACCGTCGGGCTGGTGATGCTGCTCCTCTCCTGGGCGGCGATCTGGTACGGACATGTCTCGGTGCTGGCGCTGATTGTCGGCATCCTGGTGCTGGACCTCACCGTGCAGGGGGTGCATATCACCAACCAGACCGTGATCTACCGCGTCAAGCCGGACGCCCGTAACCGCCTCACGGCCGGGTATATGACCAGCTACTTTATCGGCGGTGCCGCCGGGTCACTGATCTCCGCCTACGCGTGGCAGCATGGCGGCTGGACGGGTGTCTGTGTGGTCGGGACGGTGATGGCGATCCTGAACCTGCTGGTGTGGTGGCGCGGCTACCATCGTCAGGAAGCTATTCAATAAGGTTTAGATAAGTTTGGGGCTCCTCAGGGTGTTAAGGAGCCCCTCAGTCTGATATGGTGGCGCAATCATTTATTCCGGAAATTTTTATGTGGGAAATATATTTGAATACCGCATGAATAGCTTACGCCCGAAGTCCCATCCCCGTTTTGCCAGTGCAATCCCCTCTTTTCTGTGCTTACCGGGTCACGGATCTACCCGGCTCTTGATGATGGTGAAATTTGTCTAATCAATTTTAGCCGCACAAATAATTCATTTACATTATTTGTCACTATCGTTACTATATCGGCTGTAATTAATGAGGTTATGCCCAAATGGATAGTTCGTTTACGCCCATTGAACAAATGCTTAAATTTCGCGCCAGTCGCTATGCAGATTTCCCGTATCAGGAGATCCTGCTGACCCGTCTCTGCATGCACATGCAGGGCAAGCTGCTGGAAAATCGCAATAAGATGCTGAAAGCTCAAGGGATTAACGAGACGTTATTTATGGCGTTGATTACGCTGGAGTCTCAGGAGAATCACAGCATCCAGCCTTCCGAGCTGAGCTGCGCCCTGGGTTCGTCTCGTACCAATGCAACCCGTATTGCCGATGAGCTGGAAAAACGCGGCTGGATTGAACGCCGTGAAAGCGACAACGACCGCCGTTGTCTGCATCTGCAACTGACCGACAAAGGTCACGAATTCCTGCGTGAGGTGCTTCCACCTCAGCACAACTGCCTGCATCAACTCTGGTCGTCTTTAAGTGGTACCGAGAAAGAGCAGCTCGAGCATATCACCCGTAAGCTTCTCACCCGTCTGGACCAGATGGATGAAGACGGCGCTGTTCTTGAGGCGCTGCGCTAACGCGACGACACGCTCCAAAAATCCAGATTCATAAGAAAACCGACAGGCCAGCACATAATAGTGCTGGCCTTTCTGATAACAGGTCGGCTCAGCCGATGTGAAATAATAAGATCGTGGAGAAAATCATGAGCGCAAATGCGGAGAACACAACCCCGCAGCAACCGGTCAACAAGAAGAAAGGCAAACGCAAGCGCGCCCTTCTGCTGCTGACCTTGCTCTTTATTATCATTGCCGTGGCATATGGGATCTATTGGTTTTTAGTACTGCGTCATAGTGAAGAGACGGATGACGCGTACGTGGCAGGGAACCAGGTTCAGATTATGGCGCAGGTGTCGGGCAGCGTGACGAAAGTCTGGGCTGACAATACCGACTTTGTGCAAAAAGGCGACGTGCTGGTGACGCTGGATCCAACCGACGCACAGCAGGCGTTTGAAAAAGCGCAGACCGAGCTGGCCTCGAGCGTGCGTCAGACCCGTCAGCAGATGATCAACAGCAAGCAGCTGCAGGCCAACATCACCGTGCAGAAAACCGCTCTCGCCCAGGCGCAGAGCGACTTTAATCGCCGCGTTCCGCTCGGCACCGCCAACCTGATTGGCCGTGAAGAGCTGCAACACGCCCGCGATGCGGTCGCCAGCGCCCAGGCCCAGCTTGATGTCGCCATCCAACAATACAACGCCAACCAGGCGGTGGTGCTGGACACGACTCTCGATCAACAACCGGCGGTGAAACAGGCAGCGACTGAAGTGCGCAACGCCTGGCTGGCGCTGGAGCGAACCAAAATCGTCAGCCCGATGACCGGCTACGTTTCCCGTCGCTCGGTGCAACCTGGCGCGCAGATCAGTACCTCAACCCCGCTGATGGCGGTCGTGCCGGCAACGAACCTGTGGGTGGATGCTAACTTCAAAGAGACGCAGCTGGCGCATATGCGTATCGGCCAGAGCGCCACGGTGGTCAGCGATATCTACGGCGACGAGGTGAAATACACCGGTAAAGTGGTCGGCCTGGATATGGGTACCGGCAGCGCCTTCTCCCTGCTGCCTGCGCAGAACGCCACCGGGAACTGGATCAAAGTGGTTCAGCGTCTGCCGGTGCGTATCGAGCTGGACGAGAAACAGCTGGCGGACCATCCGCTGCGCATTGGCCTCTCCACGCTGGTGACGGTCGATACCGCTAACCGCGACGGTCAGATGCTGGCGAACCAGGCGCGTTCTAACCCGGCTTACGAAAGTAATGCCCGCGAGATCAGCCTTGAGCCCGTGAATAAACTGATCGATGAGATCGTGAAGGCGAACGCCGGTTAATCCAAAGGTGAGCGTTATGCAGCAGCAAAAACCGCAAAAACCGTTGGAAGGGGCGCAACTGGTCATCATGACCATTGCGCTGTCGCTGGCGACCTTCATGCAGGTGCTGGACTCCACCATCGCCAACGTGGCGATCCCGACCATCGCCGGGAACCTTGGCTCATCCCTGAGCCAGGGGACATGGGTCATCACCTCGTTCGGGGTGGCGAACGCTATCTCCATTCCGATCACCGGCTGGCTGGCAAAGCGCGTCGGAGAAGTGAAACTGTTCCTCTGGTCCACCATCGCCTTTGTGATCGCCTCCTGGGCGTGCGGGATGTCCAGCAGCCTCACCATGCTGATCTTCTTCCGCGTGATCCAGGGGATTGTTGCCGGGCCGCTGATCCCGCTGTCGCAAAGTCTGCTCCTTAACAACTATCCACCGGCCAAACGTTCCATCGCGCTGGCGCTCTGGTCGATGACGGTAATCGTCGCCCCGATCTGCGGCCCGATTCTGGGCGGCTATATCAGCGATAACTACCACTGGGGCTGGATCTTCTTTATCAACGTGCCGATTGGCGCGGTGGTGGTGTTGCTGACCCTGCAGTCGCTGCGCGGTCGCGAAACCCGCACCGAGCAACGGCGCATTGATGGCGTGGGGCTGGCGCTGCTGGTGCTGGGCATCGGCAGCCTGCAGATCATGCTCGACCGCGGGAAAGAGCTGGACTGGTTCGCCTCGCAGGAGATCATCGTCCTGACGGTGGTGGCGGTGGTGGCGTTGAGCTTCCTGATTGTCTGGGAGCTGACGGATGACAACCCGATAGTCGATCTGTCGCTATTCAAGTCGCGCAACTTCACCATAGGCTGCTTGTGTATAAGCCTTGCCTACATGCTCTACTTCGGCGCCATTGTTCTGCTGCCGCAGCTGTTGCAGGAGGTATATGGCTACACGGCCACCTGGGCGGGGCTGGCGTCGGCACCGGTCGGGATCATCCCGGTCCTGCTGTCGCCAATCATTGGTCGTTTCGCCCATAAGCTCGATATGCGTCGGCTGGTCACCTTCAGCTTCATTATGTATGCGGTGTGCTTCTACTGGCGTGCCTATACCTTTGAACCGGGCATGGATTTTGGTGCCTCCGCGTGGCCGCAGTTCATTCAGGGCTTTGCGGTGGCGTGCTTCTTTATGCCACTGACCACCATCACCCTCTCCGGCCTGCCGCCGGAACGGATGGCGGCGGCCTCCAGTCTGTCGAACTTTATGCGTACCCTGGCGGGCTCCATCGGAACCTCGATGACCACCACCATGTGGAGCAACCGCGAGTCGTTGCACCATGCGCAGCTGACGGAATCGGTGAACGTGTTCAATCCGCAGGCGCAGGAGATGTACAGCCAGCTGCAGGGGATGGGCATGTCCGAGCAGCAGGCATCAGGCTGGATTGCGCAGCAGATCACCGCGCAGGGGCTGATCATCTCGGCTAACGAGGTTTTCTGGCTGTCGGCGGGTGTGTTCATCGTGCTACTGGGACTGATCTGGTTCGCTAAACCGCCGTTCGGGGCGGGCGGTGGAGGCGGCGGCGCGCACTAAACGCCTGAAAAGAAAAACGGATCTGCATGCAGATCCGTTTTTTTATGGTCGCGATTACGATTACTTAATGCCGATAATTTTAATCGTAATGATCGAGACCGTGCCTGGCGGTACAAAGCCCGGTACGCCCGACTCACCGTAGGCTTGCTTCGCCGGAATATGCAGTTTTGCCTCTCCGCCCAGCCCCAGCTTTTTCACTACCGTCTGGAACATTGGTGGCAGATCCTTGACCCGGCTGGCGCGAACCTCTTTACTGGACATCACTTTACCGGTGCCCAGCACTTCATCAAGCTCGGTAATGATCTCACTCTGGCCCGTAATCAGTGGCGCTTCACCTTGCTGAATAATCCGGTAGATTGCACCGTCCGGCAGTCGCTTGGCACCCTTCTCATTCGCGGCCTTAGTCATGATCGCTTTGCTCTGCTTTTCGTTTTCGCTTTGCGTCGCGACAAACTGCTTTTTCTGGACCTGGTCCAGCGCGGTCAACTCCTTCGACAACGTGGCTGGCGGCAGCTGAAGCTTATTGTTCACCCTGTCGTTAAAGCCCTGCATAAAGGCAGTGAGATCGAGCTTTTTGTTCAGCCCGTCCAGCTTGCTCTTCTCACGCCCGGCCGCATCGCCATACCAGGTGCCGATGGCGTAGCTGGTCAGGGTATCTTTTGCCGCAGCCTTGTCGATCTTCATCCGCTTCGGATCGGCAACGTCTTTTCCTGCCGCAGCCTGCCCCTCTCTCAGCTTCTGGTTTTCGGCCGTCAGTGTTGCCAGGGAGGTGCTTTGAGTTTTCTGCTGTTCCTCAAGCGCTGCTTTTTGCGTTTGAAGCTGGGCCAGCTGCTTTTTCAGCTCCTCAGTCTCTTTTCCGGCAGTAGCCAACTGGGTGACCAGCGCACCGCTTTTGTCTTTCTCGCTGCCAACGTTATTTTTCTGCAGCGCCAGCAGGGATTCCTGTGAAGCGATAACTTTTTTGGCGTCCTCGAGCTGGTTCTGCGCAATCTCGGACTTAATCTTCTCATTTTTCACCAGTTTCTCCTGCTCAGCCACCCGGGTTTCCAGGGAGGCTTTTTGCAGGTTCAGCGCCGTCAGCTGCGCTTTTAAGGCATCGACCTCTTTCACTACGCCGGTGCTTTTGTCACTACTGGTTTTGAGGCTGGCCAGCTGTGCATCCAGCGCGTTCTTCTGCGCCTGCAGATCGGCTAACGCTTTGCTCAGCGCGGTGTTTTTATCCTGAGTCTCTTTCAGCGAAGCCAGCTGAGTCTCCAGTGCTTTTTTCTGCGTCTGCAGGTTGGCCAGTTCTTTAGCTTGGGCAGCACTTTTCTCATTGACGGCTTTCAGCGCAGTGAGTTGGCTATCCAGCGCCTTTTTCTGCCCCTGCAAATCGGTCAGCTCTTTGGTGAGTGTCGCGTTTTTCGCACTGGCTTCTTTCAGGGAGGCCAGTTGAGTATCCAGCGCTTTCTTCTGCGTTTGCAGATCGGTCAGCTCTTTAAGCAACTTCTCTTTTTCGCTCCCGGCGCTGCTCTTCTGCACGGTCAACAACGACTCCTGCGAAGCGAGCACTTTTTTCGCATCTTCAAGCTGGTTCTGCGCAATCTCAGACTTTGTCTTTTCGCTGCTGAACTGTTTTTCCAGTTCGGCCAGTTTTGTTTCGGCCGTGGCTTTTTTCAGGTTCAGCGTCGACAGCTGGGCTTTTAAGGCGTCGAGCTCTTTCGCCAGGTCGGTGCTCTTCTCGCTGCTCGTTTTCAGGGTAGCGAGCTGGGCATCCAGCGCTTTTTTCTGCGTCTGTAGATCGTTCAGATTTTTGGTCAGCAGTGCGTTTTGCTCACTCGCCTTATTCAGCTGCTCGACCATCTGTGCGCTTTTTTGCTTATCCCCGGTGCTGCTGGTTTTCAGGGCGGTAAGCTGCTCTTCCAGCGTCTTTTTCTGCCCCTGCAGATCGGCAAGCTGCTTGCTCAGCTCATCGCTGCGGGCGGTGGCTTTACTCAGCTGCCCGGCCAGCTCTGCGCTTTTCTTCTTGTCGTCGCCGCTGCTGGACATCAGGGCAGCCAGTTGCTGCTCCTGATCTTTTTTCTGCAATTTGAGCTCAGCCAGTTCCTTAAGCAGGGCCGCGCTCTGCTCGCTCGCTTTATTCAGCTGCTCGATCATCTGCGCACTTTTTTGCTTATCGCCGGTGCTGCTGGTTTTCAGGGCGGTCAACTGCTCTTCCAGCGTCTTTTTCTGTCCCTGCAGATCGGCAAGCTGTTTGCTCAGCTCATCACTGCGGGCGGTGGCTTTACTCAGCTGCCCGGCCAGCTCTGCGCTTTTCTTTTTATCGTCGCCGCTGCTGGACATTAGGGTAGCCAGCTGCTGCTCCTGATCTTTTTTCTGCAATTTGAGCTCAGCCAGTTCCTTAAGCAGGGCTGCGCTTTGGTCGCTCGCCTTATTCAGCTGCTCGACCATCTGTGCGCTTTTTTGCTTATCCCCGGTGCTGCTGGTTTTCAGGACGGTCAGCTGCTCTTCCAGCGTCTTTTTCTGTCCCTGCAGATCGGCAAGCTGCTTGCTCAACTCATCGATACGGGCGGTGGCTCTACTCAGCTGCCCGGCCAGCTCAGCGCTTTTCTTCTTGTCGTCACCGCTGCTGGACTGCAATACGGCAAGCTGTTTTTCAAGTATTTTTTTCTGCGTCTGGGCGTCGGCGAGTTGTTTGCTTAGCGCATCGCTGCTGGCCACGGACTTGTTCAACTGCCCGATCAGCTCGCTGCTTTTTTGCTTGTCGCCAGTACTGGAAGATTCCAGCGCTGTGAGTTGTGCTTCGACTGTTTTTTTCTGCGTCTGGACCTCGGCAAGCTGTTTATTCAACTCCTCGCTTCGGGCCATCGATTTGTTAAGCTGTGCTGATAATTCAGCATTTTTCTGTTTGAAATCGCTGTCGGTTATTTTAAGCGTTGCGAAAAGACTCTCCAACGCCAATTTCTGAGCGCTGGTATCCGGCATAGTGTTTTTCATTGCCAGCATCTGATCGTTACGCGCAGCATTACTTTGTTGTACCGCTGCTGCTTTTTCCAGATCTGCTTTTTTGTTTTCAGCGTCTGCTAATTGCTGGCTGAGCGCGGTTATTTTCTCGTTAGCATTTTGTAAATCATTATTCAGAAGCGTTAATTTCTTCTGCGCCATGATAAGACTTTGGTCATCTCTTGTCACAGCCTTGCGAGTTGGAGTTTCAGACGCTCGCGCAGGCTTCGCTTTCTGCTGCACCGGAGCGGCCATCGATGAGGAACGTTTAGTCTGAGAGGGGGTAACTTCAGGAGCAATAAAAGGATTTGCTGAATCGTTGCCGATAATTTTCTCTTTACTCAGCTGATCCAACAATTCGGTGCCTGCAGAATACGACTTCCCTGTCGACATTAATAATCCGCAGCATATTGCTGCACTAAAGTATTTATTCATAACTTGTTCATTTCATTTGCACGGTGCATCATGTTGGTATAAACAGAGTTTTTTACACGAACACAGACTAAAGAAATCTTCCTGTTTATTTCCGTTAACATCACTTCAGATGCATTCGAATCAATCAGGCTTTTATTTGCTTCATATACTTTGTAGTTTTTATTAATATTATCGAATTGCTGACGGAATGTTTCATAAGCGGCAGGATCCAGTTTCTGAAGAGCCGAGAACTCCTGGTAACACTGAACTTCCTGCTTACGCGCCTCAGGGGCTTTAGAGATGGGCTCAGCAATAGCTTTTGTTGATGATGTAGCGCTACATCCTGACAGGAAAAGAGCAGATAAAAAGACAGCAGTGCCGGTATAATAAAATTTCATATTTCCCTCTGAAAGATTCATTCTGATATAGCAGTATACTATTAACCCCTCTGCAACATGCGCAACAAAAGGGATTTGGGTGTATACGTTCACGGAATGAATATATAGCATCCACAGTTATGCCCCGCAAGCAATATAATCAGAAACGGCTGAATTCACAACAGAGTGCTATTTTTTAGGAAAATATAAAGAATTTATTTAGAGAATATTATTTCACAAAGTCAAAACGCACCCTCTGGAGACAGAGGGTGCGTTATTCAAGAACTAGATGTGCAGTTCCTGCAGCTTATCTTTTGGCAGCGCCAGCTCTTCATTGCTGTTAACGCGAACGTCACGCTCAAGAATATGACGTGCAATCTCCTGGGCTTCTTCCAGAGAGTGCATCTGGTAAGTACCGCACTGGTAAACGTTCAGCTCCGGGATCTGGTTCTGCTCTTTGACTTTCAGTACGTCTTCCATTGCCGCTTTCCACGCATCTGCGACGCGTTTCTCTTCCGGCACACCAATCAGGCTCATGTAGAAACCGGTACGACAGCCCATAGGGGAGATATCGATGATCTCAACGCCGTTACCGTTCAGGTGATCGCGCATGAAACCGGCAAACAGATGCTCCAGAGTGTGGATGCCTTTTTCGGGCATCACTTCCTGGTTCGGTACACAGAAACGCAGATCGAAGACAGTGATCGTGTCGCCGTGCGGGGTATGCATGGTCTTCGCAACGCGTACAGCAGGTGCTTCCATACGGGTATGGTCGACGGTAAAGCTATCTAATAACGGCATACGTCACCTCCGATAGTGATTTTTTTTTAAAAAAATTGAACTCTTCTTTTCAATGCGAGTCTGAATATATGAAAGACGCGCATTTGTTATCATCATCCCTGTTCTTCAGAGATGTTATTTTGGCCACAGAGATGTGGCCTTTTTCTTTTCTGTCAGGCCTGTTTCGCCAGAAACGCTGCAAACGACTCGGTATCCGCCGCTTCAATCTCACTCTGACGCACCACAGACGCATCACGCTCCGCAGCAAACTCGGCTTCGCTTAACACTTCCAGCGACTCCTGCTGCAGCATATCGCGATACTCCGCCGCAAGCGCACGACCGGTGCCACCAATCCCCTGATCAATCATAGAACGCAGAATACGCGCCGAGAATGTCAGCTCTGGATTATCAAAGCTTTCGACCAGCTTGTCGCAAACCTGCTGATACGATTCGCCACCGTACACGCTGTCCAGGGTGTGAGCGACGCGCTTCAGATCGCGGAACAGATCTTTACCCACCTGCTGCAACGGGAACTGCGCCGTCTGACAACCCATACCCAGCGTCAGGCCAGGCTTACGCCCTTCGAGGATCACCCGGTTCCAGTTGGTGCGGGTGCAAAGCAGTTCGTCAGCGCTCATCTCCGGCGCGTCGGCCAGCACGCACCAGACCATAAACAGATCGAGGAAGCGTACCTGCTGCTCATCCACACCAATCGGTGAGAACGGATTGATATCGAGGGAACGCACTTCGATGTACTCAATGCCGCCGCGCTGCAGGGCATCTGACGGCGTCTCGCCGCTGCGAGTAACACGTTTTGGACGGATCGGCGCATACAGTTCGTTTTCAATCTGCAAAACGTTGGTATTGATTTGCAGACGTTTGCCGTCTTTCTCAAGCCCGATTTCGTCGTATGCTTCCGATGGCGTTTTGATCGCCCGCTTCAATCCTGCCACATACTCGTGCAAATCGTTAAACGTAATTCCGAGATTGCTTTGCGACTTATTGGTATAACCGAGATCGCTGAGACGCAGGGAGGTGGCGTACGGCAGGTAATACATTCCGCAGTCGGTCTTCTCAAACGGCAGCGTGGTCGGTTTGCCCTGCAGGAAAGAGGAGCAAATCGCTGGTGACGCACCGAATAGATACGGAATGACCCAGCCAAAGCGATAGTAGTTACGGATCAGGCGGAAATAGCCCGCAGAGATCGCCTCTTTGTCCGTCTCGCCGCACTTCGCCTGCCAGAATGCCATCGGCAGCGAGAAGTTATAGTGCACGCCAGAGATCGTCTGCATCAGCGCGCCGTAGCGGTTTTTCAACCCTTCGCGATAAAGCGTTTTCAGACGACCAATGTTAGACGTGCCGTACTGCGCCAGTTCGATGTCCTGGCCCTGCTCGATATAGCAAGGCATGCTGAGTGGCCACATACGCTCGTCACCCAGATTGCGGGCGCTGTAGCGGTGGATATCACGCATGATCTTCAGCATATGGTCAATATCGCCATCGACCGGCGTAATGAACTCAAGCAGCGCTTCAGCGAAATCAGTAGTGATCCATTTATGGGTCAGCGCCGAACCCAACGCCTGTGGATGGCCCGTCGTTGCAAGACTGCCATCCGCGTTTACGCGCAGCGTTTCGCGCTCAAGACCACGCTGAATACCCTTCAGAGCCTGAGGGTGGTTTTCCAGCCAGGCCAGTGCCTGTGATACGTCCGGGATCAATTCGACCTCCCGCCTGTCAAAATCATTTTATTTAGCATAATTGTAATGGTTCATGGTCACAAACAGTCCAATTAGTGCCACCACGTCATGCCCTGCAAAGTCACAATCGCTACAAGAACGTAGCGCAACGCCTTGCCAAGGCATAAAAAAAAGAGCACGGGCCCCCAGGAGATGCGCATCCATCCCGCCAGCAGGCACAGTAAATCACCGATTACCGGCATCCAGCTTAATAAAAGCGTGGCAGCGCCATAGCGTTTTAGCCAGCCGACTGCCTTTTCCTGCCAACGCGACGTTTTGCGTAGCGGAAAGAATCGCCCAAGAATAACGTTAGTCAGCCCTCCAAAGCTATTACCCATTGTTGCTATTAACACCAGCAACCAGGGCTGACTTACGCCGGACAAGAGCATCGCCACCAACACCACTTCCGAATTTCCCGGCAAGAGCGTGGCGCTTAAAAAACTGCTGGCGAATAGTGAGGTCAGTGACAGCAGGTCACTCACAGTAAGCGAACGTCCACTGCGTCCATGCCGGCAGCGTGTGCTGCCTGAATACCGAAGTCGGCATCTTCAAACACGACGCACTTCGCGGCGGGCACACCCATCAGTTCTGCGCACAGCAGGAAGGTGTCCGGGGCGGGCTTGTGGTTTTTAACATGATCGGCGGCGACTACGGCAGAAAAATAGTGGCGCAGACCAAGGTGGTTGAGTAGTGCTTCTGCGACCGCGTGCTCACTGCCCGTCCCGACCGACATCGGACGACGTCCGTGCCACTCTTTTACCACCTCAATTAATGGCAAAGGGCGCACGGTATCTAACAGCATCGCTTTTACCGCATCGGTTTTTTCACGCGCGAGCAGATGGGGGTCGAGATCGGCCTGATTCAGTTCAATCACGGCCTGCGCAATACGCCAGGTGGGGGATCCGTTGAGGGCAATCATGGCCTGTAAGTCGAAACGCATTCCGTAACGGCCGAGGACATCAGTCCAGGCTTTACGATGCGTTGGCTCGGTGTCCAGGATGGTGCCATCCATATCGAAGATCAAACCGTCATACTGTGCGTACATCGTGCTCTCGCAGAAGGATTACAAAACGTTACTTTAACGTAAACAAGGGGTTTTGTCGCTGACAGAGAAGATGATTGCTGACGGAACGTCGAAGGAATAAACAATGAGGGAGAAGATGGTGCATCCGGGAGGATTCGAACCTCCGACCGCTCGGTTCGTAGCCGAGTACTCTATCCAGCTGAGCTACGGATGCATCAGGGTACTTCTGTAGAAAATAGTAAATGGTGCATCCGGGAGGATTCGAACCTCCGACCGCTCGGTTCGTAGCCGAGTACTCTATCCAGCTGAGCTACGGATGCATCAGGATACTGCTTTTGACATAGTAAATGGTGCATCCGGGAGGATTCGAACCTCCGACCGCTCGGTTCGTAGCCGAGTACTCTATCCAGCTGAGCTACGGATGCATCGGGATTTACTACTGTACTACTCGATATTCATATCACTTCGAAAGCAATATGAAGCAAAGGATGGTGCATCCGGGAGGATTCGAACCTCCGACCGCTCGGTTCGTAGCCGAGTACTCTATCCAGCTGAGCTACGGATGCAAAATGGCGGTGAGGCGGGGATTCGAACCCCGGATGCAGCTTTTGACCGCATACTCCCTTAGCAGGGGAGCGCCTTCAGCCTCTCGGCCACCTCACCACACAACGCCTCTTTCGAGTGCTTCGAGTAACTCGTTAAGAGCTTCTCGTCGCTGCGTGGCGCATATATTACTTTCTGGGACTTATAAGTCAAACCTTTTTCCACGCTCTTTTTTCGTTTGCACAAATCACAGTCAATTCGCATGTAAAACCCGCAAAGAGGGTGTTTTATAAACGGATTTTGCAGGCCTGCTGGCAGTTATGTGTAGGTATAAAAAGGATGTCGGACAGAGAAAGGGTGTGACAGGAGGTTAAAAAGGGAGCAGTTGAAATCGAACGGTAACTTTTGACAAGGAATATATCGGGAGGGTTGCGTCTCGCCAGACAGCGAGACGCGATAATATCAGTAACTGGACTGCTGGGATTTTTCAGCCTGGATACGCTGGTAGATCTCTTCACGATGAACAGAGACTTCTTTAGGGGCGTTCACACCAATACGTACCTGGTTGCCCTTCACCCCTAAAACTGTCACGGTGACCTCATCCCCAATCATGAGGGTCTCACCAACTCGACGAGTCAGAATCAGCATTCTTTGCTCCTTGAAAGATTAAAAGAGTCGGGTCTCTTGTATCCCGGCATTATCCATCATATAACGCCAAAAAGTAAGCGATGACAAACACGTAATGTGTCGGTAGTCATGGCATCACAATCTGTTAAACGTAAGTTTAGCCGATATACACAAACTCAACCTGACTTTATCATTATCGATAGCGTAGAGCGCAGTACGCCATAACGGTGGCGTTATGGCGTCTGTGTACGCTTTGTAATTATTACAGTTTCGAACTTACCCAGCTTTCAACACTGGCCAGTGCCGCTGGAAGGGCTGCTGCGTCTGTACCACCGGCTTGCGCCATGTCCGGACGACCACCGCCTTTACCGCCCACTTGCTGGGCGACCATACCAATCAGTTCCCCTGCTTTCACACGGTCGATCACGTCCTTAGAAACGCCCGCAATCAGAGAAACCTTACCTTCCGCTACCGTCGCCAGAACGATGATGGTTGAACCAAGCTGGTTCTTCAGATCGTCGACCATGGTACGAAGCATTTTCGGCTCAACGCCCGTCAGCTCGCTGACCAGCAGTTTGACACCGTTAATCTCAACCGCTTTGCTGGAGAGGTTGGCGCTCTCGGCAACGGCGGCCTGCTCTTTCAGCTGCTGCAGCTCTTTTTCCAGCTGGCGGGTACGTTCCATCACGCTGCGCACTTTCTCGCCCAGGTTCTGGCTGTCGCCTTTCAGCAGTTGAGCGATGTCGTGCAGCTGATCGCTCTGCGCATGCAGAATCGCAATCGCGCCTTCACCGGTGACCGCTTCGATACGACGCACACCTGCCGCGGTACCGGATTCAGACACGATGCGGAACAGACCGATGTCACCCGTACGGCTGGCGTGGGTACCGCCACACAGTTCGGTAGAGAAATCGCCCATGCTCAGCACGCGTACGCGTTCGTCATACTTCTCACCGAACAGGGCCATTGCGCCTTTGTTCTTCGCCGCCTCGAGATCCATGATGTTGGTCTCGATCGGCAGGTTACGACGGATCTGGGCATTCACCAGATCTTCTACCGCACGGATTTCCGCTGGTTTCATCGCTTCGAAATGGGAAAAGTCAAAGCGCAGCACTTTGTCGTTTACCAGCGAGCCTTTCTGCGCAACGTGCGTGCCCAGTACCTGGCGCAGCGCGGCGTGCATCAGGTGCGTCGCGGAGTGGTTCAGACGGATACGTGCGCGGCGCGCTTCGTCAACGATAGCTTGAACGCCCTCGCCCACTTTCAGGGTGCCGGATGCCAGCGTGCCCTGATGACCAATCGCCTGACCGTATTTCTGCGTATCGTTCACGGTAAAGCTGAAATCACTGCCCTTCAGCTCACCTTTATCGCCAACCTGACCGCCCGATTCTGCATAGAATGGGGTTTTGTCCAGCACCACTACCGCAGTCTGGCCCGCGCTGATGCTGTCCACGGCCTTACCGTCAACAAACAGCGCAGTCACTTTGCCGTTGGTTTCTAGATGCTCGTAACCTTCGAATTCGCTGCTGCCATCAACACGGATCATCGCGTTGTAATCGGCACCAAAACCGCTGGACTCACGCGCACGACGGCGCTGTTCTTCCATGGCCGCTTCGAAGCCTGCTTCGTCAACTTTAATGTTGCGCTCGCGGCAGACGTCAGCGGTCAGGTCAACCGGGAAGCCATAGGTGTCGTACAGACGGAAGGCGGTTTCGCCATCCAGCGTATCGCCTTTCAGCTTCGACAGTTCGTCGTCCAGCAGGGCCAGACCACGCTCCAGAGTACGGGCAAACTGCTCTTCTTCGGTTTTCAGAACCTGCTCAACCTGCGCCTGCTGACGTTTCAGTTCGTCGCCAGCTGCGCCCATCACGCCAACCAGTGGCCCAACGAGTTTGTAGAAGAAGGTGTCCTTCGCGCCCAGCATGTTGCCGTGACGGATAGCACGACGAATGATACGGCGCAGCACGTAGCCACGGTTTTCATTCGATGGGATCACGCCGTCAGCAATCAGGAAGGCACAGGAGCGAATGTGGTCGGCGATAACGCGCAGGGATTTGTTACTCAGGTCGGTTGCGCCAGTCACTTCGGCAACAGACTTAATCAGGGTGCTGAACAGGTCGATGTCGTAGTTGGAGTTAACGTGTTGCAGTACGGCGGCAATACGCTCCAGACCCATACCGGTATCCACGGATGGTTTCGGCAGCGGCTCCATGGTGCCGTCGATCTGACGGTTGAACTGCATGAAGACGATGTTCCAGATCTCGATATAACGGTCGCCATCTTCTTCTGCGCTACCCGGAGGGCCGCCCCAGATGTGATCGCCATGATCGTAGAAGATTTCGGTACACGGACCGCATGGGCCGGTATCGCCCATCTGCCAGAAGTTGTCAGACGCGTACGGTGCGCCTTTGTTATCGCCGATGCGAATAATGCGTTCGCGCGGGATACCCACTTCTTTTTCCCAAATTTCATAGGCTTCGTCATCGGTTTCGTAGACGGTAACCCACAGACGCTCTTTCGGCAGGTTGAACCAGTTTTCACCGGTCAGCAGTTCCCATGCGTACTGGATAGCATCATTTTTGAAATAGTCGCCGAAGCTGAAGTTACCCAGCATTTCGAAGAAGGTGTGGTGACGTGCGGTGTAACCGACGTTTTCCAGATCGTTATGTTTACCGCCCGCACGCACGCAGCGCTGCGAGGTGGTTGCGCGAGAATAATTACGCTTGTCGAGACCAAGGAAAACATCCTTGAACTGGTTCATCCCGGCGTTGGTAAACAGTAAAGTTGGATCGTTGTTCGGCACCAGGGAGCTGCTGGCAACAACCTGGTGACCCTTACTATGGAAAAAATCGAGAAACGCCTGACGGATCTCAGCGGTGCTCTTGCTCATAATTATCCTGAAATCAAGCTAAAGAAATGTCACAGCCGGTCACTACACAACCGTTGTTGGACGGACCAGCTACTGAAAAAAGTGGGAATAAGATAAGTTTTCTTTAGAGGGAAGTAAAATCCCGCATGCGTTCAATCGGTAAAATTACGCCAGATATCCTGAATATCCTCCATCAGGAAGCCACGATAGAGCAAAAAGCGCTGGATTTTGACTTTTTCTGAAAACTCACGTGGCAACGGTTCACCATACTTCCGCACGGCCTGCTCCCGAGCCAGCTCGCACCAGTCAATCTCGCATTCACGCATCGCCTTTTCGCTGGTTTCGCGGGCAATGCCTTTTTGATTAAGCTCCTGGCGGATGCGCGCCGGGCCGTAACCTTTCCGGCTGCGGCTGGCGATGAAGCGTGCGACAAAACGGGTATCGTCCAGATAGCTGTGTTCATAGCACCAGGCGACCACCCGATCGTAATCTTCTGCCGTGGCATCGATGGCTTCTGGCCCGTTTTTGCTCATCACCGGCGCGGCGAGTTTGCGGCGAAGCTCCTGCTCGCTGTGGTCGCGAACGGCAAGGATGCGCACCGCGCGATCTAACAGACGGTTATAAGCAGGACGACGCGTTGTGGATTCATTCATAGATAAACCTCCTGCTGCAGTGAAAAACAAAAAGCAAAAGGGCCGCATTAAGCGGCCCTGGTCTATTACATCCGATTATCAGAAATCTTCGTTGGTTTCTTCAGCGCTTTCGCCATCAACAGCGAACTGCGGTTTGGAATCCTGGTTGCTGAGCAGAAGCTCGCGCACCTTCTTCTCGATCTCTTTTGCTGCAGCCGGGTTCTCTTTCAGCCAGGAGATTGCATTCGCTTTACCCTGACCAATCTTGTCGCCGTTGTAGCTGTACCAGGCACCCGCTTTTTCAATCAGCTTCTCTTTCACGCCCAGGTCAACCAGTTCGCCGAAGAAGTTGATACCTTCGCCGTACATGATCTGGAACTCAGCCTGTTTAAACGGTGCCGCAATCTTGTTCTTCACAACCTTCACGCGGGTTTCGCTACCCACCACGTTCTCACCGTCTTTCACGGCACCGATACGGCGGATATCCAGACGCACGGAGGCGTAGAATTTCAGCGCGTTACCACCGGTGGTGGTTTCCGGGTTACCGAACATCACACCAATCTTCATACGGATCTGGTTGATGAAGATCAGCAGCGTGTTGGACTGCTTCAGGTTACCGGCCAGCTTACGCATCGCCTGGCTCATCATACGTGCCGCGAGGCCCATGTGAGAGTCACCGATTTCGCCTTCGATTTCTGCTTTTGGCGTCAGTGCTGCAACGGAGTCGACGACAATGACGTCTACTGCGCCAGAGCGCGCCAGCGCGTCACAGATTTCCAGTGCCTGCTCACCGGTATCGGGCTGGGAGCAGAGCAGGTTGTCGATATCAACACCCAGTTTACGTGCGTAGACCGGATCCAGCGCGTGCTCAGCATCGATAAAGGCACAGGTTTTGCCTTCACGCTGTGCAGCCGCCACAACCTGTAAGGTCAGGGTGGTTTTACCGGAGGATTCTGGCCCGTAGATCTCTACGATACGACCCATTGGCAGGCCGCCAGCACCCAGTGCAATATCCAGAGAAAGCGAACCGGTGGAGATAGTTTCTACATCCATGGAACGATCTTCACCCAGGCGCATGATGGAACCTTTACCGAATTGCTTTTCGATCTGGCCCAGTGCTGCCGCCAACGCTTTCTGTTTGTTTTCGTCGATAGCCATTTTTTCCTCTCATGCCGGGTGAAACAACTGCGCTTCACCCTGGATTCTGTTCTGTTGCAGCAATTATACTGTATGCTCATACAGTATCAAGTGTTTTGTAGAAATTGTTGCCAGAGCGTTTTTAACGCATAAATGGTGGCCTGACGACGCACGCTTTCACGGTCGCCGCTGAAGCATTCCCGGCGGGTAATCCCCTCGCCCTGCGCCGTGGCAAAGCCAAACCACACCGTTCCGACAGGCTTTTCATCGCTACCGCCGTCCGGCCCGGCGATGCCACTTATAGAGACAGCATAGTCCGCCCGGGCGGCACGCAGGGCACCAATCGCCATTTCAATGACCACCGGCTCGCTGACCGCGCCATGCTCAATAAGCGTGGGTTCACGGACACCAATCATTTGCGCTTTCGCTTCATTACTGTAGGTGACAAATCCGCGTTCAAACCAGGCAGAACTGCCGGCGATATCGGTAATGACTTTCGCCACCCAGCCGCCGGTACAGGATTCTGCCGTGGTGATCGTCGCACCGCGCTGTTTCAGCGCCTGCCCTACTCTCTCACTGAGCTGCATCAATTCATGGTCAGTCATCGCGTTTTGACTCCTTATAAACGTGCAGCACAAGATAGCACTTTAGACGCCAGATATGAGGATGGGGTGGAGGTTTTACGAGGGGGCTTCAGAAAAATTAACCTGAACGAGCGGTTAATAATGAAAAGGAGTGGCGCAACGCCACTCCTTTTTCGACGGACAGGAGCAGAATTAACTGAACGGCGAGGCCACACGCGCCTGCGCGACGGCCAGACCCAGCTGCCAGACCGCCATCGCATAGTGCGTGCTGTGGTTGTAGCGGGTAATGGTGTAGAAGTTCGGCAGCCCGTACCAGTACTGATAGCCGGTACCGATATCCAGACGCAGCAGGCTGACCTGCTGATTACCGCTCATCGGCTGCTGCGGCGTTAACCCTGCAGCGGTGAGCTGTGCCGCGCTGTAGCGGGTTTTAAAGCCGTTCTCCAGCCCCGGTGCCTGGCCGTTAGCCATCACCGCCACCGGCTGACCTGGGGTCCAGCCATGCTCTTTGAAGTAGTTGGCGACGCTGCCAATCGCATCCTCAGGATCCCACAGGTTGATGTGTCCATCCCCGTTGAAGTCGACCGCATACTGTTTATAGGAGGACGGCATAAACTGGCCGTAGCCCATCGCCCCGGCAAAGGAGCCCTTCAGATCCAGCGGGTCGTCCTGCTCGTCGCGGGCCATCAGCAGGAAGGTTTCCAGCTCGGAGGAGAAGTACTCCGCCCGACGCGGGTAGTTAAAGGAGAGGGTCGCCAGGGCATCCAGAATGCGGGTCTTACCCATCACGCGGCCCCAGCGGGTTTCCACCCCGATAATGCCGATGATAATTTCCGGCGGCACGCCGTACACCTGCTGGGCGCGGGTGAGCGCATCCTCATACTGGTTCCAGAACGCCACGCCGTTTTGCACGTTGTCCGGGGTAATAAACTGCTTGCGATAGCGCAACCACGCCCCGTTCGGCCCGGCCGGTGGCTGGGTGGTCGGCGCCTGGCGATCCATCAGTCGCAGAACATAGTCCAGACGCTTGGCCTGGGAGAGGATCTCCTGCAGCTGGGTTTTATTAAACCCGTGCTTGCTCACCATTTTGTCGATGAACTGTTCCGCCGCCGGGTTGTTGGCAAAGTCGCCCCCCATCTGCATCACATTATGCTGGGGTTCCAGCAGGAAGCCGCCAGACGGGGCGCCCGCCGTTTGTTGCTGGACCTCTTCGGTCTTTGGTTTGCTGCTGCAGGCAGAAAGCAGAATAAGCGCAGGCAGTAAGGCTGCGTAACGACGCTTGAGCATGAGACATCCATTCAACGAATTCGATAAGTGGCAAGTATGGTAAAGCATCCGGGACACCTCAAGGAAGAGATGCGAACCCGCACGGCAAAATCTTTACGCGCCTGAAGACAAATTCGTCCTCTTCTCAACCACGTCGCCCCCGCCTCGCCAATTATCTTTCAAAATAATACATTTTTCTTTCATTGTGAGATCTGTTTAACACTTTAAAACCTTTCAAAGTGATTATTATTAGCCCGTCAGAGATGAACTCACCCTACAGGAGAAAACAATGATAGAAACCATCACCCATGGCGCCGAGTGGTTTATCGGGCTGTTTCAGAAAGGTGGCGAGGTCTTTACCAGCATGGTCACCGGGATCCTGCCGCTACTGATCAGCCTGCTGGTGATCATGAATGCATTGATCAACTTTATTGGTCAGCACCGGATCGAAAAACTGGCCCAGCGCTGCGCCGGGAACCCCGTCTCCCGCTACCTGCTGCTGCCCTGCATCGGCACCTTTGTGTTCTGTAACCCGATGACCCTGAGCCTCGGACGCTTTATGCCCGAACGCTACAAGCCGAGCTACTACGCCGCGGCGTCCTACAGCTGTCATTCCATGAACGGTCTGTTTCCGCACATTAACCCCGGCGAACTGTTCGTCTATCTGGGGATCGCCAGCGGCCTGACCACCCTCGGCCTGCCGCTCGGCCCGCTGGCGGTGAGTTACCTGCTGGTCGGTCTGGTCACCAACTTCTTCCGCGGCTGGGTGACCGATCTCACCACCGCCATTTTCGAAAAGAAAATGGGCATCCAGCTTGAACAGAAAGTCCAGCTTGCAGGAGCCACAGCATGACCCGTATCCGGATTGAAAAAGGCGTGGGCGGTTGGGGCGGCCCGCTGGAACTCGACGCCACGACAAACAAAAAGATCGTCTATATCACCGCGGGCACCCGCCCGGCGATTGTCGACAAGCTGCGTGAACTTACCGGCTGGGAAGCGGTGGACGGTTTTAAGGAGGGCGAGCCGCCGGAAGCGGAGATTGGCGTGGCGGTGATCGACTGCGGCGGCACCCTGCGCTGCGGCATCTACCCGAAACGCCGTATTCCCACCGTCAATATCCATGCGACCGGTAAATCCGGCCCGCTGGCGCAGTACATCCTGGAGGACATTTACGTCTCCGGTGTAAAGGAAGAGAACATCTCTCTGGCCGGGGGATCTGCCCCGGCGAAGAAGAGTGCCCCGCGCGAGTACGACACCAGCAAGAAGATCACCGAGCAGAGCGACGGCCTGCTGGCAAAAGTCGGGATGGGGATGGGCTCCGCGGTGGCGGTGCTGTTCCAGTCCGGGCGCGACACCATCGATACGGTGCTGAAAACCATCCTGCCGTTTATGGCCTTCGTCTCGGCGCTGATCGGCATCATCATGGCCTCCGGTCTGGGGGACTGGATCGCCCACGGCCTCGCCCCGCTGGCCAGCCATCCGCTCGGGCTGGTGACTCTGGCGCTGATCTGCTCCTTCCCGCTGCTGTCGCCGTTCCTCGGCCCCGGGGCGGTGATTGCCCAGGTAATCGGCGTGCTGATTGGGGTGCAGATCGGGCTCGGCAATATTCCCCCGCACCTCGCCCTGCCCGCGCTGTTTGCCATTAATGCCCAGGCCGCCTGCGACTTTATCCCGGTGGGGCTGTCGCTGGCTGAAGCGCGGCAGGACACCGTCCGCGTCGGCGTGCCGTCCGTGCTGGTGAGCCGTTTCCTGACCGGCGCCCCCACCGTCCTGATTGCCTGGTTCGTCTCCGGCTTTATCTATCAATAAGAGGAATACGCGATGACCGTGATTTACCAGACCACCATTACCCGCATCGGCCAGAGCGCTACGGACGCGCTGAGCGACCAGATGCTGATCACCTTTCGGGAAGGGGCCCCGGCGGATATCGAGGAGTTCTGTTTTATCCACTGTCACGGCGAACTGAGCGGCGAGCTGCGGCCTGGCAGCCAACTCACGCTGGGCGATGCGCGCTATCCGGTGACGGCGGTGGGCGATGTCGCGGAGCAGAACCTGCGCGAGCTGGGGCATATCACCCTGCGTTTTGATGGCCAGACCGCAGCGGAATACCCAGGCACCGTGCACGTTGCCGGGCCGGTTCCGCAGACGGTAGCGGCCGGTTGTGTACTGAAATTTGTAGCGTAATTAAAGGAGAGAAACATGGAACAGGTTGCAGTTGTCATTGGCGGGGGACAAACCTTAGGGGAATTTCTCTGCCGCGGGCTGGCCGCAGAAGGGTATCGCGTGGCGGTGGTGGATATTCAGAGCGAAAAAGCCGCCCGGGTCGCCAACGGGATCAATAAGGAATTTGGTGAAGGCAAGGCGTATGGTTTTGGTGCCGACGCCACCAGCGAGCAGAGCGTGATGGCGCTGTCGCACGGGGTGAATGAAATCTTTGGCCGGGTCGATCTGCTGGTCTACAGCGCCGGGATCGCCAAAGCGGCGTTTATCGGCGACGTGGAACTGGGGGATTTTGACCGCTCGTTGCAGGTGAACCTGGTGGGCTATTTCCTCTGCGCCCGGGAGTTCTCGCGCCTGATGATCCGCGACGGCATTGCCGGGCGCATCATTCAGATCAACTCCAAATCCGGCAAGGTGGGCAGCAAGCATAACTCCGGCTACAGCGCGGCCAAGTTCGGCGGCGTAGGGCTGACGCAGTCTCTGGCGCTGGATCTGGCGGAGTACGGCATTACCGTACATTCGCTGATGCTCGGCAACTTGCTGAAGTCACCGATGTTCCAGTCCCTGCTGCCGCAGTATGCCACCAAGCTGGGTATTGAAGCGGATCAGGTGGAGCAGTATTACATCGATAAAGTGCCGCTCAAGCGCGGGTGCGACTATCAGGACGTGCTGAATATGCTGCTGTTTTATGCCAGCCCGAAAGCCTCCTACTGCACCGGACAGTCGATCAATATCACCGGCGGGCAGGTGATGTTCTGATTGTGGGTTAACCCCCCTCAAACCGTAGGCCGGGCAAGCGCAGCGCCGCCCGGCAATTCCACAGGAGCTACACATGGTTACCACATTAATCACCGTCGCCGTTATCGCCTGGCTGTGCCAAATGGCCCTCGGGGGCTGGCAAATCCACCGCTTTAACCGCGCCTTCGACGCTCTCTGCCAGAAAGGTCGTGTCGGCGTGGGCCGCTCCGGTGGGCGTTTCAAACCGCGGGTGATTGTCGCCATCGCGCTGGATGACAATCACCGCGTTTGCGACGCATTGATGATGCGAGGCCTGACGGTCTTTGCCCGACCGGTGAAAATTGCAGCGATTAACGGTCTCGCATTACAGGAATTAGAGCCTGATGTGATCTTTCCCAATGATTCGCTGTGTCAGGATGCACTATCATTAGCGCTTAAATTGAAACATGGATAATTT
Source organism: Leclercia tamurae (assembly GCF_025566055.1). Taxonomy (GTDB): domain Bacteria; phylum Pseudomonadota; class Gammaproteobacteria; order Enterobacterales; family Enterobacteriaceae; genus Enterobacter; species Enterobacter tamurae. The sequence continues at coordinate 118,542 of NZ_JAMHKS010000074.1, forward strand.
CGTTGTGAACGTTATAAGCTTGCGAAATTATCATTTCGCAACCTGAGGAACTCAACGCCTATGAAACCCCGTCAGCGGCAGGCGGCCATTCTCGACCATCTGCAAAAGCAGGGAAAATGTTCGGTTGAGGATCTGGCACACTACTTTGACACCACCGGCACCACCATCCGCAAGGATCTGGTGATCCTGGAGAACTCCGGGGCGGTGATCCGCACCTATGGCGGCGTGGTGCTGAATAAGGACGAGGCCGATCCGCCTATCGATCACAAAACGCTGATCAACACCCACCAGAAGGCGTTAATCGCTGACGCAGCGGTAAAGTTTATCCATGACGGCGACTCCATTATCCTCGACGCGGGCAGTACGGTGCTGCAGATGGTGCCGATGCTGAGCCGCTTCAATAACATCACGGTAATGACCAACAGCCTGCATATCGTCAACGCCCTGTCCGAATTCGACAACGAACAAACCATCCTGATGCCCGGCGGCACCTTCCGTAAAAAATCAGCTTCGTTTCACGGCCAACTGGCAGAAAATGCCTTCGACCATTTCAGCTTTGACCGGCTGTTTATGGGCACCGACGGCATCGACCTCAATGCGGGCGTCACCACCTTCAACGAGGTGTTCAGCGTCAGCAAAGCAATGTGCAATGCCGCCCGGGAAGTGATCCTGATGGCCGACTCGTCGAAGTTTGGCCGTAAAAGCCCGAATATTGTCTGTAGCCTTGAGAGCGTCGATAAGCTGATCACCGACGCGGGTATCGATCCGGCGTTCAAAAAAGCGCTGGAAGAGAAAGGAATCGACGTGATTGTAACCGGAGAGAGAGATGAGTGATTTTCTGATCAACGCAGGTCGTCAGACCCTGATGCTGGAACTGCAGGAGGCCAGCCGCCTGCCGGATCGTCTGGGTGACGATTTTGTTGTGGCTGCCAACACCATTATTCAGTGTGAAGGCAAAGTGATTGTCGCGGGCATTGGTAAGTCCGGCCATATCGGCAAGAAAATTGCTGCCACGCTGGCCAGCACCGGTACCCCGGCCTTTTTCGTCCATCCCGCTGAAGCCCTGCACGGCGACCTGGGGATGATCGAGAGCCGCGACGTGCTGCTGTTTATCTCCTACTCCGGTTCGGCGAAAGAGCTGGATCTGATCCTGCCCCGTCTGCAGGAGAAATCGGTCGCGCTGCTGGCGATGACCGGTAAATCCCGCTCGCCGCTGGCGCTGGCCGCCAAAGCCACGCTGGATATTTCGGTGGAGCGCGAAGCCTGCCCGATGCACCTGGCCCCGACCTCCAGCACCGTCAACACCCTGATGATGGGCGATGCGCTGGCGATGGCGGTAATGCAGGCCCGCGGCTTTAATGAAGAAGATTTTGCCCGCTCCCACCCGGCAGGCGCCCTGGGCGCCCGTCTGCTGAACAAAGTCCATCACCTGATGCGCACCGACGAGGCGACGCCGCAGGTGAAGCTGAGCGCCAGCGTGATGGAGGCGATGCTGGAGCTGAGCCGTACCGGGCTGGGGCTGGTGGCGGTCTGCGATGACGACCGCCAGGTAAAAGGCGTCTTCACCGACGGCGACCTGCGTCGCTGGCTGGTGGGCGGCGGCAAACTGGAGGTGAACGTCAGCAGCGCCATGACCACCGGCGGCCTGACGCTGAAGTCCGACAGCCGCGCCATCGAAGCCAAAGAGCTGCTGCTGAAGCGTAAAATCACCGCCGCCCCGGTGGTGGACGAGTCTGGCCGCCTGTGCGGTGCCATCAACCTGCAGGATTTCTACCAGGCAGGTATCATCTAGCTTTTCAGACCCAGACGTTTCGCCAGCCGGTGCAGGTTGGCGACGTCGGTCTCCAGCGCCCTCGCGCTTGCCGCCCAGCTGCGACCGTTCTGTTCCAGCGCCCGGACGATCATCTGGCGTTGAAAATCTTCCGTTGCCTCACGCAGGTTCTGATTCACCACTAACGGGATTTCCGGCGTCATCGCAGGCGCGTGCTCATCATGCAGGGCAAAATGCCGGGCGTGGATCACCACGTCATCCCCCAGCCGTGCCGCCCGGGCCAGCACCACCGCCCGGTGGATGGCATGTTCCAACTCGCGCACGTTGCCCGGCCAGCCGTAGCTCAGCAGATGCGCCCGCGCGCCGGGGCTGAGCACCACCCGGGATAACCCCATCCGCAGCCGGCACTGCTCGCAGAAATAGCCCGCCAGCAGTACCACGTCCTCGCCCCGCTCGCGCAGCGGCGGCACCGAAAGCGGGAAAACGCTCAGGCGGTGGAACAGGTCGGCGCGGAAGTTGCCTGCCAGCACCTCTTCGCGCAGATCGCGGTTGGTGGCTGCCAGCACCCGCACGTCGACCCGCAGGCTGCGGTCGTCGCCCACCCGCTGGATATCGCCATACTGCAATACCCGCAGGAGCTTGGCCTGCAGCGCCAGCGACAGCTCGCCAATCTCATCGAGGAACAGGGTGCCGTTATCCGCCATCTCAAATTTGCCGCTGCGGTTGCTGATGGCTCCGGTAAAGGCCCCTTTGACGTGACCGAACAGCTCGCTCTCCGCCACGCTCTCCGGCAATGCGGCGCAGTTGAGATAGACCAGCGGATTGACCGCCCGCGGCGAGGCCTCGTGGATGGCTTTCGCCACCAGCTCTTTGCCGGTGCCGGTTTCGCCCTCAATCAGCACGTTCAGATCGGAGGCGGCGACAATCTCAATCTCTTTTTTCAGGCTCATCATGCCCGGCGACAGGCCGATCATCTCGGTGTTTTTCACCTGCTCAAAGGCCGCCGGGCCCGCGGGCAGGCTGTTCTGGCTCTCGAGCTGCTCAATCAGCAGGGCATTGTTCAGCGCCCCGGCGGCGAGGGCGGCAATCAGCCTCAGCTCCTCGTCGCTGAAGGTGTCGAACTGATCCGGCGACATGCCGTCGAGGGTCAGGGCACCAATCAGGTTCTGCCCGGCAAACAGCGGCAGGCCGATACAGGCGTGCACCTTCAGGCTCTCCTGGCCAGGGATTAACCCGTCGTAGGGATCGGGCAGGTCGCTGTCGGTCGGAAAGCGCACCACATCCCCGGCGCGGGCGATGGTCTCCAGCCGCGGATGGCCCTCCAGGGTAAAGCGCCGTCCCAACACGTCCTGCGCCAGGCCGTCGATCGCCAGCGGGATAAACTGCCGCCCTTCATAGCGCAGCAGCGCCGAGGCGTCGCAATCCAGGACGTGACGCAGGGTGGAGATCAGCCGCTGAAAGCGATCCTGATGGCCGATACCGCTCTGTAATTCAATGGCGATTTTCGCCAGCACCTCTACGGAAAAACTCATTTTCGCCTCACTGTCATTTTGACAATGCATCTTGTCATATTGACTATATCAATGACAGTCAAAATGACTACCCATCAGGGGTTATTATTTTTAAATTTTTATAAAATCAATAGTTTAAAAAGTTGGCACGCAACCTGCTATTACCATTACATCTTTCGTTTAATTTCGCTGTATTAAGTTGAGGTTGCTATGTCTATTCTGGTTAAAAACAATATTCATTGGGTTGGTCAACGTGACTGGGAAGTACGTGATTTTCACGGGACGGAGTACAAAACGCTGCGCGGCAGCAGCTACAACAGCTATCTCATCCGGGAAGAGAAAAACGTGCTGATCGACACCGTCGATCATAAATTCAGCCGTGAATTCGTGCAGAACCTGCGCAGTGAAATTGACCTGGCCGATATCGACTACATCATCATTAACCATGCTGAAGAAGATCACGCCGGTGCCCTGACCGAACTGATGTCCTGCATCCCGGACACCCCGATCTACTGCACCAACAACGCCATCGACTCCATCAATGGTCATCACCACCATCCGGAGTGGAATTTCAACGTGGTGAAAACCGGTGACTCACTGGATATCGGTAACGGCAAACAGCTGATCTTCGTTGAAACCCCGATGCTGCACTGGCCGGACAGCATGATGACCTACATGACCGGTGACGCCGTGCTGTTCAGTAACGACGCCTTCGGCCAGCACTACTGCGACGAACGCCTGTTCAATGACGAAGTGGATCAGGCTGAACTGTACGAGCAGTGCCAGCGCTACTACGCCAACATCCTGACCCCGTTCAGCCGTCTGGTGACGCCGAAAATTACTGAAATCCTCGGCTTCAATCTGCCGGTGGATATGATTGCCACCTCCCACGGCGTGGTATGGCGTGAGAACCCAACCCAGATCGTCGAGCAGTACCTGAAATGGGCGGCGGACTATCAGGAAGACCGCATCACTATTTTCTACGACACCATGTCCAACAATACCCGCATGATGGCTGACGCAATTGCCCAAGGCATCAACGAAGTGGATCCGAACGTGGCGGTGAAAATCTTTAACGTGGCGCGCAGCGACAAGAACGACATTCTGACCAACGTCTTCCGCTCCAAAGGGGTGCTGGTGGGGACCTCCACCATGAACAACGTGATGATGCCGAAAATTGCCGGCCTGGTGGAAGAGATGACCGGCCTGCGCTTCCGCAACAAACGCGCCAGCGCCTTCGGCTCCCACGGCTGGAGCGGCGGTGCGGTTGACCGTCTCTCTACCCGTCTGCAGGATGCGGGCTTTGAAATGTCGATGAGCCTGAAGGCGAAATGGCGTCCGGATCTGGATGCGCTGGAAATCTGCCGTCAGCACGGCCGCGACATTGCACGTCAGTGGGCGCTCGCTCCGCTGCCAGAAGCGACCGCTAAAGCCACACCAGAACAGGAAGCCTGCGCCTGTGCCGCCGCGGCCGCCGCCGACCTCGGCCCTTGCATGCAGTGCAGCGTCTGCCAGTGGATCTACGATCCAGCCCTCGGCGAACCGCTGCAGGATGTCGCCCCAGGCACACCGTGGAGCGACGTGCCGGATAACTTCCTCTGCCCGGAATGTTCCCTCGGTAAAGACGTATTTGACGAACTGGCATCGGAGGCAAAATGAGCCAGGGTATCGTGATTATCGGCTCGGGCTTCGCCGCCCGCCAGCTGGTAAAAAATATCCGTAAACAGGATGCGAACGTCCCGCTGACGCTGATCGCCGCGGACAGTATGGATGAGTACAACAAGCCTGACTTAAGCCACGTTATCAGCCAGAGTCAGCATGCCGACGACCTCACCCGCCAGACGGCGGGGGAGTTTGCCGAACAGTTTAACCTGCGCCTGTTCCCTTACACCTGGGTCGCCGACATTGATGCGGCGGCGCACGTGGTGAAAGGGAAAGACATCCAGTGGTCATATGACAAACTGGTTCTGGCCACCGGAGCCGCGGCTTTTGTGCCACCGGTTCCGGGCCGCGAGCTGATGCTGACCCTCAACAGCCAGACGGAGTACCGGGCCTGTGAATCCACGCTGCGTGATGCGCAGCGGGTGATGATTGTCGGCGCGGGGCTTATCGGCAGCGAACTGGCGATGGATTTTTGCCGGGCCGGGAAAGCGGTCACCCTGGTTGACCATTCCGCCAGCATTCTGTCGGCGCTGATGCCAGCCGAAGTGAGCAGTCGCTTACAACACCGGCTGACCGATATGGGCGTGCATCTACAGCTGAAATCGCAGCTGCAAAGCCTGACTAAAACCGATACCGGGATCTGCGCCCTGCTGGATCGGGACCGCTGCATTGAAGTGGATGTAGTGATTGCCGCCACCGGCCTGCGTCCGGAAATCGCGCTGGCCCAGCGTGCCGGGGCAGAAACCAATCGCGGGGTGAAAGTCGATAGCTATCTGCAAACCACGCAGCCGGATATTTATGCCCTCGGCGACTGCGCCGAAATCAACGGCCAGGTGCTGCCGTTCCTGCAGCCGATCCAGTTAAGCGCCATGTATCTGGCGAAGAACCTGCTCGGGGCCAACACGCCACTGAAACTGCCTGCGATGCTGGTGAAGGTCAAAACGCCGGAACTGCCGCTGCATCTGGCAGGCGAAACCCAGCGCCAGGATTTGAACTGGCAGATCGCCATCGAACCTCAGGGGATGGTGGCAAAAGGTGCCGACAGCGAAGGCAATTTACGCGCCTTCGTGGTCAGTGAAGATCGGATGAAGGAGGCCTTTGCCCTGCTGAAATCATTACCTGTTTAACCCTCAAACTCTTGCTCTACTCGTTGTATGCTTGTCAGATTTTGCCTTTCGCAGCCCCGATGCCCCGGGGCTTTTTTAATTACGCAACTAAAAAGATAAATAATAAAATGCGGAACAGCCGAAAAACATCACCCTGTTTTATTCCCTGATTTCTTTTTAATCTGAGAGGGTATTGATTAGCCGGAGATAAACATGGCGACCTTCAGAAAAGAAATTAACGACCTTGCTGACTACTTTAAAAAAGTAGAGCCTGTCGAACGCATATTATTCCGTTGGCTTTACCTCAGCCCGGAGGCGCGAACCCAGCGCCTTAAAGAGCTGATGCTGCCTGTCAGCGACAAAAAACATTAATAAAAAAAACGGCGCAACTGCCGTTTTTTATTGCCCAAAAGCGGAAGTATTCATTGAACATATCCTTGTTTATTTAAATATAAATAAACCAAAGGTGTCAGCGGAATATTAATTTAAAGCACATCACATTTTTACTTTCCGCCATTTTAACCCTCACGAAAAGCTGTTATTTTTCGTCGTGAATTAAGCCCCTTTTTTGGACATGGATATTATGAACGCATTTAGCTATTTGCAACGCCTGGGCAAGGCGCTGATGTTGCCTATCGCGACCTTACCTGTCGCCGCGATTTTATTACGTCTGGGCCAGCCCGACGTGCTGAATATTCCCTTTATCGCCAGTGCAGGTGGCGGCATTTTTGACAGCCTGCCTCTGCTGTTTGCGCTCGGCATTGCTATTGGACTGGCGAAAGACAACGCCGGTGCCGCCGCGCTGGCGGGCGCTGTCGGTTTCCTGGTGCTGACCAAAGCCACGGCGGTCATTAACTCCTCCATTAACATGTCCTTCTTTGCCGGGATCATCGCGGGCGTGGTGGCGGGTCATTGTTACAACCGCTTCTCGGAGACCAAACTGCCCGACTTCCTGGCGTTCTTTGCCGGTAAGCGGCTGGTGCCGATCATGACCGGGCTGATCTGCCTGCTGCTGGCGTGGATTTGTGGCTACGTCTGGCCATCGGTGCAGCACGGGATTGATACCTTTAGCCTGCTGGTTTCCCGCAGCGGTGAGCCAGGCTGGTTTATTTACGGCGTCCTCAACCGCGCATTGATCCCCTTCGGCCTGCACTACATTCTGCACTCGGTATTCTGGTTCAGCCTCGGCGACTGCCTGAAAGTGACCTACGATGCGGCCAGCAGCATTCACAATATCTGCCTTGCGCCGGATGTGGTGAAAGGTTTAGTGGTGGGCGGCGCGGTACCGGGCATTGACGGTTCCAGCATTACCCAGATTGCCACCAATCTGACCCGCGGCGATCTCAACCGCTTCTTCGCCGGCGATCCGCATGCGGGGGTCTATATGGCCTGGGCATACCCAATCTTTATGGGCGGCCTGCCGGGTGCGGCGCTGGCCATGTACTTTGCCGCGCCAAAAGCGCGTCGCGCGGCGGTGGGCGGGATGCTGCTCTCCGTTGCCCTGACCGCCTTCCTTACCGGTATCACTGAACCGATTGAGTTCTCTTTCCTGTTCCTGGCCCCTGCCCTGTATGCCCTGCATGCGGTACTGGCTGGCGTGAGCATGGTGATCGCCAACAGCCTTGGCGTATTGCACGGCTTTGGTTTCTCGGCAGGTTTGATCGACTTCGTGCTGAACTGGGGATTAGCCACTAAACCCTGGATCCTGATCCCGCTGATTGCCCTGTTCTTTGTGATCTATTTTGTGGTCTTCAGTTTCGCGATCCGCTTCTTCAAGCTGAAAACACCGGGTCGGGAAGATGACGAGAGCGTAACGGGCGAGTCCGACGATCAAAATGAAGCTATCACGCACTACATCGCTGCGCTGGGCGGGGAGCAGAACCTGAAGCTGGTTGACGCCTGCATCACCCGCCTGCGTTTAACCCTGGTTGATAACAGCGTCCTCGACGAACCGGCCCTGAAAGCCCTCGGTGCCAAAGGCATTCTGAAGATGGGCACGCAGAATGCGCAGGTGATTCTGGGGCCACAGGCGGAGAGCATCGCGTTAAAAATCAGAGCGCGGCTTAACGCCTGATCCGATGACGCCCTCTTCTTCGGGAGAGGGCGTCATCGTCCGGCGAAAACCGGAACAGTTGCTACATCTCTCCCTTATTTCTTCCGTAAAACCGCCTACACTCTGACCATTGCGACTCTTCCCCGGTAACCCTATGCGTCAGCTTCAGAAAATCCGCCAGTACCAGCGGCTCTCCGTGCATTACGGCTTTACGCCAAAACTGACCACTCTCGCTGAAGTGGCCGAAGTGGCACTGTGCAGCGAACGCCACGCCCGGACGCTGTTACGCCAGCTGGCGGAAAGCGGCTGGTTAAGCTGGAAGGCGCAGCCGGGGCGCGGGCATCGTGCCACCCTGCACTGCCTGGTGACCACCAGCGAGCTCAGCGCCCCGCTGATGCATGCCTGTCTGGAGAAGGGAGATTATCAGAGCGCCCTGCAGCTGGCGGACGGCGATCCGGCCAGCCTGCATCACATCATCACCCCGTTTCTCGGCGGGAAATGGCTCAAGCACCAGCCGACGCTGCGCATCCCCTGGTATCGCCCGCTCACCTCCCTGCACCCGGCGCTGCATCGTCGACGCGCCGAACAGCACATTATCTGCGCGGTCCACGCCGGGTTAACTCGTTATGAACCGGGTCAGGCACAGCCGGTGGCGGATCTGGCGCACCACTGGGCCTGCTCTGACGACGGACTGCGCTGGCATTTTTACCTGCGCAGCGGCACACACTGGCATAACGGCCAGCCGCTGAGTGATGACGACATTCTCAGTGCAGTGCAGCAGCTGCTGAGCGATCCGGCCCGTAACAGCGGGCTGTTGCATATCGACGCGGTGACCCTCGTCGCCCCCTGGTGCCTGGCAGTGTATCTGCATGCCCCGGATGCCCTGCTGGCCCATCGTCTTGCCCATCCGGTCTGTCGCCTGCCCCATCCCCGACAACCAGAGGTCGGCGCCGGGCCGTTCGCTATTGCCCGCCATCACTCGCATTTTCTGCGCCTCGAGCGCCAGCCCTGGTACTTTGCTACCCATCCCCTGCTGCATGCCATTGAGTTCTGGCGCACCGGCACCGTCGCCGATAAACCGGCGTGGATTACGGTCGGGAAAGGCAGCGCCCCCCAGGACGCGGTGACCTCCACCAGCAGCGGGTTTGCATGGCTGATGGTCAATGCAAAATTGCCCGAAGCGCTTGCAGCGTATCTGCGCCAGACCGTTCTGACGCTCAACCAGCAGTGCTTTGGCCGACGTGAAGATCTGCAGATCCACACCGAAATCCTTCCCGGCCTGCAGGTGTCTGCCCTGCCCGCGCCCGCTGACAGCGATCTGCCGCCCCGACTGAAACTGGTGTGCTACAACACTCCGGAGCTACGCGAGCTGGCTGAAACCCTGCGGCTCCAGCTGCAGCCGCAGGGCTGTGAGTTGCACACCGAGTGGAAGGATCGTGATGGCTGGTATGCCCCTGATACCCTGGCGGATGCCGATCTGCTGCTGGGGGATCATCTGGCGACCGGCATGGCGGAGTTTGCGCTGGCGGAGTGGTTTATCTATGAACCCGCATGGGCCACGGCGCTGGGCGAGGCAGGCTGGGAGGCGGCAAAACAGCAGCTGATGCAAAACAGCGACAGCGAAGCGCATTTTCACGCCCATCTGACGCCCTTTTTCCAGCGTCTGCTGGCAGAGGGGCGCTGCACGCCGCTGTTCCACTATCGCTACCGGATCAACGCCCTGGAAAACGTGCAGGATATGGTCCTGACCGCGGGGGGCTGGCTCGATTTTACCCGCGCCTGGCTGCCCCCGGCCGCCGAATTGTGATTAGCGGTGCGGCCCGGGGATCACCGAATCACGCAGGATCAGCTCTCCGGCAAAGGTCTGCCGGAAGGTGAACTCCCCGCCGTCGAGCATAAAGATCAGGCGGCTGATGGTCTCTTTCACCATCTCGGTCACCGGCACGCGCACGCTGGAGAGCGCGGGCACCACGTAGGGCGCCATCGCAATGTCATCGAAACCGACTACCGAAACCGCCCCCGGCGCGGCGATGCCGCTGTCGTGAAGCTGCTTAATGGCGCCGATCGCCATGTCGTCGTTGCTCGCCACCAGCGCGGTAAAACGCTCGCCCCGTGCCAGCAGCGTCGCCACCCCTGCCGCCCCGCTGGCCGGGTTCCATTTACCTTCGACAATCAGCGAATCGCGCAGCGGGATATGGTGCTGGGCCAGGGCATCTTTATAGCCGGAAAGACGTTCAATCCCGGTGGGGGAATCCAGCGATCCGGTGATAAAGGCGATATCGCGATGGCCCTGTTCGATGAGGACCGATACCGCCGCCTGGCTGGAGGCTTTATGATCCGACCAGACGCAGTGGCTGCTGTTTTTGCGCAGCCGACGGTTAAGCACCATCACTGGCTGCTCGTGCTTCTGGATAATCTCGTCCATCTCATCGACGCTGAGAAAACGCGGGTAGATGATGATCGCGTCGCAGCGCATATCGAGCAGATACTGAATCGCCTCCCGCTCTTCATCGGCGCTGTGCTTGCCATCGGCGAGGATCAGCTGCCGGCCTCTCTCCTCGGTCATTCTCGCAGCATGGAACAGCAGCTCGCTGAAATAGACCCCGTGGTAGAGGGTGTTGGTCACCACCAGCCCGAGGGTTTGCGTGCGTTTGGTCGCCAGGTTGCGCGCCAGTAAATTGGGCCGGTAGCCGCTCTCTTCAATCGCCTGAAATACCCGGTCTTTTGTCTCCTGGCTCACGTAGCCATTGCCCGAAAGCACCCGGGAAACCGTCGCCTTCGATACCCCTGCCCGCTTCGCCACTTCCAGCATCGTGGTCATCAATCTGTTCCATCTGCATCTGATGAGCGGCAGTGTACTGTACCGCGTGGAAAATGTCGCAGCAGGACGATCACGCTTTTTGCCGCCTTAGGTGATCGTCATCACGGATCTAAAAAATGGTCAAAATGCGATCTTGTTTGATTCGGAGAAACTCTTCATGATTTTGTGGAACCGGTTTCCTATATAAGTTTCATCGTTGCAGACGGTGAAGACGTACCTTACTGATAAAACAGGATATAACCCGATGGCCAAAAATTATGCTGCGCTGGCGAACGCCGTTGTCAGCGCGCTCGGCGGCAAAGACAACATCGTCGCTGTCACCCACTGTATGACCCGACTGCGCTTTGTGGCGAAAGACGAGAGCCTGATCGACAGCGCCACGCTGAAAAGCATCAGCGGCGTGCTGGGGGTAGTGCGCAACGACAACCAGTGCCAGGTGATCATCGGCAATACCGTTTCCCAGGCGTACCGCGAGGTGGTCAATCTGCTGCCTGCCGATATGCAGCCTGCTGCCCCCCAGGGGCCGCAAAAGCTGACCCTGAAACGGATCGGCGCGGGGATCCTTGACGCGCTGATCGGCACCATGTCTCCACTGATCCCGGCGATCATCGGCGGATCGATGGTCAAACTGCTGGCGATGATCCTCGAGATGACCGGCGTGCTGACCAAAGGCGAGCCAACGCTGACCATTCTGACGGTGATCGGCGACGGGGCGTTCTTCTTCCTGCCGCTGATGGTGGCCGCCTCTGCCGCGGTGAAGTTCAAGACCAACATGTCGCTGGCGATTGCCATTGCCGGCGTGCTGGTACACCCGAGCTTTATCGAGTTGATGGCAAAAGCGGCGCAGGGCGAGCACGTTGAGTTCGCCTTCGTTCCGGTGACGGCGGTGAAATACACCTACACGGTGATCCCGGCGCTGGTGATGACCTGGTGCCTGTCATATATCGAACGCTGGGTGGACAGGATCACCCCGGCCGTTACCAAAAACTTCCTTAAGCCAATGCTGATCGTGCTGATTGCCGCCCCGCTCGCCATCGTCCTGATTGGGCCGCTGGGGATCTGGATCGGCAGCGGTATCTCTTCGCTGGTGTATACCATTCACGGTTATCTGGGCTGGCTGTCCGTCGCCATCATGGGCGCGCTGTGGCCGCTGCTGGTGATGACCGGGATGCACCGCGTCTTTACCCCAACTATCATTCAGACCATTGCAGAAACCGGCAAAGAGGGGATGGTAATGCCGTCTGAAATCGGTGCCAACCTGTCGCTCGGCGGTTCGTCCCTGGCGGTGGCGTGGAAAACCAAAAACCCGGAACTGCGTCAGACGGCGCTGGCCGCCGCAGCCTCTGCCATCATGGCGGGGATCTCTGAACCGGCGCTGTATGGCGTGGCGGTGCGTCTGAAACGCCCGCTGATTGCGAGCCTGATCAGCGGCTTTATCTGCGGCGCGGTTGCCGGGATTGCCGGCCTGGCCAGCCACTCAATGGCGGCGCCGGGCCTGTTTACCAGCGTCCAGTTCTTCGACCCGGCTAACCCGATGTCTATCGTCTGGGTCTTCGGGGTGATGGCCCTGGCCGTGGTGCTCTCTTTCGTGCTGACCCTGATTCTGGGCTTTGAAGATATCCCGGTAGAAGACGACGCGGAGAAAGCGCGCGCCCTGCAAACCGCACCGGTTCAGGCCAAAGCAGCACAAGCATAAATGTATAGCGAGGTAACAATGTCAGTTTTTCCACAAGGATTTTTATGGGGCGGCGCACTGGCCGCTAACCAGAGCGAAGGCGCATACCGCGAAGGCGGCAAGGGCCTGACCACCGTCGATATGATCCCCCACGGCCCCAACCGCCTGGCGGTAAAAGTCGGCAAGGAAAAACGCTTTTCGCTGCGTGATGACGAGTTCTATCCCAGCCACGACGCGATCGATTTTTACCATCGCTATAAAGAAGATATCGCTTTAATGGCTGAGATGGGCTTCACGGTATTCCGTACCTCGATTGCCTGGAGCCGTCTCTACCCGAATGGCGACGAGCCGCTGCCGAATCAGGAAGGAATAGCGTTTTACCGGGCGGTGTTCGAGGAGTGCAAAAAGTACAATATCGAGCCGCTGGTGACCCTGTGCCACTTCGACGTGCCAATGCACCTGGTGACCGAGTACGGCTCCTGGCGCAACCGAAAGATGGTCGACTTCTTCGCCCGCTATGCGCGCACCTGCTTCGAGGCGTTCAACGGGCTGGTGAAGTACTGGCTGACCTTCAACGAGATCAACATCATGCTGCACAGCCCGTTCTCCGGAGCCGGGCTGGTGTTTGAGGAAGGCGAAAACGAAGATCAGGTCAAGTACCAGGCGGCGCACCACGAGCTGGTGGCGAGCGCGCTGGCGACCAAAATTGCCCACGAGGTGAACCCGCAAAACCAGGTCGGCTGCATGCTGGCGGGCGGCAATTTTTACCCGTATTCCTGCAAACCGGAAGACGTGTGGATGGCGCTGGAGAAAGACCGGGAGAACCTGTTCTTTATCGACGTGCAGGCCCGGGGAAGCTACCCGGCCTACTCGGCCCGCGTGTTCCGCGAGAAAGGGGTGGTGATTGTCAAAGATCCGGGCGATGACGCGCTGCTGAAGAACACCGTCGATTTTGTGTCGTTCAGCTATTACGCTTCGCGCTGCGCCTCGGCGGATATGAACGCGGGAAACACCAGCGCGGCCAACATCGTCAAGTCCCTACGCAACCCGTACATTGAGGTGAGCGAATGGGGCTGGGGCATCGACCCGCTGGGCCTGCGCATCACCATGAACATGATGTACGACCGCTACCAGAAGCCGCTGTTCCTCGTGGAGAACGGTCTCGGGGCGAAAGATGAGATTGACGCTAACGGCGAAATCAACGACGACTACCGCATCAGCTATCTGCGGGAGCATATCCGCGCCATGGGTGATGCGATTGAAGACGGCATCCCGCTGATCGGCTACACCAGCTGGGGTTGTATCGATCTGGTGGCCGCCTCTACCGGCGAGATGAGCAAGCGCTACGGCTTTATCTATGTCGATCGCGATGACGCCGGAAACGGCACCCTCGATCGTAAACGCAAAAAATCGTTCTGGTGGTACAAGAAAGTGATCGCCAGCAATGGTGCCGATTTAGAGTAATCCCCCCTCCGCCGGGCGGAGCTGCGCTTGCCCGGCCTACAAACGTCCTCACAAATCCAATAGTTTCATGGCGTTATTATCGTTCATTGACACCATGAATATATCATTGTATAAAACTCCGCCGAAATAAATGATATTCATTCTCAGCCAGACGCACGATCTGGCATCACTACATTAATGAAGGATAGCGTTCCATGAAAAAGGTCATCAGCGCATTAGGATTGCTGATCGCAACAGCAGGCTCGGCTTTTGCGACCACCTATCCTCTGACGATTGAGAATTGCGGATATAAAGAAACCTTCACCAAAGCGCCGGAGCGCGTCGTGGCGCTGGGACAAAATACCGTCGAAATTCTGCTGCTGCTGGGCCTTGAAGATAAGGTGGCCGCCAGCGCCTTCTGGCCAACAAAAGTGCTGCCGCAGCTGGCTGAACAGAACAAAAAAGTCAAAACGCTGACCGTCGAGATCCCGACCCTGGAATCCATTCTGGCGCAAAACCCGGACTTCGTTCCGGCGCAGCTGCCGCTGCTGCTGGGGCCAGAGAGTAAAGTCGCCAAACGCGAAGATCTGGCCACCGTGGGGGTGAGCAGCTATATGTCGCCAGGCATGTGCGCCACCAAAAAAGACGTTGGTGATATGTACGGCAGCCGCCAGAAGCTGTGGGACATGACCTTCCTGTATAAGGAGATCGAAGATTTCGCCAAAATCTTTAACGTTGAAGATCGCGGTCAGGCGCTGATTGCCGACTTCAAAAAGCGCGAAGCCGACCTGCGCAGTGAATTCAGCAAAAACAAAAAAGACCTCTCCTTCGTCTTCTGGTTCTCCAGCTCCTCCCCCTCTTCTGATGCCTACGTCGGCGGGAAAAACAGCGCCTCCGGCTTTATCGCCAACGTGCTGGGCGGCCACAATGCCATTACCTCCGAAACCGAATGGCCGACCGTCGGCTGGGAGAGCATTATTGCCGCCAACCCCGACGTGATCGTGGTCTCCAGCCTCGACCGTAATCGCTGGGCGCTGGACGATGCCCAGGAAAAAATCAAATTCCTGAAGAGCGATCCGGCCGTCAGCCAGCTCGACGCCGTTAAAAAAGGTCACATTGTGATCATGGATGGTCAGGCGATGAACCCGACTATCCGCACCATCTATGGCGCGGAGCAGATTGGTGAACAGCTCAGAAAGATGGGACTCAATTAATGTCAGCAGTGGTTCAACAGACCCGACATAACTGGCTGTTACCGGCGTCGGGTGTTATGGCGATAGTGGCGTTGCTGTTGGTGATCGCCATCGGCGTCAGCGTGGGGGAGCTGTCGATCCCCCTGCAGAGCGTGTTCTACGCCATTACCAATAAAATCGGCTTAACCGAGGTTCCGCTCAACCGCATCCACGAGAGCGTGATCTGGGACTTCCGCCTGAGCCGGGCGCTGGTGGCGGCCTGCTGCGGTGCGGGGCTGGCGATTTGCGGCGCGGTGCTGCAAAGCCTGCTGAAAAACGCCCTCGCCGAACCTTACGTGCTGGGCGTCTCTGCCGGGGCATCCACCGGCGCGGTCGCCGTCGTGGTGCTGGGCATTGGCAGCGGCACCGTCACCCTCTCCGCCGGGGCCTTTGCCGGGGCGTTTGCCGCCTTTGCGTTTGTGGCCCTGCTGACCAACGGCGCACGCGGCGGCAGTGAACGCACCATTCTCGCCGGGGTTGCCGCCTCGCAGCTGTTTAACGCCATCACCGCCTGGACCGTCAGCACCTCGGCCAGCGCCCAGCAGGCGCGCGACGTGATGTTCTGGCTGCTGGGCAGCTTTAGCGGCGTGAGATGGCCGGAGTTCCAGCTGGTGCTGGTGGTAATGCTGGTGGGTCTGGCGATCTGCCTCTATTACGCCCGCGCGCTGGACGCCTTCACCTTTGGCGACGATGCCGCCGCCTCACTGGGGATTGCCGTGCCCTGGGTGCGCCTGATCCTGTTTATCGTCACCGCCTTAATGACCGCGACCATCGTCAGCATGGCGGGCTCCATTGGCTTTGTCGGCCTGGTGGTGCCCCACATGATGCGCTTCTTCTTCGGCCCCCTGCACCGCACGCTGCTCATCGCCAGCGCACTGGCCGGGGCGATCCTGATGGTGCTGGCGGATATCGCCTCGCGGCTGCTGATCGCCCCGCAAAGCCTGCCGGTTGGCGTGGTGACCGCGCTGGTGGGCGTCCCGTTCTTTGCCATGATTATCTATCGTTCAAGGAATAAGTGATGAGCATCACTGCTGAAAATATCACCTGGAAGGTGGGTAAAAAGGTCATCGTCGACAATGTCTCTCTGGCGGTATCCCGGGGGCAGACCGTCGGTCTGCTGGGGCCAAACGGCTCCGGCAAATCGTCCCTGCTGCGGATCCTCGCCGGTTTGCGTCGCCCGCATAGCGGCACCGTCGCGCTGGAGGGTAAAAGCATCAATGGGATCCCTAAAAAGCAGCTCGCCCGGCGGGTGGCCTTTGTGGAACAGCACGGCATGACCGACGCCAACATGCGCGTGCGGGACGTGGTGAAGCTGGGGCGTATTCCGCACCACTCCCCGTTTTCCGGCTGGACGGCGCAGGATGACGAGACCGTCAATTCGGCGCTGAAGACGGTGGATATGCTGCATAACAGCGATCAGGGCTGGCAGAGCCTCTCCGGCGGGGAACGCCAGCGGGTGCATATCGCCCGCGCGCTGGCGCAGATGCCGACCGAGATTCTGCTGGATGAACCCACCAACCACCTGGATATCCACCATCAGATGCAGCTGATGCAGTTGATCAGCCAGCTACCGGTCACCAGCATCGTCGCCATTCACGATCTTAACCACGCCTCAATGTTCTGCGATGCGCTGATTGTGATGCAGAAAGGGCGCATTGTGGCCACCGGCACGCCGCAGGAGATCCTCACCGAGGAATTGCTGTGGAATGTGTTCCGGGTGAAAACCCGCATTGAGCTCTCGCCTTACCATGGCAAAAAACACATCCACTACCTCGTCTGAGGCGAGGTTATCGTGACGCTGCTCCGCCCCGCAACACAGCTCTGGCCGCCCGTCTTACTGGGCAGCCAGTTTGTTTTCAACATCGGTTTTTATGCCGTTGTCCCCTTCCTGGCGATATTTTTACGCGACGATATGCTGCTCTCTGGCGGGCTTATCGGGCTGGTGCTCGGGCTGCGAACCTTCTCCCAGCAGGGGATGTTTATCGTCGGCGGCGCCCTCTCTGACCGCTACGGCGCGCGCGTTATTATTCTCTGTGGCTGCGTGGTGCGGGTAGTGGGCTATCTGCTGCTGGCCTTTGGCTACAGCCTCCCCGTCATCATCGCCGGGGCGTGCCTCACCGGGATCGGCGGGGCGCTCTTCTCGCCTTCCATCGAAGCCTTACTGGCAAAAGCCGGAACCCGCAGCGAGGCGCAGGGTAAACGCAGCCGCGCCGAGTGGTTCGCGCTGTTTGCGGTATGCGGCGAGCTAGGGGCGGTGCTTGGCCCGGTGGCGGGTACCCTGCTCACCGGGATGGGTTTTCGCCAGGTGGCGCTGGCGGGGGCCGCGGTATTTGTGGTGGCGTTGATTGTGCTGTTCTTCTGTCTGCCGGCCGGGTCGGCAAAAAACCAGCCGCTGCAGATCACCCCCTGGTGGACCACCTTTCGCCAGCCGCGGTTCGTGGCGTTCATCATCGCCTGGAGCAGCTGGCTGTTAAGCTATAACCAGCTCTATCTGGCGCTGCCGGTGGAGATCCAGCGTGCCGGGGGCAGCGAAAAAGATCTCGGCCCGCTGTTTATGCTGGCCTCGGGACTGGTGATCCTCTTTCAGCTGCCGCTGGCGCGCTTTGCCCGTCGGGTGGGCGCGGTGCGGATCCTGCCGGTGGGCTTTCTGCTGATTGCCGCCTCCTTCCTGAGCGTCGCACTCTTTGCGCCCTTAGAGCCAGCAACCGGCTGGCTGCGTCTGCTGCCGGCGGCCTGCTTTGTGACACTACTGACCACCGGGCAGATGCTGCTGGTGCCGGCGGGCAAAGATGTGGTGCCATGGTTTGCGAGCGAATCGACGCTGGGCGCGCACTACGGTGCCCTGGCCACCGCAGGCGGTTGCGCGGTGCTGGCGGGGAATTTATTGCTGGGCGATCTGCTCGACCAGGCGCTGAGGCCCTCCGTCGGGGCAATGTATCCCTGGCTGGTGCTGGCGGTGTTTCCGCTGTGCAGCGCCTTCGCCATGGTGATTATCTGCCGCCCGATGCGCAGGCCGCGCGCCTGACGGGTTACTTTTTCGGGCGGTACTTTTCCGGCAGCTCCGGGACCGGGCGGCGATCGTCGATCAGATGACGAATCGTCAGAATCGGATGACGCCACAGCATTCGCGGCCCCGCCCAGCGCATCACCTGCTTCATCTCTTCCCGTTTAGCCGGCTGATAGCAGTGAACCGGACACTGCTTGCAGGCCGGTTTCTCCTCGCCAAACACGCATTTATCCAGCCGCTTGTCGGCGTACGCATTCAGCGCCGGATAGTGCCCCGCGGCTTTTGATGCCTCGGGACACTGCTTTTCATACAGCGCGATCATCTTGCGGATGGTCTCTTTTTCGCGCGCGATCCGTTTTCCTGACATGACCTGATATCCACTGATAAGTTGCATCAATAATACCCTTTTCAGACCGGATGTTCAGCCCGATTTCATCTTTTACATTGCGTTTCCTGAAGGCGCTTCGCAGTTATGTGTTTGTCTGCGCCGCATTTAACTGGCATTTTATACAGGTGTTTATTTCACCGGATCCTTCCCAGCAAAAAAGGAGTTTCTATGTCGGATATGTGCATCTCCAGACCCAGCCGCCGTCTCACCGTGGGCTATTTCAGAAAACGCCACGAGGATCGCAAGACCAAAATCCCGACGCGCTACAGCGTACATGCTGCGCTGAGCTTAAAAGGCGACTGGCTGGAAGAGGCCGGTTTTAAAACCCATTCCCGGGTGCGGGTGCTGGTTGAACAGGGGAAATTAGTGATTGAGCTGATTGCGGAAGAGGCCTCGTAAAGTCGCGACATTTTGCTGCGCCGGCTCTTTTTTTCATGCGACAATAGCACCATTACACGACCCTAATGTCGCCTGAACAGCACTATTTTCAAAGAAATGGACATCATCACTCCATGACCACTACTGACAATTTCGACGCGCACACCCCCATGATGCAGCAGTACCTGAAGCTGAAAGCTCAGCATCCGGAGATCCTGCTGTTTTATCGGATGGGCGACTTTTACGAGCTATTTTATGACGATGCGAAACGCGCCTCACAGCTGCTCGACATCTCGCTGACCAAACGCGGCGCCTCCGCCGGGGAACCGATCCCGATGGCCGGGATCCCGCACCACGCGGTAGAGAACTACCTGGCAAAGCTGGTCAATCAGGGGGAATCGGTCGCCATCTGCGAACAGATTGGCGATCCGGCCACCTCGAAAGGCCCGGTTGAGCGCAAAGTAGTACGTATCGTCACTCCCGGCACCATCAGCGATGAAGCGCTGCTGCAGGAGCGCCAGGATAACCTGCTCGCCGCCATCTGGCAGGACAGCAAAGGTTTCGGCTATGCCACCCTGGATATCAGCTCCGGGCGTTTTCGCCTGAGCGAACCGGCCGACCGGGAGACCATGGCCGCCGAGCTGCAGCGCACCAACCCGGCGGAGCTACTGTACGCCGAAGATTTTGCTGAGATGGGGCTGCTCGAAGGCCGTCGCGGCCTGCGTCGCCGCCCGCTGTGGGAATTTGAGATCGACACCGCGCGCCAGCAGCTCAACCTGCAGTTTGGCACCCGGGATCTGACCGGCTTTGGCGTGGAGAACGCCCCGCGCGGCCTGTGCGCTGCCGGCTGTTTGCTGCAGTACGTGAAAGATACCCAGCGCACCTCCCTGCCGCATATCCGCTCCATTACCATTGAGCGCCAGCAGGACAGCATCATTATGGATGCCGCTACCCGTCGCAATCTGGAGATCACCCAGAACCTGGCCGGGGGCGTGGAAAATACCCTCGCCTCGGTGCTCGACAGTACCGTCACCCCGATGGGTAGCCGGATGCTGAAACGCTGGCTGCATATGCCGGTTCGCGATATTGCCACCCTCACCGGCCGCCAGCAGACCATTGGCGCCCTGCAGGATCGGTACAGCGATATTCAGCCGGTGCTGCGGCAGGTGGGCGATCTGGAACGTATTCTGGCAAGACTGGCGCTGCGTACCGCGCGACCACGCGACTTAGCCCGGATGCGTCACGCGTTCCAGCAGCTGCCAGAACTGCGCAGCCAGCTGGCAGAGATCAACAGTGCGCCGGTGCAGAAGCTGCGCGAGGCGATGGGCGAATTCAGCGAACTGCGCGAGCTGCTGGAAAAGGCCATCATTGAAACGCCGCCAGTGCTGGTGCGTGACGGCGGCGTTATCGCCCCGGGCTATAACGAAGAGCTGGACGAGTGGCGCGCGCTGGCCGACGGCGCAACGGACTATCTCGATAAGCTGGAGATCCGCGAACGCGAGCGGCTCGGGCTGGACACCCTGAAGGTCGGTTACAACGCCGTACACGGCTACTTTATTCAGATCAGCCGCGGACAGAGCCACCTGGCCCCCATCCACTACGTGCGCCGCCAGACGCTGAAAAACGCCGAGCGTTACATTATTCCTGAGCTGAAAGAGTACGAAGACAAAGTGCTCACCTCGAAAGGCAAAGCCCTGGCGCTGGAAAAACAGCTGTATGACGCCCTGTTCGATATGCTGATGCCGCACCTGGGCGATCTGCAGCAGAGCGCCTCCGCCCTGGCCGAGCTGGATGTGCTGATTAACCTTGCGGAACGTGCCGAGACCCTGAACTACTGCTGCCCGACCTTTAGCGATAAGCCCGGGGTACGCATTACCGAAGGCCGCCATCCGGTGGTGGAGCAGGTACTGAACGAGCCGTTCATCGCTAACCCGCTGAACCTGTCGCCGCAGCGACGGATGCTGATCATTACCGGGCCGAACATGGGCGGTAAAAGTACCTATATGCGCCAGACGGCGCTGATTGCCCTGCTGGCCTATATCGGCAGCTACGTTCCGGCGCAAAAGGTGGAGATCGGCCCTGTCGATCGTATCTTTACCCGCGTGGGTGCGGCGGACGATCTGGCGAGCGGTCGTTCAACCTTTATGGTGGAGATGACCGAAACCGCCAACATTCTGCACAACGCCACCGAGTACAGCCTGGTGCTGATGGATGAGATTGGCCGCGGAACCTCGACCTATGACGGGCTCTCACTGGCGTGGGCCTGTGCCGAAAGCCTGGCCAATAAAATCAAAGCCATGACCCTGTTTGCCACCCACTACTTCGAGCTGACCCAGTTGCCGGAGAAGATGGAGGGCGTAGCGAACGTGCATCTGGATGCGCTGGAGCACGGGGACACTATCGCCTTTATGCACAGCGTGCAGGATGGCGCGGCGAGCAAAAGCTACGGACTGGCCGTGGCGGCGCTGGCGGGGGTGCCAAAAGAGGTGATCAAGCGCGCGCGTCAGAAGCTGCGCGAGCTGGAAAGCCTGGCGCCAAACGCGGCAGCGACCCAGGTTGACGGGACGCAGATGTCGTTGCTGGTGCCAGCCGAAGAGACCTCACCGGCACTGGAAGCGCTGGAGAATCTCGACCCGGATTCCCTGTCGCCACGTCAGGCGCTGGAGTGGATCTATCGGTTGAAGAATCTGGTGTAGATCGCTGCGGTCTGTATTGCCCGGCGGCGCTGCGCTTGCCGGGCCTACGGGATCGATGTAGGCCGGGTAAGGCGTAGCGCCACCCGGCTTTTTATCATGTATTTGGTCCGCAAAATGATGGTAAAGGAGAGAGAATGACCTGCTATGAAACAGAAATTATTGATGCTCACATCGCGTTAGAAAACTGGTTAGGCCAGGGGGAAGGCAATTTTGCTGCCCTGCTCGCCCGTTTTCGCCAGGACTTTCTGATGATTGCCCCCAGCGGCGCACATCTGGATCACCCCGCGCTGGCAAATTTCCTCGAGGCTCAACGCGGCAGCCGTCCGGGACTGAAGATCGTGGTTGATGAATTAACCACCTTGCAGACCTGGGATAACGGGGCGGTGCTTCACTATCGTGAGACACAAACCCGCCCCGATCAGCCAGTGAACGTGCGCTGGTCCAGTGCGGTACTCAATCAGGAAGGCGATACGATAACCTGGCGTCTGCTGCACGAAACCACGCAGCCTTAAGACAAAAGAAAAAGGCCCGTCTTTCGACGGGCCTTTTTTTGACGAAAAGTTGCTTACTCGCGGAACAGCGCTTCGATATTGAGCCCTTGACCCTGCAGGATTTCACGCAGGCGACGCAGACCTTCTACCTGAATCTGACGAACACGTTCACGGGTCAGGCCGATTTCACGACCGACGTCTTCCAGTGTTGCAGCTTCATACCCCAGCAGACCGAAACGACGTGCCAGCACTTCACGCTGTTTGGCGTTCAGTTCGAACAGCCATTTGACGATGCTCTGTTTCATATCATCGTCCTGCGTGGTGTCTTCCGGACCGTTGTCTTTTTCATCGGCCAGGATGTCCAGCAGCGCTTTCTCGGAATCGCCACCCAGCGGGGTGTCGACAGAGGTAATACGCTCGTTGAGACGCAGCATACGGCTAACATCATCAACCGGTTTATCAAGCTGCTCGGCAATCTCTTCCGCGCTTGGCTCGTGGTCCAGTTTATGGGACAACTCGCGTGCGGTACGCAGATAGACGTTCAGCTCTTTCACGATGTGAATCGGCAGGCGGATCGTACGGGTTTGGTTCATGATTGCCCGTTCGATGGTCTGTCGAATCCACCATGTCGCGTATGTTGAGAAACGGAACCCACGTTCAGGGTCAAATTTCTCTACCGCGCGGATGAGTCCCAGGTTGCCCTCTTCAATCAGATCCAGCAGAGCCAGACCACGATTGCTGTAACGACGGGCAATCTTGACCACCAGACGCAGGTTACTTTCAATCATACGACGCCGTGAGGCTACATCACCACGTAATGCCCGACGCGCAAAGTACACTTCCTCTTCTGCTGTTAACAGTGGAGAGTATCCAATCTCTCCAAGGTAAAGCTGAGTCGCGTCCAGCACACGTTGAGTGGCGCCCTGCGATAACAGCTCTTCTTCAGCTAAATCGTTATCACTGGGTTCCTCTTCTACTAAGGCTTTTTCGTCAAAAACCTCAGCTCCGTTCTCATCAAATTCCGCGTCTTCATTTAAATCATGAACTTTCAGCGTATTCTGACTCATAAAGGTGGCTCCTACCCGTGATCCCTGAACGAGACAACCGAAGTGGTATGTCCCGCCAAATTATCGCTGCGGTAAATACTGCAGCGGGTTTACGGATTTCCCCTTGTAACGAATTTCAAAATGCAAGCGTGTAGAACTGGTTCCGGTGCTACCCATAGTAGCTATTTTTTGCCCCGCCTTAACTTCTTGTTGTTCCCGGACCAGCATCGTATCGTTATGGGCGTAGGCACTCAGGTAATCATCGTTGTGTTTTATGATAATAAGATTACCGTAACCGCGCAGAGCGTTACCGGCATATACAACGCGTCCATCTGCGGTCGCGATAATAGCCTGTCCCTTACTTCCTGCGATATCGACCCCTTTATTTCCCCCCTCGGAGGAAGCGAAGTTCTCGATAACCTTGCCTTCAGTCGGCCAGCGCCACGAAGATATCGGCGAACTGGAGGTCTGACTACTGGCAACGGGCACGGTAGAGCTAACCACAGGTGCCGTAACGGGCGCTGTGACGACAGTCGCAGACCCTCTATTATTCGGCAACATCTTGTTAGCACTCTGTTCACCTGAGTCCTCAGAATACGTAATTGTCGGTTGTGACGCAACCACTGTGCTTGATTTTTGCGCAGGCGTCACACTGTTATTTTGCGCCGTCACGTCAGCCGCTGAAACAGTATTGCCTGGCGTCAACGGTGCGCCGGTGGCGTTACCAACCTGCAGCGTCTGGCCAACATTCAGGCCATACGGGGCCGCAACGTTATTTCGCTCTGCCAAATCACGGAAATCGTTCCCGGTGATCCAGGCGATATAGAAGAGAGTGTCGCCGCGTTTTACGGTGTAAGTGCTGCCGCCGGTATAGCTTCCTTTCGGAATGTTCCCATACTTACGGTTATACACAATGCGGCCATTTTCCGTCTGAACAGGCTGATCCACTGGCTGAATCTGTGTTGGCTGCGTAACCACTGGTTGAACAGGCTGAATCTGAGGTGTTTGTTGTGCAGTGGTGCCCATCCTGGACGGAGGGGTGATCAGCATGCCGCCGGATGAATCGCCAGCTCCGCTGCTGTTGCCGCCAACTGAACTCACCGGCGCAGGGGCGTTATTCGAGGATGTACAACCTGCCAGCCACAGTGAAACCAGTGACAGAGCCGCAACACGGCTGATGGTGAATTTTGGGCTTCCCGCGCTCATTTATCCCCCAGGAATGTTTTTAGTTACCAGTGACTTAAAATTAACCGTAATGTCACGCGCTTTTGCGCCACACCATACGCTGAATTAGCCTGAATAACCCTGGAAAAATCCGAGTCTCAGGCCAGCTCTCCTTTTACCAGAGGCACAAAACGTACGGCTTCTACGGTATCGATGATGAACTCGTTGCCCCGTCGACGAACACGCTTTAACAGCTGATGTTCATCGCCCACCGGTAAAACGAGGATCCCGCCGTCATCCAGCTGCGCCATCAGCGCAGCCGGGATTTCCGGCGGTGCGGCCGTCACGATAATGGCATCAAACGGACCGCGAGCCTTCCAGCCCTGCCAGCCATCCCCGTGACGGGTAGAAACATTGTGCAAATCAAGTTGCTTCAGACGGCGACGCGCCTGCCACTGCAGGCCTTTAATACGTTCAACCGAACAGACGTGATGCACCAGGTGCGCCAGAATGGCGGTCTGGTATCCCGACCCGGTGCCAATTTCCAGCACCCGTGAGTCCGGGGTCAGCTCCAGCAGCTCGGTCATGCGCGCTACCATATAGGGCTGCGAAATGGTCTGCCCCTGGCCAATCGGCAAGGCGACGTTTTCCCACGCTTTGTGCTCAAACGCCTCGTCGACGAATTTTTCACGCGGTACCAGCGAGATGGCATTAAGCACATGCTCATCAGCAATACCCTGAGTGCGTAATTGATTCAGAAGTGCTTGTACACGTTTACTTACCATTGGGAGCTCACTCCGGCACGATCCAGCCAGCCTGACACCACATCTTGCGCGTTATGCGCGGTCAAATCTACATGCAGCGGGGTCACGGAAACGTACCCCTCGTCCACCGCGGCGAAGTCAGTATCCGGCCCGGCATCGTGCTTTTCACCCGGCGGGCCAATCCAGTACAGGGTATTCCCGCGCGGATCCTCCTGCGGGATCACCTTATCCGCCGGATGTCGGCTGCCGCACCGCGTCACGCGAATGCCTTTGATTTGATCCAGCGGCAGATCCGGAACGTTGATATTGAGGATCCGCCCGGTGCGCAGCGGCTCACGGCTCAGGGCGCGCAGAATGGAGCAGGTCACCGCGGCAGCGGTGTCGTAATGCTGATGACCGTTGAGGGATACCGCCAGCGCAGGGAAACCGAGATGGCGCCCCTCCATGGCGGCCGCCACGGTGCCGGAGTAGATCACGTCATCCCCCAGATTGGGCCCGGCATTGATGCCGGAGACCACCACGTCCGGACGGGGACGCATCAGCGCATTGACGCCGAGGAAGACGCAGTCCGTCGGGGTGCCCATCTGCACGGCGATATCGCCGTTATCGAACGTAAAGGTGCGAAGGGATGACTCGAGAGTTAACGAGTTAGAAGCACCGCTGCGGTTACGATCGGGAGCCACGACCTGCACCTCAGCGAACTCGCGTAGCGCCTTAGCCAGCGTCTGAATGCCTGGCGCATGGATCCCATCATCGTTACTCAGCAATATTCGCATAGTCACCCGAAGTGTTGATAAGTTCCCTGACAACACTGGTGGCAAAGCTACCTGCCGGCAGCCAGAAACGTAACTCGACGGTCACGTCATCCCACCAGTTCCAGCTCAGCTGTTGCGGATAGAGCAGCATCGCCCGGCGTGCCGCTTCGACTTTTTCCCGCACCAGCAGAGAGCATAATTCTGTTTCACCGGCGACGGCGGCCTGCTCAGCCTGCAGCGCCTCGCCCTGCGGGCCCCATTCACCGGTACCCGGCAGGGCCGCAGTGATCAGCAGCGTTTTCGCATTGACGCGCGCCTGCACATCACCCATTTCTTCGTCAGTGGCGACAAACCAGCTGCCGCGCCCGGCTAATTGTAGCGCATCGCCAACAACAACTTGATTCGCGTCTGTTTTTTTCAAACGTTCGCTCACGATTTGATTAAACAACGCACTGCGGGCTGCCGACAACCAAAAACTGCGTTTATTGCGATCGCGCACCGGGGCATTGCTTTGCGCCCAGCGCAGCGCGCCCTGCAAGTTACTGCCGCCAATACCAAAACGCTGGGCACCGAAGTAGTTCGGCACGCCCTGCTCGTTGATAGCAGTGAGACGTTTCTCGACATCCTCGCGGTGGCTCACTTCGCGCAGCACCAGGGTAAAGGCGTTACCCTTTAAGGCGCCGAGGCGCAGTTTGCGCTTGTGACGGGCGTATTCCAGCACCTTGCAGCCTTCAAGCTGGAACTGGCTTAAATCAGGCATTCCGTTACCCGGCACCCGGGCACAGAGCCACTGCTCGGTCACCGCGTGTTTATCTTTTTGCCCGGCAAAGCTCACTTCACGGGGATGAATTTTCAGGAACTTAGCCAGCGCCTCGGCGACAAAACGGGTGTTGCAGCCGTTTTTCAGGATCCGCACCAGGATGTGCTCGCCCTCGCCGTCCGGTTCAAAGCCCAGATCTTCGATCACCACGAAATCTTCCGGATTGGCCTTCAGCAGGCCCGTGCCCTGCGGTTTACCGTGCAGGTACGTCAGGTTATCGAAATCCGTCATTTGGCCGCCTTCACCAGCAGCGCTACCGCTTCACAGGCGATACCTTCGCCACGACCGGTAAAGCCGAGCTTTTCGGTGGTAGTGGCTTTGACGTTAACGTCGTCCATATGGCAGTCGAGATCTTCGGCAATGAACACCCGCATCTGCGGGATATGCGGCAGCATTTTCGGTGCCTGGGCAATGATGGTCACATCCACGTTACCGAGGGTGTAGCCTTTGGCCTGAATACGACGCCAGGCTTCGCGCAGCAGTTCGCGGCTGTCCGCCCCTTTAAAGGCCGGATCGGTGTCCGGGAACAGCTTGCCGATATCGCCAAGCGCCGCCGCACCCAGCAGCGCGTCGGTTAAGGCGTGCAGAGCAACATCGCCATCAGAATGCGCGAGCAGTCCTTTTTCATAAGGGATGCGTACGCCGCCAATGATAATTGGGCCCTCGCCGCCAAAGGCGTGTACGTCAAAACCATGTCCAATTCGCATTATGCCTTCTCCTGATGGGTCGAACGGGTAAGATAAAATTCTGCCAGCTGTAAATCTTCGGGGCGCGTCACTTTTATATTATCTGCGCGCCCTTCAATCAGTTCGGGGTGGAAACCGCAGTACTCCAGCGCCGACGCTTCGTCGGTGATGGTTGCGCCTTCGTTAAGCGCACGGGTTAAGCAGGCCTGCAGCAGCTCGCGGGGGAAAAATTGCGGCGTCAGGGCATGCCAGAGGTCAACGCGCTCCACCGTGTGGGCGATGGCCGGAAGTCCCGGTTCGCCGCGCTTCATGGTATCGCGGACCGGCGTGGCGAGAATGCCGCCGACGCGACTGGTTTCGCTGATAGTCAGCAGCCGCGCCAGGTCGTCCTGATGCAGGCACGGCCGCGCCGCGTCATGCACCAGCACCCACTGCGCGTCACCGGCGGCCTGAAGACCCGCCAGCACCGAATCGGCGCGCTCTGCGCCGCCGTCCACGACGGTGATTTGCGGATGACCGGCAAGGGGCAGCGCGGCAAAGCGGGCGTCGCCCGGACTGATAGCGATAATGACCCGCGACACGCGTGGGTTCGCCAGCAGCGCCGCCACGGTGTGCTCAAGGATCGTTTTATCACCAATTGAAAGGTACTGCTTGGGACATTCTGTCTGCATGCGCCGGCCAAACCCGGCGGCTGGCACAACGGCGCATACGTTCGAAAAAGTGACTGCCATGGCTAATAATCCTGGGCCTGATTATCGGGTATTTTGTACTGAGCCCTGGTTGCGTTTAGACGCATCCGGCACCAGACGATAGAAGGTTTCGCCCGGCTTAGTCATGCTGAGTTCGTTGCGTGCGCGCTCTTCAATGGCCTCTTGTCCGCCATTGAGATCGTCAATTTCCGCAAACAGCTGATCGTTTCGCGCTTTAAGTTTGCTGTTTGTTGCCTGCTGCGCCGTCACGTCATCGCTGACGCGACTGTAATCGTGAAGGCCGTTCTTACCGAACCACAGTGAATACTGAAGCCAGACCAGCAGTGCCAGCAACAGCAGCGTAAGTTTACCCATCCTGCCCCCTGAAAAACGGCATCATCATCCCATAACTTTGCCCCCGACTCTACATCGGGGCTACAGAGATGCCGCACCATTGCGGGCAAATGTACCACATTTTTTTTGCAGATTCGCGCAGCCTTCAACGTGACACAGTTAGTGACGGTTTGAATTATGGCTGAACTTATCCCATGAGCCACAAAAATAACAGTCCGACCATCGCCACCACCGTCATCACGGTGGTGAATGAACTGTACAGCAGCTTGCCGTTGAGCAGAGAGTGCAGCGCAATCCCTACCACCACGGCAACGGGCATCAGCGCCAGGAAGAAAGGCCAGGTATAGAGGAAAAAGAACAGGGTATTACTGCCGTAAAACAGGAAAGGGATGCCCAGTGCCATCAGCCATGACGCGAAGCCGACAATCGCCCCAGGGAAAGACCAGGTCGTCTCGTCATTTGCCGATACTGTGTCCGTCCCGGTGATAATGTAGTTCTCACTGTTTCGCATAGCTGATCCTGTGACCATGACATATCGATGGGGATAATCACCCCCATCGATACTATCTCAGGATCTGATAATATCGCCCTGTCTGAGCAGGTCTAATAATTGGCTCACTAAATTTGTTACCAATTGTTGACCTTCCAGATGGATTTCGGGCGCATCAGGAGTTTCATAAACTGCATCAATACCGGTGAAATTCTTCAGTTCACCCGCGCGGGCTTTTTTATACAGCCCCTTCGGATCGCGCTGCTCGCAGATGGCCAGCGGGGTATCAACAAAGACTTCGATAAAGCGGTTCTGACCGACGCGCTCGCGCACAAACTGCCGCTCGGCACGGTGCGGCGAAATAAACGCCGTTAACACCACCAGCCCGGCATCGGCCATCAGACTGGCCACTTCGCCCACCCGACGGATGTTCTCTTTACGATCCGCATCGCTAAAGCCGAGATCGCTGCACAGCCCGTGACGCACGTTGTCGCCATCCAGCAGATAGGTGCTGACACCCGCCTTATGCAGCGCCTCTTCCAGCGCGCCCGCGACGGTGGATTTACCGGAGCCCGAGAGCCCGGTAAACCACAGTACAACTCCACGGTGACCGTGGAGTTGTTCGCGATCGGCGACGGTAACCGGATGAGGATGCCAGACGACGTTCTCATCATGCTGCGCCATTACTTGCCTCCCAGCAGATCGCGCGCGCCCCAGTGTGGGAAGTGCTTACGCACCAGCGCGTTCAGCTCAAGTTCAAAGGCGCTAAATTCAGACGGCACCACGCTCGCCTGCTCATGCGGCTCACGCACCATGCCTGCGCCAACGGTGACGTTGGTCAGGCGATCGATAATGATTAAGCCCCCGGTTACCGGGTTCTGCTGATACTGATCCAGCACCAGCGGTTCGTCGAAGGTGAAATCCACCAGCCCGATACCGTTCAGCGGCAGCTCCGCGACGCTGTGCTGCGCCAGGTTATTGATATCGACCTGATACTGAATAGCGTCCACGCGGGCACGGGTCTTCTTACCGGCGATTTTGATGTCGTAGCTCTGGCCTGCGCCGAGCGGCTGTTCCGCCATCCACACCACATCAACAGAGGCGCTTTGCACCGCAGGCAGCGTTTCCTCGGCATCCACCAGCAGGTCGCCCCGGCTGATATCAATTTCATCTTTTAGCACCAGGGTGACGGCTTCGCCTGCCCCGGCTTCCTGCAGATCGCCATCAAAAGTGACGATGCGGGTAATAGCAGATTCCACGCCTGACGGCAGCACCTTCACGCGCTGGCCCACCTGCACGCTGCCGGAGGCAAGGGTGCCGGAGAAGCCGCGGAAATCGAGGTTCGGACGGTTAACGTACTGCACCGGGAACCGCATCGGCTGCGTTTCGACGCTGCGCTGGATCTCAACGGTCTCGAGCACTTCCAGCAGCGTCGGGCCGCTGTACCACGGCATGCTCACACTCTGGGAGGCTACGTTATCCCCTTCCAGCGCCGAGAGCGGCACGAAGCGGATGTCGAGGTTGCCCGGCAGCTGTTCGGCAAAGGTCAGGTAGCTCTCGCGGATCTCGTTAAACTTCTCTTCGCTGAAGTTGACCAGATCCATCTTGTTAACCGCCACCACCAGATGCTTGATCCCCAGCAGCGTGGAGATAAAGCTGTGACGACGGGTCTGATCCAGCACCCCTTTGCGGGCGTCGATCAGCAGGATCGCCAGGTCGCAGGTTGACGCCCCGGTCGCCATATTACGGGTGTACTGCTCGTGCCCCGGGGTGTCGGCGATAATAAATTTGCGCTTCTCGGTAGAGAAGTAGCGATAGGCCACGTCGATGGTGATGCCCTGCTCGCGCTCCGCCTGCAGGCCATCCACCAGCAGGGCCAGATCGAGCTTCTCGCCCTGGGTGCCGTGACGTTTGCTGTCGTTATGCAGGGAAGAGAGCTGATCTTCGTAGATCTGACGGGTATCGTGCAGCAGACGACCAATCAGCGTACTTTTGCCGTCATCAACGCTGCCGCAGGTCAGAAAACGCAGCAGGCTTTTGTGCTGTTGGGCGTGCAGGTAGGCTTCGACGCCGCCTTCATCCGCAATCTGTTGAGCAATAGTGGTATTCATGGCGGCTCCTTAGAAATAACCCTGACGTTTCTTCAGCTCCATGGAGCCTGCCTGGTCGCGGTCAATCACGCGCCCTTGTCGCTCGCTGGTGGTCGACACCAGCATCTCTTCGATGATCTCCGGCAGCGTCTGCGCGTTAGATTCCACCGCGCCGGTCAGCGGCCAGCAGCCGAGGGTACGGAAGCGCACCATCTGCTTTTTGATCACTTCACCAGGCTGGAGATCGATACGATCGTCATCAATCATCATCAGCATGCCGTCGCGCTCCAGCACCGGACGTTCAGCCGCCAGGTACAGAGGCACGATTTCGATATTTTCCAGATAGATGTACTGCCAGATATCCAGCTCGGTCCAGTTGGAGAGCGGGAAGACGCGGATGCTTTCGCCTTTGTTGATCTGGCCGTTGTAGTTGTGCCACAGCTCCGGGCGCTGGTTCTTCGGATCCCAGCGATGGAAGCGATCGCGGAAGGAGTAGATACGCTCCTTGGCACGGGATTTCTCTTCGTCGCGACGGGCGCCACCGAAGGCGGCGTCAAAGCCGTACTTGTTCAGCGCCTGCTTCAGCCCTTCGGTCTTCATGATGTCGGTGTGTTTGCCGCTGCCGTGCACGAACGGGTTGATGCCCATCGCCACCCCTTCCGGGTTTTTATGCACCAGCAGTTCGCAGCCGTAGGCTTTGGCGGTACGGTCACGGAACTCATACATCTCGCGGAATTTCCAGCCGGTATCCACGTGCAGCAGCGGGAACGGCAGCGTGCCTGGATAAAAGGCTTTACGCGCCAGGTGCAGCATCACGCTGGAGTCTTTCCCAATGGAGTACATCATTACCGGATTAGCGAACTCGGCGGCCACTTCGCGGATGATATGAATACTCTCCGCTTCGAGTTGCCGCAGGTGAGTCAGTCGTTTTTGATCCATAACCGTTCCTTAA
Source organism: Leclercia tamurae (assembly GCF_025566055.1). Classification (GTDB taxonomy): domain Bacteria; phylum Pseudomonadota; class Gammaproteobacteria; order Enterobacterales; family Enterobacteriaceae; genus Enterobacter; species Enterobacter tamurae. The sequence continues at coordinate 150,586 of NZ_JAMHKS010000074.1, forward strand.
GCCAGATTCACCACAGAAGAGCCAAAGCCCTCTGAGTCTGTTGTATGTTGAAACCAGGCGAGCGTGCTGTGCAGCTGCACCACTTCACCCACCACTATCAGGGCAGGCATCGGGGCGTCTTTCGCCAGGTGTGCAAGGTCCTGTAACGTGCCGGTCACCACGTGCTGATCGACACGCGTGCCCCGGGATATCACCGCCACAGGCGTATCTGCATCGCGCCCGTGTTGAATAAGTTGTTCACTGATTTCCGCCGCCTTCATGGTGCCCATGTAGATCGCCAGCGTCTGACGACTTTGCGCCAGATGGGTCCAGTCGAACGGGGTGCTGTCGGCCTTGTAGTGGCCGGTAACAAAGGTGACGCTCTGGGCGTAGTCCCGGTGCGTCAGGGGAATACCCGCATAGGCCGTCACCGCAGACGCCGCGGTGATCCCCGGTACCACCTGGAAGGGCACGCCCGCTTCAGCCGCTGCCTGCAACTCTTCGCCGCCACGGCCAAAGATGAACGGGTCGCCCCCTTTGAGACGTACTACGGTTTTGCCCGCTTTCGCCGCGTCAATCAGCATCTGATTGGTTTCATGCTGCGGCACGGCGTGTCCGCCCGCGCGTTTGCCAACGCAGATCTGCTCGGCGTCGCGACGAATGAGTTCGCGTATGCCATCGGTCACCAGATGGTCATAGAACACCACGTCCGCATCCTGGAGCGCCTGCAGACCGCGCAGCGTCAGTAATCCGGCATCGCCTGGCCCCGCGCCGACGAGGATAATCTCCCCGCTGGTGCTGCCCGGGTTATCCAGTTCGTCTTCGAGAATTTGTTGCGCCGCCGTCTCATTACCGGCCTGCATCAGGCTGGCAAAGCGGCCGCGGAACACCCGCTCCCAGAAGCGACGGCGTTCCGCCACGCTGGTCAGGCGGGTTTTCAGATGGTTGCGCCAGAAGCTGGCTTTTTCTGCCATCCGGCCCAGGCTGGTTGGCAGCAGCGCTTCGATTTTTTCCCGCAGAACGCGCGCCAGCACCGGCGCGGTGCCACCGGAGGAGATCGCCACCACCAGCGGCGAACGGTCGACAATCGACGGGAAGATAAACGAGCACAGCGGCTGATCGTCCACCACGTTCACCAGACGGTGACGGGCGTGGGCGGCATCAGAGATGCGCTGATTGAGCGCCCGGTTTTCGGTTGCGGCAATCACCAGCACCACATTGTCGATTTGCGCTTCATCAAAGTCCGCTTCGGCAATCACCTGCACGCGCGCGCCTGCCCGATGTAAAAAGGCAATTTTGCGCTCGGCGATTTCACCGCAGCCGATCACCAGGACCGGACGGTCTTTTATGTCAGCAAATAAAGGAAGGTAATCCACAATGCTACAACTCGCTAACAACCAGGAATAGTGGGACTATAGGGGGCTGCTCATAGCGAATGAAATTACGAATTGGAATGAGTAGTTACTCAATGGAATAACGCCCTGCAAAAGCAAATATCAAAAAGTGCTTAACACGCGTAATTACGGGCATTTAAGAGCAATTCAAATTGTGTAAGCGCGGTCACAGTTTCATACTAAGCGCGTTAAAATTTTGCTCTATTTTTAAGGACTCACTATGTTTTCCGCAATGCGCCACCGTATCGCTCTCCTGGCGCTCGGCGTTTGCTTAACTGGAACGGTTCAGGCTAAAACGCCCCCTCTGGGTGAGATCGCTGCGACGCAGGCGCGTCATATCGCGACCTTTTTCCCGGGCCGAATGACCGGCACCCCCGCCGAAATGCTCTCCGCTGACTATGTGCGCCAGCAGTTCGCTGAGATGGGCTACCAGAGCGATATCCGCACCTTCCAGAGCCGCTATATCTATACCTCACGCAATCAGAGCAAAAACTGGCACAACGTGACCGGCAGCACCGTGATTGCAGCTCATGAAGGTAAAGCCGCACAGCAAATTATTATCATGGCGCATCTGGACACCTACGCGCCGATGAGCGACAGCGATGCCGATAACAATCTCGGCGGCCTGACATTGCAGGGCATTGATGACAATGCCGCTGGCGTCGGGGTGATGCTGGAGCTGGCGGAGCAGCTAAAGAATATTCCAACCCAGTACAGCATCCGCTTTATCGCCACCAGCGGCGAAGAAGAGGGTCGTCTTGGGGCAGAGAACGTGCTCAACCGCATGAGCGCGGCCGAGAAGAAAAACACCCTGCTGGTGATCAACCTCGATAACCTGATCGTTGGGGATAAGCTCTATTTTAACAGCGGCAAAACCACCCCTCCCCCGGTGCGCAAATTAACCCGCGACCGCGCACTGGCGATTGCCCGCGCCCAGGGTATCGTTGCTGGCACCAATCCGGGCGGCAACGCCAGCTACCCGAAAGGGACAGGATGTTGTAACGACGGTGAGAAGTTCGATAAGGCCGGGATCCCGGTGCTTTATGTCGAGGCGACCAACTGGTCTCTGGGTAAGAAAGACGGGTATCAGCAGCGGGCGAAATCGAAAGCCTTTCCGCAGGGGACCAGCTGGCATAACGTCAGGCTGGATAATCTGCAGTACATTGACGAGGCGCTGCCAAAGCGGATCGAACATCGCAGCCGGGACGTGGTGCGGGTGATGCTGCCGCTGGTGAAAGAGCTGGCGAAAGCGGGGAAGGTCTGAGGACATGCCCGGTGGCGGCTACGCCTTACCGGGCCTACAAACGACACGAACCGTAGGCCCGGTAAGCGCAGCGCCACCGGGCACATCAATCACCCTTCGTGCAATCCACACTCGCGCTTGAGGCCAAAGAAACGGGTCTCTTCTTCCGCCATACCCGGCTCCCATTTGCGGGTGGTGTGGGTATCCCCCACCGACAGATAACCCTGATCCCACAGCGGATGGTATTTCAGGCCGTGCTGCTGCAGGTACTGGTATACGGTCCGGTTGTCCCAGTCGATAATCGGCAGCACCTTGAACACCCCACGCTGGATCGCCAGCACCGGTAATGACGCCCGGCTACCGGACTGATCCCGGCGCAGACCGGCAAACCAGGTTTTGGCGTTAAGGTCGGACAGCGCCCGGTTCATCGGCTCGACTTTGTTGATGGCATTGTATTTCTCAATACCCTCTACGCCCTGCTCCCACAGCTTGCCGTAGCGCGCCTCCTGCCAGGCCGCGCTCTGTTCGGCACGGTAGACCTTCAGGTTCAGCTGCAGCTTGTCCGTCAGTTCGTCAATAAACTGGTAGGTTTCCGGGAACAGGTAGCCAGTGTCGGTAAGGATCACCGGAATGTCCGGACGGATCTTATTCACCAGATGCAGGCTGACCGCCGCCTGAATACCAAAGCTCGAGGAGAGCACATATTCACCCGGCAGGTTTTCCAGCGCCCAGGCGACACGGCCTTCGGCGTCGAGCTTTTCCAGCTGGGCGTTAGTTTCCGCCAGGGCCAGAATACGTTCGACTTTGGGCAGATCGTTAAGGGCGTTTAGATCGAGTACGGACATAATTACCTCTCGTAGTTACTCCCAGAAATCCCGGGCGGGATCGAGCACTGGACGAATGATGCCCGCACGCACCGTAAAGTCGCCGAAGCCTTCACCCGCTTCGCGCTCTTTCGCCCAGCGCCCGACAAGCAGGTCTATGGAGTCAAGAATTTCTGGTTCCGTAATGTTCTCGCGATACATACGCGGAATGCGCGTTCCGCTGCGGTTACCCCCGAGGTGCAGGTTGTAACGGCCCGGGGCTTTGCCCACCAGACCCAGCTCCGCCAGCATCGCACGGCCACAGCCGTTCGGGCAGCCGGTGACGCGCATCACGATATGCTCGTCAGGAATGCCGTGTTTTTCCAGCACCGCTTCCACTTTGTCGGTGAACGACGGCAGGAAGCGCTCGGCTTCGGCCATCGCCAGCGGACAGGTCGGGAAGGAGACGCAGGCCATCGAGTTTTCACGCTGCGGTTTTACCGCGTCCATTAGGGTGTGATCCCGCGCCAGCTTCTCGATCTTCGCTTTCTCGCTTTCCGGCACGCCGGCAATGATCAGGTTCTGGTTGGCGGTAATGCGGAACTCGCCTTTGTGGATCTTTGCGATCTCCAGCAGCCCGGTTTTTAGCGGACGGCCCGGATAATCGAGAATACGACCGTTCTCAATAAACAGCGTCAGGTGCCATTTATTGTCGATACCTTTTACCCAGCCGATGCGATCGCCGCGACCGGTGAATTCGTACGGACGGATCGGCTCAAACTTGATACCGGCGCGACGCTCCACTTCTTCTTTAAAGGTCTCTACGCCGACGCGTTCCAGGGTGTATTTGGTCTTGGCATTTTTACGATCGGTACGGTTACCCCAGTCGCGCTGGGTGGTCACCACCGCTTCGGCCACCGCCAGGGTGTGCTCCAGCGGCAGATAGCCAAACTCGCTCGCGGTGCGGGCGTAGGTTTTTTTGTTGCCGTGCTCAATCGACAGACCACCGCCCACCAGCAGGTTGAAGCCCACCAGCTTGCCGTTCTCGGCAATCGCCACGAAGTTCATGTCGTTGGCGTGCAGATCGATATCGTTCTGCGGCGGGATCACTACCGTGGTTTTAAACTTACGCGGCAGATAGGTCTGACCGAGGATCGGCTCTTCGTCGGTGGTCGCAACCTTCTCCTGATCCAGCCAGATCTCAGCATAGGCGCGGGTGCGCGGCAGCAGATGTTCGGAGATCTTCTTCGCCCACTCGTAGGCTTCAGCGTGCAGCTCGGACTCGTACGGGTTGGAAGTACACAACACGTTACGGTTCATGTCGTTGGCGGTCGCCAGCGCGTCCAGCCCGACGGAGTGCAGCATCTGGTGTACCGGCTTCACGTTCTTCTTCAGAATGCCGTGGAACTGGAAGGTCTGACGGTTGGTCAGACGGATGCTGCCGTAAATGGTGTTGTCATGGGCGAATTTGTCGATCGCCTGCCACTGTCTGGTGGTGATGATGCCACCCGGCAGACGGCAGCGCAGCAGCATCGCGTGACGCGGCTCCAGCTTCTGTTCAGCACGCTCGGCGCGGATATCGCGATCGTCCTGTTGGTACATGCCGTGGAAACGGATCAGCAGGAAGTTGTCGCCGTTGAAACCGCCGGTCAGACCGTCATTTAAATCTTCGGCAATGGTGCCGCGCAGGTAGTTACTATCAACCTTCATGCGCTCGGCATCAGTCAGTTTGCCTTCGACCACCAGAGGGCCAGGATGTTTTTCGCTCATTAGTAGACATCTCGCTGATAACGGCGCTCGACGCGCAGCTCACTTAAAAATTCATCCGCCGATTCAGTATCCATGCCACCGAATTCAGCAATTACTTCCAGCAACGCCTGCTCAACGTCTTTCGCCATGCGATTGGCGTCGCCGCAGACATAAATGTGGGCACCGTCATTAATCCAGCGCCACAGCTCTGCGCCCTGTTCGCGCAGTTTGTCTTGTACGTATATTTTTTGTTTTTGATCGCGGGACCAGGCCAGATCGATGCGCGAGAGCACGCCCTCTTTCACATAGCGCTGCCACTCTACCTGGTAGAGGAAATCTTCGGTGAAGTGCGGGTTACCAAAGAACAACCAGTTTTTACCCGGCGCTTCATCGGCGGCGCGCTGCTGCATAAAGGCGCGGAACGGCGCGATGCCGGTGCCCGGGCCAATCATGATCACCGGGGTTTCCGGGTTGGCTGGCAGACGGAAGTTGTCGTTGTGCTCGATAAAGACCCGCACCTCGCCCTCTTCTTCCACACGATCTGCCAGGAAGCTGGAGGCACCACCGGCACGGGCGCGACCTTCGATGTCGTAACGCACCACGCCCACGGTGACGTGGACTTCGCTTTCCACCTCGGCCTGGGCCGAAGCGATAGAGTACAGGCGCGGCGTCAGCGGACGCAGCAGGCCGATTAACGCATCGGCATCCAGCTGCGCTGGCGCGAAACGCACCATGTCCACAATTGGCGTGGTGGTGGCGTAGTGTTGCAGTTTGGCTTTGTCGCCCACCAGCGGCAGCAGGGATTCGCTGCGGGTCAGGGTGGCATAGTTTTCCACGATGTTGGCGGTATTGACGGTCAGCTCGAAATGCCACTGCAGCGCTTCCGAGAGCGGCAGGGTTTTGCCGTCTACCGTCACCACTTCATCGCCCTTCAGCCACAGCAGCTCAACCAGCTCTTTCACCAGCGCCGGATCGTTCTGATACCAGACGCCAAGGGCATCGCCCGGCTGGTAGCGCAGGCCGGAGTCGCCTAAATCGATTTCGATATGGCGCACGTCTTTCTCAGAATCACGACCGGTGATTTTCTGATTAACCGCTAGGCTCGCCGTCAGCGGCGCTTCTTTGGTGTACGGGCTGGTATGAATGTCGTTTACCACGCCAGCGGCAGTGACTGCCGCCTGCGCCGGCGTCTCTTTCGGCACGCGGGCTTTCAGCACGTCAACAATGCGTGCGCGCCATTCGGCAGCCGCGGCCTGGTATTCGACGTCAGTATCCACGCGATCGAGCAGGCGCTCGCCACCCAGTTCGGCCAGCTTGCTGTCAAAATCTTTGCCCGACTGGCAGAAGAATTCGTAGGAGGAGTCGCCGAGACCGAAGACCGCAAAGGCGGTGCCCGCCAGTTTTGGCGCTTTTTTCGAGAACAAGAACTTATGCAGCGCCACCGCTTCTTCAGGCGGCTCACCTTCGCCCTGGGTAGAGGTCACAACGACAACCAGCTTCTCTGACGCGATTTGCTTAAATTTATAATCCCCGGCGTTCACCAGGTTCACGTTCAGTTTGGCCGCCAGCAGATCGTCCCGCAGGGCTTCCGCCACGCGACGGGCATTGCCGGTTTGCGAAGCGGAGATAAGCGTAATTACCGGGATCTCAACGGCCGCAGCCGGTGCACTCACCACAGCACCCGGCTGTTGATTGAGCATTCCCCAGAAATAACCAGAGACCCAGGCAAGCTGGGTAGGTGAAAAATCAGTGGTGGCTGCCTGCAGGCGTGCCAGTTGCTCCGGGTTCAGGGGAAGCAAATTTGAAGGTGGGGCCTGTGTTGTCATGCGTCGTTATGTTCCAGTAGCAAAGCTGAATTTTTATCTGAAAGACAGAACAGAGTGTAAGGTTAACGGCGCGGATCATAACAATTAAAGACGGGATGGAAATAATAAATAACCAAATGGACTAACCTGTTTTTGCTATCGTTCTTAACAATAAAAACGATTAATTAACTGCATGAAAATAAAAGATAAAAATAAGGTTACTGCCCACTCAAAGCGTATCGGGTGGTAAGGGCCGTTTTAGGTAATGATAAAAAAGGTGCTTTCCGGTATTATGCGGCGGTTTTTTCCGCATTCTTGAGAGTTCATGATGTCCACCACACTGTTTAAAGATTTCATCTTCGAAGCCGCCCACCATCTCCCTCATGTCCCGGAAGGCCATAAATGTGGTCGCCTGCACGGGCACTCCTTTATGGTGCGTCTGGAGATCACGGGTGACGTCGATCCGCATACCGGTTGGATCATGGATTTTGCCGAGCTGAAGGCCGCGTTTAAGCCGACCTATGATCGCCTCGATCACTTCTATCTGAATGATATTCCGGGACTGGAAAATCCGACCAGCGAAGTGCTGGCGAAATGGATCTGGGAAGAGATTAAACCGCTGGTGCCACTGCTGAGCGCGGTGATGATCAAAGAGACCTGCACGGCGGGTTGTGTCTATCGCGGGTAATCAATCAGGCAAGCGTTATAAGCCCGGTAAGCGTGCGCGCCACCGGGCTTTTTTTCAGGCGATATTCAGGTATTTGTGGGTCTGCATCGACAGACGCCAGTTGCGCGCAATACAGGTCTCAATGCACAGACGCGTGGCGTCCTCTTTCTGGCTGATCGGTTGCAGCGCAATAACGCGCTGTTTGTCATCGGTCAGCGTCTCCAGCAGTTCATCCAGCGCTTCGATATCACGAACGCGGCCTACCGGATGCTTAATCTCATCGGCACGCTCCAGCGCCTGGGACAGCACATTGTAACCGCCACGCATATTCACTTTTGGCGATACCGTCACCCAGGTGGTGTGAGAGCAGCGCACTTCGTGCGTACCGCTGGTCTCAATCTGGCAGCTAAAGCCGTTTTTTTCGAGCAGCGAGGTCAGCGGGATCAGGTCATGGATGCAGGGCTCGCCGCCGGTGATCACCACATGACGCGCGGTCCAGCCCTGACGGCCAATAATCGCCAGCAGATCTTCCGGGTTCGCCGCGCCCCATTTGTCGCTCTCTTTGGTTTTGGCCAGGATGCTGAACAGTGACACTTCCCGATCGCTAAGCGTTTCCCAGGTATGTTTGGTATCACACCAGGCACAACCCACCGGGCATCCCTGCAGACGAATGAAGATAGCGGGAACGCCGGTGAAGTAACCCTCGCCTTGCAGGGTCTGGAACATCTCGTTAATCGGGTACTGCATAGTCATCTCAAAGAAGGGGATAAACGTTAAGTATCGCAGATCCCCGGCCCAGGATCATGCCCGATCGGTGCTCTGTGCCTCGATTGCCCCAACAAATCGCGCCGTAATCTGCTGCGGGCGCGTGATCGCCCCACCTACCACCACCGTATACGCGCCTGACTCAAGACAGCGGGCAGCCAGTTCCGGCGTTTCGACGTTGCCTTCGGCCACCACCGGGATGGTGACCGCCGCGACGACCTCCCGCAGAAACTCGCACTCCCGCTCTTTCAGCTTATGGCCTGCGGTATCGGCCGTATAGCCATAGAGCGTGGTGCCCACGCAGTCAAAACCCAGCGCCTGGGCGGTTTTCGCCTCCTCTACCGTGGCGATATCCGCCATCAGCAGTTGGGACGGGTATCGCGCCCGGATCGCTGTCATCAGCCCGGCGAGCGTCTGGCCGCCGGGACGCGGACGCGCGGTAGCATCAAGAGCGATAATCTCCGGTTTTACGGCCATCAGTTCATCCACCTCCCGCAGCGTGGCGGTAATAAAGACCTCGCTGTCCGGATAGTCGCGCTTGATAATGCCAATCACCGGCAGCGAAACCTGTTTTTTGATGGCCTCGATGTCCACGACGCTGTTGGCGCGGATGGCCACCGCCCCGCCCTGCGCCGCCGCCAGCGCCATGCGCGCCATAATAAACGGGCTGTGTAAGGGTTCGTTATCCAGCGCCTGACAGGAGACGATCAGCTTACCTTTCAAAATATCCAGTACATTTTTCATTACGATAAGATCTCTTCAACTTCGTTTTTGATGATGGTGACATGCGGACCGTAGATAACCTGTACGCCATTGCCCCGCAGGATCACGCCGCGAGCGCCGGTTGCCTTGAGCATGGCTTCGTTCACTTTGCCACCGTCTTTCACCGTCACGCGTAAACGTGTGGCGCAGCAGTCCACCTCGTCCAGATTCTCCCTGCCACCCAGGCCTTCAATAATCGCCTGCGCCCGTTCGCTTTGAGGAAGCGCGGTTTCTGCTACGGCCTCTTTCTCCCGGCCCGGGGTCGCAAAATCGAAACGGTTAATCAGGAAGCGGAAGGTGAAGTAGTACAGGAAGAACCACGGGACCCCGACCAGCGGCACGTACAGCCAGTGGGTTTTGGCTTCGCCCTGCAGAATGCCAAACAGAACGAAATCGATAAAACCGCCTGAGAAGGTCTGCCCTATGGTGATGTGCAGAATATGGGCAAGCATAAAGGCCAGCCCGTCGAACAGTGCGTGAATGACGTACAGCACCGGGGCGATGAAGAGGAAGGAGAACTCGATAGGCTCGGTGATACCGGTCAGGAAAGAGGTCAGCGCCGCCGAAAGCAGCAGCCCCGCGACCCGCTTTTTATTTTCCGGCTTTGCCGTGTGATACATCGCCAGACAAGCACCGATCAGGCCAAACATCATGGTGATAAAGCGTCCGGACATGAAGCGCGAAGTGCCCTCGTAGAACTGCTGGGTATTCGGGTCGGCGAGCTGGGCAAAGAAGATGCGCTGTGTACCTTCAATCAGCTGACCGTTGACGATCTCGCTGCCGCCAAGGGCGGTGGTCCAGAAGGGAAGATAGAAAATATGATGCAGGCCGAAAGGCCCGAGCATACGCAGGATAAAGCCGTACAGGAAGGTGCCCAGATACCCGGTCGCATCGACCAGACCGCCGAGGCCAAAAATCAGCTTCTGAAAATGCGGCCAGACGACGGTCATGATCGCGCCCACCAGTATCGCCGCCAGCGAACTGATAATAGGGACAAAGCGTGACCCGCCAAAGAAACCGAGAAATTGCGGCAGGGCAATTTTGTTAAACCGATGGTGCAAGGTACAGGTTACCAGCCCGATGACCACCCCGCCAAAGACGCCAGTTTCCAGGGTCTGAATACCCAGCGTCATCCCCTGCCCCACCGCGCCGGGGTTCTCCTGCGCAAGGGTGCCATTAAGGATCAGCAGGGCGTTAATGGTGGCATTCATTACCAGGAACGCCAGCAGTGCCGCCAGGCCCGCAGTGCCCTTATCGGTTTTCGCCAGCCCCACGGCAACCCCCACGGCAAAAAGTACCGAGAGATTGGCAAAGACAATCGAGCCGGCGCTGCTCATGATAGTGAATATCGCCTGGAGCCAGCTCACATCCAGGAAGGGGTAGGCCGCGAGTGTATTGGGATTCGACAGTGCGCCGCCAATGCCTAACAGCAGACCCGCGGCGGGCAGCACGGCAATGGGTAACATAAAGGATTTGCCAAAGCGCTGGGCTTTTTCAAACCATGCGCCCGATGAGGCGCCGCTGAACAGTTGCATCATTTTTTCACTCCCCGGTTATTTGATGAAAATTTTTACCACATATAAAATAAGAAGTGAAAATTATCACCAATAACCTGGAGAGCGATCATACTTTTTTAAAATGTCTGGCGTCTCGCCCCCGCTTTCCTCCACACTAGCCCACAGAGAAACGCATTAAGGATTTTGCATGTCAGAAAATGAAAATCTGCTGCTGAGGCTGCGACAGGGTGTCTCTGGCTATAGTCCGACCCAGCAAAAACTGGGCGAGTTCGTCTTAAGCGATCCGGCAAAAGTGCTCTATTTCACCATTACCGAACTGGCGCGTGAGAGCGAAACCAGCGAGGCAAGCGTGACCAGACTTTGCCGCACGCTGGGTTGTAAAGGCTATACGGAGTTCAAGATGGCGCTGGCGCTGGACGTTCAGCGTGACCAGGCACCGGTTGCGCAGGGCGATCGGGTGGATGAGGTCGTGGAAGAGTCCGTTCTGGCGCTGCGGGATACCGCCCGGCTGCTTGACAGGGATATGCTCCTGCAGGCCGCCCAGGCTCTGCATCAGGCGCGTTCGGTTTATATCTACGGCGTGGCGGCAAGCGCCATCCTGGGTGACTATTTGCACTACAAACTGCTGCGTCTGGGTAAACCTGCGCAGTTGCTAAGCGACATGCACCGCGCCTCGATGAGCGCAACCACGCTGGGTAAAGAGGATCTGGTGGTGGCGATCTCGAGTTCAGGATCAACCCGCGATCTGCTGCACGTAGTGAAACTTGCGCGTAAACGTGGGGCACGCGTGCTGGCGCTCAGCAATACGCCGCGTAGCCCGCTGGCTTCAATCAGCGATATGCAGCTGGTTGCGGCAAAACCCGAAGGCCCGCTCAGCGCCGGCGCGATGAATGCCAAAGTAGGGGTGATGCTTTTGGTGGAGCTGCTTGCCACCACGCTCATCTCCCTGGACATCCGCTACGGCGACGCCAGCCAGCAAACCGCCAGCGCTACCCTGCCCTTGCTGCTTTAACGCAGGCATAAAAAAACCCGCCGAAGCGGGTTTTTTCTAAAGATTAAGGTTCAGAATTACTGACCTTTGATCTCTTTACGGCCGTTGTATGGTGCTTTTTCGCCCAGCGCTTCTTCGATACGAATCAGCTGGTTGTATTTAGCAACACGGTCAGAACGGCTCATAGAACCGGTTTTGATCTGGCCAGCAGCGGTACCAACAGCCAGGTCAGCGATGGTAGCGTCTTCAGTTTCGCCTGAACGGTGAGAGATAACGGCAGTGTAGCCAGCGTCTTTCGCCATTTTGATCGCAGCCAGAGTTTCGGTCAGAGAACCGATCTGGTTGAATTTGATCAGGATGGAGTTAACGATGCCTTTCTCGATACCTTCTTTCAGGATCTTGGTGTTGGTTACGAACAGATCGTCACCAACCAGCTGGATTTTGTCGCCCAGAACTTTGGTCTGGTATGCGAAACCATCCCAGTCAGACTCGTCCAGACCGTCTTCGATAGAAACGATTGGGTACTGTTTGGTCAGGTCTTCCAGGAAGTGAGTGAACTCTTCAGAGGTGAAGGCTTTGTTGCCTTCGCCAGCCAGAACGTATTTACCGTCTTTGTAGAATTCAGATGCTGCACAGTCCATCGCCAGGGTGATGTCGGTGCCCAGCTCGTAGCCTGCTGCTTTAACCGCTTCAGCGATTACAGCCAGTGCTTCGGCGTTGGAGCCCAGGTTAGGTGCATAACCACCTTCGTCACCTACTGCAGTGTTCATACCTTTAGCTTTCAGAACTTTAGCCAGGTTGTGGAACACTTCAGAACCCATACGTACTGCTTCTTTCAGGGATTTCGCGCCAACTGGCTGAATCATAAATTCCTGAATATCAACGTTGTTGTCTGCGTGCTCGCCGCCGTTGATGATGTTCATCATCGGAACTGGCATAGAGTATTTGCCTGGAGTGCCGTTCAGTTCAGCGATGTGTTCGAACAGTGGCTGACCTTTAGAAGCAGCTGCTGCTTTGGCGTTCGCCAGGGAAACAGCCAGGATTGCGTTCGCACCGAAGTTAGATTTGTTTTCAGTACCGTCCAGATCGATCATGATTTTATCGATGCCAGCCTGGTCTTTGGCGTCTTTGCCAAGGATTGCCTGTGCAATTGGGCCGTTAACCGCGCCAACAGCTTTGGTTACGCCTTTGCCCAGGAAACGGGATTTGTCGCCATCGCGCAGTTCCAGCGCTTCGCGGGAACCAGTAGAAGCACCTGACGGCGCAGCTGCCATACCGACGAAACCACCTTCCAGGTGTACTTCGGCTTCAACAGTCGGGTTACCACGGGAGTCGATGATTTCACGACCGATGACTTTAACGATTTTGGACATTAGATTTTCCTCAGTACAAGTTAAACTAAAACTCCAGACAAACAGCGCGTACCTTTGTACGCGCTGCCGTTCTAACTTTTCTTACTTCGCCTGACGCTTCTGGAACTCACTGGCGGCTTTCACAAAGCCAGCAAACAGCGGATGTCCATCACGCGGCGTAGAAGTAAATTCCGGGTGGAACTGACAGGCGACGAACCATGGGTGGTTCGGCACTTCGATGATCTCGACCAACTGATCATCCCCGGAGCGGCCCGCAATACGCAGACCCGCAGCTTCAATTTGTTTCAACAGCAGGTTGTTGACTTCATAACGGTGACGATGGCGTTCAGTGATTGTCGGCGCACCGTACATCTGGCGAACCAGGCTGTCGTCAGAGAGCTGACAAGCCTGTGCACCCAGACGCATCGTGCCACCCAGATCGCTCTTCTCGGTACGGACTTCGACGTTACCTTCTTCGTCGCGCCATTCGGTGATAAGCGCCACAACAGGGTACTTACAGTCTGGCACAAATTCCGTAGAGTTCGCGTTTTCCATCCCCACCACGTTGCGGGCGAATTCAATCAGCGCAACCTGCATACCCAGGCAAATGCCGAGGTAAGGAATATTGTTTTCACGCGCATAGCGTGCGGTAGCGATCTTGCCTTCAACACCACGGTAGCCGAAGCCACCAGGGATCAGAATAGCATCCAGATCTTTCAGAATGTCGACACCGCGGGTTTCAACATCCTGCGAATCAATCAGCTTGATGTTGACGGTTACGCGGTTCTTCAGGCCACCGTGTTTCAGCGCTTCGATAACTGACTTATAGGCGTCCGGCAGTTCAATGTACTTGCCGACCATACCGATAGTCACTTCGCCTGCCGGGTTCGCTTCTTCGTAAATCACCTGTTCCCATTCTGACAGGTTTGCGTCCGGACAGTTCAAGCTGAATCGTTTACAAATATAATCGTCGAGGCCCTGTGATTTCAACAGGCCCGGGATTTTATAAATGGAATCGACATCTTTCATTGAAATAACAGCTTTTTCTGGCACGTTACAGAACAATGCAATTTTCGCACGTTCGTTAGCCGGAACGGTACGATCGGAACGGCAAACCAGGATATCAGGCTGAATACCGATGGAGAGCAGCTCTTTCACAGAGTGCTGGGTCGGCTTGGTTTTCACTTCACCTGCGGCAGCCATGTACGGCACCAGAGTCAGGTGCATGAACAGCGCGTGTTCACGACCAATATCCACCGCCAGCTGACGAATTGCTTCCAGGAACGGCAGGGATTCGATATCACCGACAGTACCGCCGATCTCTACCAGCACCACGTCGTGACCTTCGCCACCAGCCAGAACACGCTCTTTAATGGCGTTGGTGATGTGCGGGATGACCTGAACGGTAGCGCCCAGATAGTCGCCACGGCGCTCTTTGCGCAGAACGTCGGAGTAGATACGGCCGGTCGTGAAGTTGTTACGACGGGTCATTTTGGTGCGAATGAAGCGCTCGTAGTGACCCAGGTCCAGATCGGTTTCAGCGCCGTCTTCAGTAACGAACACTTCCCCGTGTTGGATCGGGCTCATGGTACCTGGATCGACGTTGATGTACGGATCCAGCTTCATCATGGTCACATTGAGGCCACGGGCTTCAAGAATGGCTGCGAGGGAGGCTGCGGCAATGCCTTTACCCAGAGAGGATACAACCCCGCCGGTCACAAAAATATAGTTCGTTGTCATGCTGAACCTGAGAAGTTAGGGTGAAACGATGGAATAACCAGGACGGGAAAGTAGTATACCCGAACACGGCGAGCGCCACAAACTTTCATTCTCCGTCTCCTGTCTCAGGCTTTGACTCATATTGGGAGTGAGAAAATAGCCCCTTTTGGGTAAATGTTTTTGACGCAAATCAAGCGCTTGTCATTTAAAAAATCACACAAATTGCGCTTGATCGCAAAAACCCGTTAGAGATCAGATTCCTGGCGTTTTACTTCTTGCCAGACTTCTTCCATCGCATCGAGGTCCACGCCGGTCATTTCCAGGCCGCGGGCCGCGATAATGCGCTCCACTTCCCGGAAGCGGCGTTCGAATTTGAGGTTGGCTTTTTGCAGCGCCACTTCGGCTTTAACTCCTAAATGACGGGAGAGGTTGACGGTGGCAAACAGCAGATCGCCCATCTCCTCTTCCACCTTCTCCTGGTCCACTACCGCCTGCTGCGCTTCGTGCATCACTTCGTCGATCTCTTCATGCACTTTGTCGAGCACCGGGCCTAAAGAGGTCCAGTCAAACCCCACCGTCGAGCAGCGTTTCTGGATCTTATGCGCACGCATCAGCGCCGGCAGGCTTAACGGGATATCGTCCAGCGCTGAATGCTGGGATTTTTCAGCCCGTTCCGCGCTTTTGATCTGCTCCCAGCGGGCCAGCACGTCGGTACTGTTTTCCGCGATGGCATCGCCAAAGATATGCGGGTGACGGCGTTCCAGCTTATCGCTGATGGCGGCGCAGATGTCGTTGAAATCAAAGCGCCCCTCTTCCTGGGCCATCTGGGCGTAGAACACTACCTGGAACAGCAGGTCACCCAGCTCGCCGCGCAGATCGTCAAAATCTTCCCGGGAGATGGCGTCCAGCACCTCGTAGGTCTCTTCCAGGGTGTAGGGGGCGATGGTGGCGAAAGTCTGCTCTTTGTCCCACGGACAGCCGGTTTCCGGGTCGCGCAGACGTTGCATAATGCCGAGCAGGCGGTCGATTTGGGTCATGTCTTATCCTGTTAAATCGGTAACGCCGGGTGGCGGCTGCGCCTTACCCGGCCTACAAAGAGAGTGCATTACCCGCCGTGCAGACGGCGGGCGTCAATCACATCTGGCACCTGGTTCAGCTTGCCGAGCACCCGGCCCAGCACCTGCAGGTTATAGATTTCGATGGTCATATCGATGGTGGCGAGCTGCTGACGGGTGTCGCTGCGGCTGGCAACGCCCAGCACGTTCACCTTTTCGTTGGCCAGAATAGTGGTGATATCGCGCAGCAGGCCGCTGCGATCGTTGGCCGACACCCGCACCACCAGCGAATAGCCCGCAGAGTAACTTTCGCCCCACACCGCATCGACGATTCGTTCCGGCGCATGGGACTGTAAATCTTCCAGCTGATCGCAGTCCGCACGGTGGATAGAGATCCCGCGCCCCTGGGTGATGAAGCCGACGATCTCGTCTCCCGGGATCGGCTGGCAGCAGCGGGCAATGTGGTGCATCAGGTTCCCGACGCCTTCCACGACCACCCGGCAATTGTCTTTTTCTTTGCTGCGGTGCTGTGGGGTGTAGCTCTTCTGCTGCAGCTGCTTCAGCGCCGCTGCATCCTGCTCAGCCGCGCTCGGTTTGTTGAACTGCGCCTGCAGGAAATTCACCATCTGGTTAAGACGAATATCCCCGCCGCCGATAGCGGCCAGCAGCTCATCCAGCTCGTTGAAGTTGTAGCGCGGCAGCAGCTGCTTCTCCGCCTCTTTCAGGTGGATGCCCAGATGCTCCAGCTCGTCGTCGAGGATCTGACGACCGGCCAGGATGTTCTTGTCACGATCCTGCTTGCGGAACCAGGCGTGGATCTTGGAGCGCCCGCGGCTGGTGGTGATGTAGCCCAGGTTGGGGTTAAGCCAGTCGCGGCTCGGGTTCGGCTGCTTCTGGGTGATGATGTCCACCTGATCGCCCATCTGCAGCTGATAGGTAAACGGCACGATGCGTCCGCCGATTTTGGCGCCGATGCAGCGGTGCCCCACGTCGCTGTGAATGTGGTAGGCGAAGTCGAGCGGGGTTGAGCCTGCCGGGAGGTCCACCACGTCGCCTTTCGGCGTGAAGACGTAGACCCGGTCGTCAAAGACCTGGCTGCGTACTTCGTCGAGCATCTCGCCGGAGTCGGCCATCTCTTCCTGCCACGCAATCAGTTTACGCAGCCAGGCGATGCGGTCTTCGTGACCGGAGCGTGCCCCGCCTGAGGTGCCCTCTTTGTACTTCCAGTGCGCGGCGACGCCGAGCTCGGACTCTTCGTGCATCTGTTTGGTGCGGATCTGGATCTCCACCGGTTTACCGCCCGGCCCCAGCACCACGGTGTGGATCGACTGGTAGCCGTTCGGTTTCGGGTTGGCGACGTAGTCGTCAAACTCATCCGGCATGTGGCGGAAGTGGGTGTGAACAATCCCCAGCGCGGCGTAGCAGTCCTGCAGACGCTCGGCGACGATTCGCACGGCGCGCACATCAAACAGCTCATCAAAGGCGAGATGCTTCTTCTGCATTTTGCGCCAGATGCTGTAGATATGCTTCGGCCGGCCATAGACCTCAGCCTTCACCCCCTCTTCTTTCATCGACTGACGTAAGCCGCCGACAAACTCCTCGATGTAGTGCTCGCGATCGATACGGCGTTCGTGCAGCAGTTTCGCAATACGTTTGTATTCCGCCGGGTGTAGATAGCGGAAGCAGTAATCTTCCAGCTCCCATTTCAGCTGTCCGATCCCCAGACGGTTCGCCAGCGGGGCATAGATATTGGTGCACTCTTTCGCCGCCAGCACGCGCTCGTCTTCCGGCGCATCCTTCACTTCCCGCAGGTGGGCGACGCGTTCGGCGAGCTTAATCACCACGCAGCGGAAGTCATCCACCATGGCCAACAGCATGCGGCGAACGTTATCGACCTGTTCGGACGAGACGGAGTCGGTGTGGGTGGCTTTAAGCTGGCGGATAGCCGCCATGTCGCGCACGCCGTGGATCAGCGAGACGATCGATGTACCGACGCTTTCGCGCAGCACCTCTTCGGAGACCACCTCGGCGTCGGCCAGCGGGAACAGCATGGCAGCGAGCAGGGTGTCGATATCCATGCTGAGCATGGATAGGATTTCCACCATCTCCACGCCGCGCCACAGCAGCAGCTCGGCATCGGGATGCCCCTTGGTGGTGCGCAGACAATAAGCCCAGGTTTCGGTTAAGCGTTCACACGACTGCTGGCTGGCAATCCCCAGACTTGCGATCCATTTTTGTGGGTCAAACTCACCAGCTTTATTGAGATGTGCACTTCTTACCGCAACCATTGTCCTCTCCTTTAGGGACCCTTGCCTGTCGAATTCGACAAGCCGAAACTCATCAGTTGTGTTCAAACAACGCCATTGATTCCAGATGTCCAGTGTGCGGGAACATATCGAGCATTGCCAGACGCTGAATCTGGTAACCCGCCGCTAATAGTGCTTCGCTGTCCCGGGCAAGCGTCGCCGGATTACAGGAAACATAGACCACGCGTTTAGGGGCGAGTTTAATAATATGCTGCATCACGCCTGGCGCGCCTGCACGGGCCGGATCCAGCAGGATTTTGTCGAAGCCGTGCGCCGCCCAGGGCTGCTGAGTGACATCCTCTTCCAGATTCTCGTGAAAAAATGTCACGTTTTGCAGCCCATTGTGAATGGCGTTGTCGCGTCCTTTCTCCACCAGCGCCGCCACGCCCTCCACACCGACCACGCTGTGCGCCCGTTTTGCCAGCGGCAGGGTAAAGTTGCCCATCCCGCAGAACAGATCGAGCACCCTATCTTCCGGCTGTATATCCAGCCAGTCGAGCGCGGTCGCGACCATCTGTTGGTTAACGCCATCATTGACCTGAATGAAATCGCGCGGACTGAACGTTAAGCGTAGCCCGTCTGAATCATACCAGGGCGTTTCACCGTTCAGTTGCTCAAGTATCTCGCTTTGCGGGGCGAGATACAGGTCAAGCTCATGGGAATGCGAAAAGCGTTCCAGTTTTTCGCGATCTTTGGCCGAAAGCGGTGCAGTATGGCGTAGCACCATCAGCGGGCCGCGGTTGGCCAGCACCAGTTCAACGTGGCCCAGGTGGCGAACGCCCTGCAGCTCAGAGAGGCATTTGCGCACTTCTGGCAGCAATGCCTCAAGACGGGGCACCAGAATGGGGCACTGTCTGACGTCGACGATGTCGCTGGAGTTGGCTTTACGAAAGCCCATCTCCAGACGCGCGGTTTTCGGCTGGTAGTTCAGGCTCAGGCGCGCCCGGCGGCGGTAGCCCCAGGGTTTATCGGCGATCACCTCGTTGACGTCGTGCTTCAGCAGGCGCGCCAGGGCATTGCTTTTGCTGCGCTCCTGTAACGCGATGCTGGCATGCTGTTGCTGGCAGCCACCGCAGACGCCAAAGTGCGGGCAACGCGGTTTCTCACGTTGCGGGCTGTCGTTAAGGCGACGTTTTACCTGCCCGCGCGCGTACTGGCGTTTCTCTTCCGTCAGGGTGATCTCTGCACGCTCATCGGGCAGCAGGCCGGGGATAAACAGGGCTTTACCATCATGGCGCGCCACCCCCTGGCCGAAGGGATCGAGGTCTGTCACATCAACAGTTATGATCTGACGCGTCGTCACGCGCCGCTTTGCAGAGTAGAATTGCGCCATTGCCGGGTATTATCTCAAATGAACATATTGACTCTAATTGTCCCATAACGGAACTCCATGACCAACTACAGCCTGCGTGCGCGCATGATGATTTTGATCCTCGCCCCTACCGTACTCATTGGTTTACTGCTGAGTACCTTCTTTGTGGTGCACCGTTATAACGACCTGCAGCGGCAGCTTGAGGACGCGGGGGCCAGCATTATTGAGCCGCTGGCGGTCTCCAGCGAGTACGGCATGACCCTGCAAAATCGCGAGTCTATCGGCCAGCTCATCAGCATCCTGCACCGCCGTCACTCGGATATTGTGCGGGCGATTTCGGTGTATGACCAACATAATCGCCTGTTTGTCACCTCCAATATCCAGCTTGACCCGGGCACGCTGAAGCTCCCGGCCGGCATGCCCTTCCCGACACGGCTGAGCGTGATTCGCCAGGGCGAAAAGATGATCCTGCGCACGCCGATCATCTCGGAAAGTTATTCACCGGATGAATCTGTCGAAGCGGATGCCAAACCCAATAACAACATGCTGGGATATGTGGCGCTGGAGCTGGATCTCAAGTCCGTGCGGTTGCAGCAGTACCGGGAAATCTTCATCTCCACGGTGATGATGCTGTTCTGTATCGGCATTGCGCTGATCTTCGGCTGGCGTCTGATGCGTGACGTGACCAGCCCGATCCGCAACATGGTGAATACCGTCGACCGTATCCGCCGGGGTCAGCTCGACAGCCGCGTCGAAGGCTTTATGCTCGGTGAGCTGGATATGCTCAAAAACGGCATTAACTCGATGGCGATGTCGCTGGCGGCCTACCATGAGGAGATGCAGCATAACGTCGATCAGGCCACCTCCGACCTGCGGGAAACCCTGGAGCAGATGGAGATCCAGAACGTCGAGCTGGATCTGGCTAAAAAGCGTGCCCAGGAGGCGGCGCGTATTAAGTCGGAGTTCCTGGCGAACATGTCCCATGAGCTGCGGACCCCGCTCAACGGCGTAATTGGCTTTACCCGCCTGACCCTGAAGACCGAGCTCAACCCGACCCAGCGCGACCACCTGCATACCATTGAACGTTCGGCCAACAACCTGCTGGCGATCATCAATGACGTGCTGGACTTCTCCAAGCTTGAGGCGGGCAAACTGATTCTGGAGAGCATTCCGTTCCCGCTGCGCAGCACCCTGGACGAAGTGGTGACCCTGCTGGCGCACTCCTCCCACGACAAAGGGCTGGAGCTGACGCTAAACATTAAAAATGATGTGCCGGATAACGTGATTGGCGATCCGCTGCGCCTGCAGCAGGTGATCACCAACCTGGTGGGTAACGCCATCAAGTTCACCGAGAGCGGTAACATTGACGTGCTGGTGGAAAAGCGCGCCATCAGCAATACCAAGGTGCAGATTGAGGTGCAGATCCGCGATACCGGGATTGGTATTCCCGAGCGCGATCAGTCTCGACTGTTCCAGGCCTTCCGCCAGGCCGACGCCAGTATTTCACGGCGTCATGGCGGCACCGGCCTGGGGCTGGTGATCACCCAGAAACTGGTGAACGAGATGGGGGGCGATATCTCCTTCCACAGCCAGCCTAACCGCGGCTCGACCTTCTGGTTCCATATCAACCTCGACCTGAACCCGAATGTTCTGATCGACCGGCCGGGAATGGAGTGTCTGCAGGGTAAACGACTGGCGTACGTGGAGCCCAATGCCGCCGCGGCGCAAAGCACTCTGGACGTGTTAAGCACCACCCCGCTGGAGGTGGTTTACAGCCCGGCCTTCTCCGCGCTGCCGGTTGAGCACTACGACATACTGCTGATGGGCATCCCGGTGACCTTTACCGGCGAGCTGACCATGCAGCAGGAGCGGATGGCCAAAGCGGCCTCGATGACCGACTACCTGCTGCTGGCCCTGCCGTGCCATGCGCAGATCAACGCCGAAGAGCTGAAACACGACGGGGCGGCCGCCTGTCTGCTGAAGCCGCTCACCGCCACGCGCCTGCTGCCGACCCTGACCGAATACTGCCGTCTGAACCATTCCGCTGCGCCGCTCGTTGTCGATGAGAGCAAGCTGCCGATGACCGTAATGGCGGTGGATGATAACCCGGCCAACCTGAAGCTGATCGGCGCGTTGCTGGAGGATCAAGTTCAGCATGTCGAACTGTGCGAGAGCGGCCTGCAGGCCGTTGAGCGCGCGAAACAGATGCAGTTTGACCTGATTATGATGGATATTCAGATGCCCGGCATGGACGGGATCCGCGCCTGCGAGCTGATCCGCCAGCTCCCCCATCAGCAGCAAACGCCGGTGATCGCCGTGACTGCGCACGCGATGGCGGGCCAGAAAGAGAAGCTGTTAAGCGCCGGGATGAACGACTATCTGGCAAAACCGATTGAAGAAGAGAAGCTGCACAGTCTGCTGCTGCGCTACAAGCCCGGCCCGACGGCAGGCAGCTGGATCGCCCCTGCGGAAGCCGCCGACATCACGGTTAACGACAATGCCACCCTCGACTGGCAGCTGGCGCTGCGTCAGGCGGCGGGCAAAAACGACCTCGCGCGGGAGATGCTGCAGATGCTGGTGGCCTTCCTGCCGGAGATCCGCAATAAGGTGGAGGAGCAGCTGGTGGGTGAAAACCCGGAAGACCTCGTTGATGCGATCCATAAGCTGCACGGCAGCTGCGGGTACAGTGGGGTGCCACGCCTGAAAAATCTGTGTCATCTGCTGGAGCAGCAGCTGCGTTCCGGAACACCGGAAAGCGAGCTGGAACCGGAGTTCCTGGAGCTGCTGGATGAGATGGATAACGTCACGCGGGAAGCGATGAAGGTGCTGGGATCGTAAGCCCCTAACCCTCTCCCCGTAGGGGAGAGGGAATAAACATCAAAGGCTACACCTCCATTCCCACCTTTAGCACCGCCGCGATATTCCTCGCCGCCATCCGCACGTTTTCTGCGGCGTCTTCCAGCGCCTCTTCCAGCGTGCAGATGGTGTAGATCACACTAAATACCGCGTCGATGCCATGATCGTGCACCACGCCGACATCTGCCGTCAGGCTGCCCGCCAGGCCGATCACCGGCTTATTGTGGCGTTTCGCAATTTTCGCCACCCCCACCGGGACTTTGCCATGAATGGTCTGGCTGTCGATTCGCCCTTCCCCGGTGATCACCAGATCGGCATCGGCCACCAGGCTGTCGAGGTTGAGCGCATCGGTCACAATCTCAATACCCTGGCGCAGCTGCGCGCCGCAAAAAGCGTATAACGCCGCGCCCATTCCGCCTGCCGCTCCACCGCCTGCCAGCTTGAGCACCTCAACGTCGAGGTCGCGGGCAATGATCTGCGCATAGTGTGCCAGCGCGCGATCGAGGCGTTCGATCATCTCCGGCGTGGCCCCTTTTTGCGGCCCGAATATCGCACTCGCCCCGTTTTCGCCGGTCAGTGGATTGGTGACGTCACAGGCGACTTCGATCCGACACTCTGCCAGCCGCTTATCCAGACCGCTGATGTCGATGCGCGCCAGTTTCTCCAGCTCGCCGCCACCGGCACCCAGGGCGTTGCCCTGCGTGTCCAGCAGCTTCGCGCCCAGCGCCTGCACCATCCCTGCCCCGCCATCGTTAGTGGCGCTGCCGCCAATGCCAATGATGATATGTTTCACGCCCGCATCCAGCGCATGACGGATAAGCTCCCCGGTTCCCCAGGAGGTGGTTTTCAGCGGATTACGCTGGGCCGGGGGCACCAGCTCCAGACCGCTGGCCGCCGCCATCTCGATAAACGCGCTTTTACCATCACCGGAGCGGCCATAAAAACCGTCAACATGCCCGCCGAGCGGCCCCGTTACCCGCACCTGAATAATGTCTCCCTGAGTAGCAGCCACCATCGCTTCCACAGTGCCTTCACCGCCATCGGCGACCGGCAGTTTGACGTACTCTGCCGTCGGGAAAATCTCGCAAAATCCCTGCTCTATCGCCGTCGCCACAGCCAGGGCACTCAGGCTCTCTTTATAAGAGTCCGGTGCGATAACAATCTTCATAAGCCGTCCTTACGCATGTTGACTACCATAAGCATACACCCGTCACGCAAGAGAAAATGCCGACTCCCGCAGGAACCGGCACCGGACTTAACGCACCATGCAAGGGCGTTTGTTGTTGAAGGTCCACTCCGGGATCAGGTACTGCATCGCCATCGCATCGTCGCGCGCGCCCAGACCGTGCTGGAGGTACAGCTCGTGCGCCTTCATTACCTGATCCATATCCAGCTCAACGCCCAGACCCGGCGTGGTTGGCACCTGCACCATACCGCCCTTAATTTCGAACGGCTGTTTGGTCAGGCGCTGGTTGCCCTCCTGCCAGATCCAGTGGGTATCAATCGCGGTGATATTGCCCGGCGCGGCCGCGGCCACATGAGTGAACATCGCCAGCGAGATATCGAAGTGGTTGTTGGAATGTGAGCCCCAGGTCAGGCCGAACTCGTGACACATCTGCGCCACGCGCACCGAGCCCTGCATGGTCCAGAAGTGCGGATCCGCCAGGGGAATGTCGACCGACTGCAGGGAGAGGGTATGACCCATCTGACGCCAGTCGGTTGCGATCATGTTGGTGGCAGTCGGCAGACCGGTGGCGCGGCGGAACTCAGCCATCACTTCACGGCCAGAGAAGCCCTGCTCGGCGCCGCACGGATCTTCCGCATAAGCCAACACGCCCTTCAGGCGCTTACCGATGCGGATCGCCTCTTCCAGCGACCAGGCCCCGTTGGGATCGAGGGTGACGCGCGCCTGCGGGAAGCGTTTCGCCAGGGCGATAATAGACTCTGCTTCCTCTTCCCCGGCCAGCACGCCGCCCTTCAGTTTGAAATCGTTAAAGCCGTACTTCTCATAGGCCGCTTCCGCCAGACGCACAACCGCATCCGGGGTCATCGCCTCTTCGTGGCGCAGACGATACCAGTCGCACTGCTCATCCGGCTGGCTCTGGTACGGCAGCGGGGTCAGCTTGCGGTTGCCGACGAAGAACAGGTAGCCCAGCATCTCCACTTCCGTACGCTGCTGCCCGTCACCCAGCAGGGAGGCGACGTTGACGCCCAGATGCTGACCCAGCAGGTCGAGCATTGCGGCTTCGATGCCGGTCACCACGTGAATGGTGGTGCGCAGGTCAAAGGTTTGCAGCCCGCGGCCACTCGCATCACGGTCGGCAAATTCGTTACGTACGGCATTAAGGATGTTTTTGTACGCGCCCAGCGTCTGGCCCACTACCAGCGGGATTGCATCTTCCAGGGTTTTGCGGATCTTCTCCCCGCCCGGGATTTCACCCACGCCGGTATGGCCAGAGTTGTCTTTGATAATCACAATATTACGGGTGAAGAACGGGGCGTGGGCCCCACTCAGATTCATCAGCATGCTGTCATGGCCGGCAACCGGGATGATCTGCATGGAAGTGACAACAGGCGTAGTAAATGTGCTCATAATTCAATCCTTTAATCAGTGGCGACCGAACGCCGGGCGTTTGCGGTCAAATGTCCAGCCGGGAATAAGATACTGCATCGGGCCTGCGTCATTACGCGCGCCGCCGGGCAGTTTCTTATAGGCTTCATGGGCTTTGTGGATCTGATCCCAGTCAAGCTCCACGCCAAGCCCCGGTGCATCCGGTACGGCAATCTTGCCGTGTTTAATTTCCAGTGGATTTTTGGTCAGGCGCGCTTCGCCCTCCTGCCAGATCCAGTGAGTGTCGATAGCCGTTGGCGTACCCGGTGCCGCGGCACCAACATGGGTGAACATCGCCAGCGAGATATCGAAGTGGTTGTTAGAGTGGCAACCCCAGGTTAAGCCCCAGTCGTCGCACAGCTGCGCCACGCGCACCGCGCCAGAGAGGGTCCAGAAGTGCGGATCCGCCAGCGGGATATCCACCGCGTTCAGCATCACCGCGTGACCCATTTCCCGCCAGTTGGTGGCGATCATATTGGTGGCGACCGGCAGGCCGGTGGCGCGACGGAACTCCGCCATCACCTCACGGCCAGAGAAGCCCTGTTCGGCACCGCAGGGATCTTCGGCGTAGGTCAGGACATCCTCCAGGCCTTTGCACAGGGCGATAGCTTCATCCAGCAGCCAGGCGCCGTTGGGATCGACGGTAATGCGCGCGTCCGGGAAGCGTTTCTTCAGGGCGCGGGCGCTGTCGATCTCCTGTTCACCCGGCAGCACGCCGCCTTTCAGTTTGAAATCCTTAAAGCCGTAGCGATCCTGGGCCGCTTCTGCCAGACGCACCACCGCCTCGCTGGAGAGCGCCTCCTGATGGCGCAGGTGATACCAGTCGTGGCTGCCAGGGGATTGCTCCAGATACGGCAGGTCGGTTTTCGTGCGATCGCCCAGGTAGAAGAGATAGCCCAGCACGGTGACCGCATCGCGCTGCTTGCCCGGGCCGAGCAGTTCGCACACCGGCACGTTCAGCGCTTTGCCGAGCAGATCCAGCAGCGCCGCTTCCAGCGCTGCCACGGCATTGACCCGCAGTTCAAATGTCCAGGCCCCTTTGCCGAAGGTATCGAAATCGGCGGACTGGTTGCCCTTGTGCACGCGCTGGACCACTTTGTTCAGCCGCGCTACCTCCTGACCCACCACTTGCGGAATGGCATCCACCAGGGTCTGGTAGATAACCTCACCGCCGGGGGCTTCCCCAACGCCGGTATTCCCGGCGTTATCGGTCAGCACCACGATATTGCGGGTAAACCAGGCGTTATGTGCGCCGCCGATGTTCAGCAGCATGCTGTCCTGACCGGCAACCGGGATAACCTTCATTTCAGTCACGACAGGGCTGGATTGCATACTCATGATAAACGCTCCCCGACAGGTTTCAGTTCGATACGTTTGATATCACCCACCAGCACCAGGTAACTCAGTACCGCCACCAGAGCGTGAACCCCGACGTAGATCAGCGCCCCGTTAAAGGAACCGGTGGTGCCGACGATGTAACCGATGGCAATCGGGGTGACGATCCCGGAGATGTTGCCGAACATATTGAACAGACCACCGCTCAGACCGCTGATCTCTTTCGGTGCGGTATCGGCCATCACCGCCCAGCCCAGCGCCCCGATGCCTTTACCGAAGAAGGCCATCGCCATAAAGCCGATAATCATCCACTCGGCGTCAACGTAGTTACAGAACACCATCGACATGGAGAGCAGCATACCCAGCACGATCGGCGTTTTACGGGCGATATTCAGGGATCCGGTACGACGCATCAGCCAGTCGGAAATCACCCCGCCCAGCACGCCGCCGATAAAGCCGCAGATTGCCGGAACAGAGGCCACAAACCCGGCTTTCAGAATCGACATACCGCGTGCCTGCACCAGATAGACCGGGAACCAGGTGATAAAGAAGTAGGTTAAGGCGTTGATACAGTACTGCCCGAGGTAGATCCCCACCATCATGCGGGTGCCCACCAGCTGTTTGATCTGACCCCACTTGTGGCTGAACGGCACTTTCTCTTTGCTTTTCGCCTGATCCATGTTGATCAGCGCTCCGCCCGCGGCGATGTAATCCAGCTCTTTCTGGTTTACGCCCGGATGCTGGTTTGGCTCGTGGATCACTTTCAGCCAGACAAAGCTGATGATGATGCCCAGCCCGCCCATGAAGAAGAACACGTGTGACCAGCCCACTTCGTGGGTCAGCCAGCCCATGATCGGAGCGAAGATCACGGTAGCGAAGTATTGCGCGGAGTTAAAAATGGATACCGCCGTTCCCCTCTCCTGCGCCGGGAACCAGGCTGCCACTATGCGGCTATTGCCCGGGAAGGAGGGCGCTTCGGCAAGGCCGACGAGGAAGCGCAGGGTAAAGAGCGCGACAATAATGCCAAAGCCGTTAAAGATATCGACGAAGCCCTGCAGCAGGGTAAACATGGACCAGATAAAGATGGACCAGAAATAGACGCGTTTTGAACCGAAGCGGTCGAGCAACCAACCGCCCGGGATTTGGCCGATAACATAGGCCCATGAAAATGCTGAGAAAACGTAACCCATTCCGACCGGATCCAGACCGATATCTTTTGCCATTTCAGAACCGGCAATCGACAGCGTGGCGCGGTCGCCATAGTTAAAGGATGTGACGATAAACAGCATCACCACTATCCAATAGCGAGCGTTGGTGCGCTTTTCAGCGCTGCTCGCCGCCTGGCTTAATGAACTCATTCTTGCACTCCTGAATCATAGCTTTTATCGCTACGTTCATTCTGAACAGCTCAACCGGTAGGGTATCAGAATGACGTGTATGTGTTTTTTGCAGTTCAAACGTTGAGGTCTTTTGCCTTACTGACTGCATTTTTATTAACTGGCGGAAAAAGTATAAGAAAGGATCCAGGCCCCTCTCACCGTGCAACAACACAACATTGGCGGGAGGGTTTGAGGTTGTTTATGGCATAAGCCTAACTCAATGGAAGGTAGTTCACGGAAACGTGGCTGAGTGAGAAAACAACAGAAGAGAAAGAGAAGAGTGTGAATCAGGTCGCTTGACGCGGTGGAATGCCCTCCCGCGGCCGGGAGGGAAAGCATTTAGCCGAGAAGCGTGCCCCAGTGTTCAACCCAGGGATTGGATTCGCTTTCCGGTTCAGGGTGCTCAGAGGCATCGATCATCAGCATCTCACCCACGCGCTGAGCGCTTTGCTCCTGTAACAGGGCGTCGAACTTTTTGCCGCCACCGCAGAAACTGGTGTAGGTGCTGTCACCCAGCGCGATGATGCCGTAGCGCATCTCCGGCTGATAACCCAGCTTATCTTTAATGCCCTGGAACAGCGGGACGATACTGTCCGGCAGATCGCCCTGCCCGGTTGTCGAGGTGACCACCAGCGCATACTGCCCCTGGTATTTTTCCCAGTCGGCCAGTTCGGGATCTTCATACACCGTGGCTTTGTGGCCCATTCCCGCGAGAATTGCTTCGGCTTCTTCGGCCACCAGCAGCGAATTGCCGTACATCGTACCGACAAAAATTCCGACTACAGCCATGGTTTACTCCCTCAATGAATGCAATTAACGCTCATCCTGAACGTTGGCGGGATCAAACTCAACCCTTTCATTTTCGGGGAGTTGCCCGCGCCAGTCAAAGTGTGACAGCGCCTGCATCCACACCGGATCAAGCCCGGCCCGGATGGTCAGCGGCTCACCGGTAAACGGATGCACCAGGTTCAGCTGGCTGGCGTGCAGCATCAGGCGGTTACAGCCAAAGTGTTCGGCGGCGCTGCGGTTCTGTTTCAGATCGCCATGCTTGCTGTCACCGATGATCGGATGACGCAGATGGGTAAGGTGGCGTCGCAGCTGGTGTTTACGCCCGGTTTTCGGCTCCAGCTCGACCAGGCTGTAGCGTGTGGTCGGGAACTTACCGGTGGCGACAGGCATTTCGACAGTCGCCAGACCGCGATAGTCGGTTACCGCAGGTTG
Organism: Leclercia tamurae; assembly: GCF_025566055.1. GTDB lineage: Bacteria > Pseudomonadota > Gammaproteobacteria > Enterobacterales > Enterobacteriaceae > Enterobacter > Enterobacter tamurae. The sequence goes on from NZ_JAMHKS010000074.1 coordinate 179,407, forward strand.
CGGCTCTTTATCATCCCGGGCATATTTGTCGGCGATTTTATCCAGCTCTTCGATCAGCGGATAATCGAGCGTCGCGGCGTCGGTCAGCCAGCCCCGGACAATCGCATGGTAACGTTTCTGGATCTGATGCTGCTCGAACTGCTGCGACAGACGTCGTCCGGCCTCGCTGGAGAGGCCCATCAGCAGTACGCCGGAAGTGGGTCTGTCGAGGCGGTGGACGGTAAAAACATGCTGACCAATCTGGTCGCGCACGGTCTGCATCACCACCACTTTTTCATCACGATCCAGCCAGCTCCGGTGCACCAGCCAGCCGGAGGGCTTATTGACCGCCACCAGCCACTCATCCTGATAGAGGATCTCAATCATGCTTCGTCGCCAAAGAGGGTGTCCAGTGCCAGCAGTGCCGCCAGTACTTCCTCGCGTGACGGATGAGCAGCGTCCAGCGCCATTTCATAGTAGGGGGCGACCGCAAAGTTTTGCGGCAGCGGATGCCCACCCTCAATCAGGGCATGCATGCGGGGAATGAGCACCCATTGCAGCCACTCAAACGGCTCCAGGGTATCCATGCAGAAAGGTTGCGTGCTCTCAAACGCGTCAGGCTGCGGCGCCGTCTCCTGCCACAGTTGATGATCGCGCAATAAAGCTTCGATGGCGTGCAGCTGCGCGCGCACGTGGTCGTGATGCGTCATGAAAACCTCAACTGAAAATCTGAACGGCGGGCAGCATAGCAAAGACCACGCAGAAATAAAAAAAGGGAGCACTGTAAAAACAGTGCTCCCGGTTCGTTTCGCAGCAATCCAGCTACTTTTAGTGCTCCCTGCTCATCCATGACAACTTTTCCTCTGACCCGAAGGTCTGGTCTTCCCTCGACCGCTGCATCCTGCGCACATCATCCTGATGTGACTGTTTCATCCTGAAACGTCCTGGTCTTCCTGACCCACCGGACATCCATACCGGCTCTCATTCTCCTTCCTGGAGGTGTCCTTCACGCATCCTGCGTTATCCTTTTGCTTCTTCCTGAAGCCTTCCTTGTAACGCCTTCCTGACGTGTCCTCATTAAGAAACGCCATCATCCTGATGTTCGTTTCTCGTGTCGGCGTCCTGTCGACGGGCATAGAATCCCCTATTCCGCTTCGTCTTACAAGGCACTGCGTAAGTCAAATTAAACAGTTGTTGCAACTTATTACTATCAAGAAAGCATTCAATATGCTGATAATAAATGGATTTGTTGAAAGACGGCCGGGTTGAGAGCGTGAGATGTTACGGTGATCTCTTACAAGCTTTGTAAGAGATCTCTCACAGACGCTGTAGTACGCAGGATTACACGACGGGATGTAGATTATTGAGGAAATCCGTAAGGGAAGCGGCCAGGATCTGGCGTTTTTGCGTGCCCAGCGTCTCTTTTACCACATTCCCCGTAAGGTTGCAGACAGAGAGGATATCCATTTCACTGTCCAGCGTGGCGATGAAGAGCGTTGGCGATAGCTTCAGGCGCTTTTGGGTCACAAGGTGCCCAATCAGGTTCTCCTGCACGCGCTGCAGATCGTCTTCACTCCAGGTTTGCAGCAGAGTCAGCATCTCGTTATCAAAGCGAGCGCACATATCCCCGGCAAACTGTGTGGTATAGAACGCGTGGACCGCAGGTTGTACCACAATGTCCATGGCGCGTTCAATTGCTTTTACATTCTGCTCAGCGGTAAACGGCTGGGGCTGCCAGGTCACGGTATCCCCGGAAGAGGTGATGATACAGGGCGAGGGGACGCCATACAGCGCCTCACTTTGAGGCCATGATGCGTTCTGTTCATGCCAGGCGTCACAGTAACGCGCCGTAAACGCGGTTAAGGCAGCTGCAGTCTCTTTATCCACCGGTTTCTCTCTTCATATAAGCCAGGATACACTCAGTCGCATAGTTTACCTGCAAAGTGACAATGAAACATGTCTTACGAAAATCATGATGCCTTATCGGGCTTAACCCTGGGCAAAACCACCGCCTACCGCGACATCTACGACGCCAGCCTGTTACAGGGCGTGCCGCGCAGTCTTAACCGCGATCCACTCGGGCTGAAAGCCGATAACCTGCCCTTCCACGGCGGCGATATCTGGACGCTGTATGAGCTCTCCTGGCTCAACGCCCGGGGTTTACCCCAGGTGGCGGTGGGTCACGTTGAGCTGGATTACACCAGCGTCAACCTGGTGGAGTCCAAAAGCTTTAAGCTCTATCTCAACAGCTTCAATCAGACCCGCTTTGACAGCTGGGACGCGGTGCAGCGCACGCTGGAACGTGACTTAAGCGCCTGCGCGCAGGGGAAAGTGACTGTTGCCCTTTACCGCATTGATGAGCTGGAAGGTCAGCCAATCGCCCACTTCCACGGGACCTGCATTGACGAGCAGGATATTGAGATCGACACCTACCAGTTTGATACCGCCTGGCTGGAAAATAGTGCCAGCGGCAACGTGGTTAAAGAAACGCTGGTCAGCCACCTGCTGAAATCCAACTGCCTTATCACTCACCAGCCTGACTGGGGTTCGGTTCAGATCCAGTATCGCGGCGCTAAAATCGATCGTGAGAAGCTCCTGCGCTACCTGGTCTCCTTCCGAAACCACAATGAGTTTCATGAGCAGTGCGTGGAGCGCATCTTCAACGACATTCTGCATTTCTGCCAGCCAGAAGCGCTGAGCGTCTACGCCCGCTATACCCGCCGCGGTGGGCTGGATATCAATCCGTGGCGCAGCAACACCGATTTTGTTCCGGCGATCGGTCGTTTAGTCCGTCAGTAAGATAAATAAATTCACAATATGCGCGGTCCGTTCCGCGCTTTGGGTTGTGAAAGGTCATAAGCCAGGGCTATTGTAATCAGCAGGGAAAGACGATAAACGTCCCGTAAGGAGCTCACTTGATTACACATATAAGCCCGCTTGGCTCAATGGATATGTTGTCGCAGCTGGAAGTGGACATGCTCAAGAGCACGGCCAGCAGCGATCTTTATCAACTGTTTCGCAACTGTTCACTTGCCGTTCTGAACTCCGGTAGCCTGACCGACAACAGCAAAGAGTTGCTGTCCCGCTTTGAAAGCTTTGATATTAACGTTCTGCGCCGTGAACGTGGCGTGAAGCTGGAGCTGATTAACCCACCGGAAGATGCCTTTGTTGACGGGCGCATCATTCGCGCACTGCAGGCCAACCTGTTTGCTGTCCTGCGCGATATCCTGTTTGTGAATGGCCAGATCAGTAACGCCGGTCGTTTCCAGCATCTGAACCTCGAAAGCTCGGCCCATATCACCAACCTGGTGTTCTCCATTCTGCGTAACGCCCGTGCCCTGCACGTGGGCGAAGCCCCGAGCATGGTGGTGTGCTGGGGGGGTCACTCCATTAACGAAACCGAATACCTCTACGCCCGTCGTGTCGGCACCCAGCTGGGGCTGCGCGAGCTGAACATCTGCACCGGCTGCGGTCCGGGGGCGATGGAAGCGCCGATGAAGGGCGCCGCGGTGGGGCATGCTCAGCAGCGCTACAAAGAGGGCCGTTTTATCGGCATGACCGAGCCGTCGATTATTGCCGCTGAGCCGCCGAATCCGCTGGTCAACGAACTGATCATCATGCCGGACATCGAGAAACGTCTTGAGGCGTTTGTCCGTATCGCGCACGGGATCATCATCTTCCCGGGCGGCGTGGGGACGGCAGAAGAGCTGCTCTATCTGCTGGGCATTCTGATGCATCCGGCTAACCAGGACCAGGTCCTGCCGCTGATCCTGACCGGGCCGAAAGAGAGTGCAGACTACTTCCGCGTGCTGGATGAGTTCATCGTCCATACCCTGGGCGAGGCGGCTCGCCGTCACTATCGCATCATCATCGATGACGCCGCCGAAGTGGCGCGCCTGATGAAAAAGGCGATGCCGCTGGTGAAAGAGAACCGTCGCGATACCGGGGATGCCTACAGCTTTAACTGGTCGATCCGCATTTCGCCGGATCTGCAGATCCCGTTTGAGCCGTCGCATGAAAATATGGCCAACCTGAAACTCTATCCCGATCAGCCGGTTGAAGTGCTGGCCGCCGATCTGCGTCGCGCCTTCTCGGGCATCGTGGCGGGTAACGTGAAGGAGGTGGGTATCCAGGCCATCGAAGAGTTTGGGCCGTATAAAATTCATGGCGACCGCGACATGATGCGCCGCATGGACGATCTGCTGCAGGGCTTCGTCGCCCAGCACCGTATGAAACTTCCAGGTTCTGCCTATATCCCCTGTTACGAGATCTCAGCGTAACGCCTTGCCCGGCGCGCATGCCGGGCACCCTATCCAGCCGGGAATGGCCTTTCGCCTCCCGGCTTTTTTATTGCCTTCAGCGACATGGCCTGGCCTGCAATATCACTATTACTTATCTTTTTGCTATTTCATAACGCAACGCAAACGATTACGTTCCTGGCCAGAGCGTGATTTATCAGCCGCAAATGCCATAAAGCACGAAAAAATCCTCTAAACCGACACTTTTACAGCGTAAGGCTCCTATCTTACTGGGGGATCTATCTCGCCACATATCGTTAATGGTAGCCTTCGCGCCCAGAAATTCGTCATGCTGTTTTATTAGCAGATAAATGGTCTAAAGATACCCACATCATAAGTGGATTATCGCATTTGAGATCGGGATCACTGATAGATCCATTACTAAAATGTATCTTTCCGCCCGCCGATAGTTACGGAGAAAAATTATATAAAAACCGTCACTGAGCGAATTTCATATTACGATTAGCCCTTTTTGCACTGAATTTGACCAGAAACCTGACATTAGCTACTCCTGGAGACACAGATGGAAACCACTCAAACCAGCACCGTTGCTTCGATTGAAACCCGAAGTGGATGGCGTAAAACAGATACCATGTGGATGCTTGGCCTGTACGGCACAGCAATCGGCGCTGGTGTTCTTTTCCTTCCTATTAACGCAGGTGTGGGCGGCTTAATTCCGCTGATCATCATGGCGATCATTGCCTTCCCGATGACCTACTTTGCACACCGCGGCCTGACCCGTTTTGTGCTCTCTGGTAAAAACCCGGGCGAAGACATCACTGAAGTGGTTGAAGAGCATTTCGGTATTGGCGCTGGTAAACTGATTACCCTGCTCTACTTCTTTGCCATCTACCCAATCCTGTTGGTTTATAGCGTGGCTATCACCAACACCGTGGACAGCTTCATGACCCATCAGCTGGGCATGACCCCGCCACCGCGCGCTATTCTGTCGCTGATCCTGATCGTCGGCATGATGACCATCGTGCGCTTCGGTGAGCAGATGATTGTGAAGGCGATGAGCGTGCTGGTGTTCCCGTTCGTTATCGCTCTGATGGTGCTGGCCTGCTACCTGATCCCACAGTGGAACGGTGCAGCGCTGGAAACCCTCTCCCTGAGCAGCGCATCTGCTACCGGCAACGGCCTGTGGATGACCCTGTGGCTGGCCATTCCGGTCATGGTCTTCTCCTTCAACCACTCCCCGATCATCTCCTCCTTCGCGGTAGCGAAGCGTGAAGAGTACGGTCAGGGTGCCGAGAAGAAGTGTTCCAGCATCCTGGCTCGCGCTCATGTGATGATGGTTATCACCGTAATGTTCTTCGTCTTCAGCTGCGTACTGAGCCTCGCGCCGGCGGATCTGGCAGCAGCAAAAGCACAGAACATCTCGATTCTCTCTTACCTGGCGAACCACTTTAACGCCCCGGTCATTGCCTGGATGGCACCTATTATCGCCATTATCGCGATTACCAAATCCTTCCTCGGCCACTATCTGGGTGCACGTGAAGGCTTTAACGGCATGGTGATTAAATCGCTGCGCGGTAAAGGCAAGAGCATTGAAATCAACAAGCTGAACAAGATCACTGCTCTGTTCATGCTGCTGACCACCTGGGCGGTTGCCACCATGAACCCGAGCATCCTTGGGATGATCGAAACCCTGGGCGGCCCGATTATCGCGATGATCCTGTTCCTGATGCCGATGTACGCGATTCAGAAAGTGCCAGCGATGCGTAAATACAGCGGCCAGATCAGCAACGTCTTCGTTGTGATTATGGGTCTGATTGCTATCTCCGCTATCTTCTTCTCGCTGTTCGCTTAATTCCTCCCGCGCCGTCTTCGGACGGCGCACTCTTCTCCCAAGACGTAGCAACGGACGCATCATGATTAGCGTTTTCGATATTTTCAAAATTGGTATTGGTCCCTCCAGCTCGCATACCGTCGGACCGATGAAAGCCGGCAAACAGTTCACGGACGATCTTATTGCACGCGGAATGCTGCACGACACGACCCGCGTGGTGGTGGATGTTTACGGCTCCCTGTCGCTGACCGGCAAAGGTCACCATACCGATATCGCCATTATTATGGGCCTGGCGGGCAACCTGCCGGATAGCGTTGATATTGACGCCATCCCGGCCTTTATCCAGGACGTTAACACCCACAGCCGGTTGCTGCTGGCGAAGGGTGAACACGAAGTTGAATTCCCGGTTGATCGCTGCATGAATTTCCATGCCGACAACCTGTCGCTGCACGAAAACGGTATGCGGATCACCGCTCTGGCAGGCGACAAGGCGATTTACAGCCAAACTTATTATTCTATCGGCGGCGGTTTTATCGTCGACGAAGATCATTTTGGTCAGAGCGACAGCGCGCCAGTGGCGGTCCCGTATCCGTACAAATCGGCGGCCGATCTGCAGCGCCATTGCCAGGAGAGCGGTCTGTCACTCTCCGGCCTGATGATGCAAAACGAGCTGGCATTGCACAGCAAAGCGGAGCTGGAACAGCACTTTGCCAACGTCTGGGAAGTGATGCGTGGCGGTATTGAACGCGGCATCACTACCGAGGGCGTTCTGCCGGGCAAACTGCGCGTTCCGCGTCGGGCTGCCGCCCTGCGCCGCATGCTGGTGAGCAGTGACAAAACCACCAGCGACCCGATGGCGGTAGTTGACTGGATCAACATGTTCGCACTGGCGGTGAACGAAGAGAACGCCGCCGGTGGCCGCGTTGTCACCGCGCCAACCAACGGTGCCTGCGGTATCGTTCCGGCGGTGCTGGCTTATTACGACAAGTTCATCCGCGAAGTGAATGCTAACTCGCTGGCCCGCTATCTGCTGGTCACCAGCGCCATTGGCTCGCTGTACAAGATGAACGCCTCCATCTCCGGCGCGGAAGTGGGCTGCCAGGGTGAAGTGGGCGTGGCCTGCTCAATGGCGGCGGCGGGACTGGCGGAGCTGCTGGGCGGAAGCCCGACGCAGGTCTGCATTGCCGCAGAGATCGGGATGGAGCACAACCTCGGTTTGACCTGCGATCCGGTTGCCGGTCAGGTGCAGGTGCCGTGCATCGAGCGTAACGCGATTGCTTCCGTGAAGGCGGTCAACGCCGCGCGTATGGCGCTGCGCCGTACCAGCGAGCCGCGTGTCTGCCTCGATAAAGTGATCGAAACCATGTATGAGACCGGGAAAGACATGAACGCCAAATACCGCGAAACCTCTCGCGGCGGTCTGGCGATGAAGATTGTCACCTGCGATTAAGTCCAAAAAGGAGCCTTGTTTTGCGAGGCTCCTTCCCGAACGCCCCGCCACGCGTAGTTTCCCTCCGCCGACAGTGTTACCCTTATTTGACTGAACAGAAGGGAGAAAATCTGTGGCCGTTCATTTGCTTATTGTCGACGCGCTCAACCTTATCCGCCGCATCCACGCGGTTCAGGGTACGCCCTGCAAGGATACCTGCCTGCATGCGCTGGAGCAGCTTATCCGCCACAGCCAGCCCAGCCACGTGGTCGCCGTGTTTGACGATGAAGCCCGGAACAGCGGCTGGCGGCATCAGCGCCTGCCGGATTATAAAGCCGGGCGTGCGCCGATGCCGGACGACCTGCACGCCGAAATGCCCACCATCCGCGCCGCCTTTGAACAGCGCGGGGTCCCCTGCTGGGGCGCCGAGGGCAACGAAGCTGACGATCTGGCCGCCACCCTGGCGGTAAAAATCGCCAGCGCCGGGCATCAGGCCACTATTGTCTCGACGGACAAGGGCTACTGTCAGCTGCTCTCCCCCACTATTCGCATCCGCGACTATTTCCAGAAACGCTGGCTCGACGCCCCCTTTATTGCCAGTGAGTTTGGCGTCTCGCCGCAGCAGCTACCGGATTACTGGGGTCTGGCGGGGATCAGCAGCTCAAAGGTGCCGGGTGTGGCAGGCATTGGCCCGAAAAGCGCGGCCCAGCTGCTAACTGATTTTCAGGATCTGGAGGGGATTTACGCCCGTCTGGATGAGGTGCCAGAGAAGTGGCGCAAAAAGCTGGAAGCACATAAAGAGATGGCATTTATTTGCCGGGACGTGGCGCGGTTGCAGACCGATTTACAGTTAGACGGGAATTTACAGCAGCTACGGTTAGATCGTTAACTTTCCCTCTCCCCTATGGGGAGAGGGTCAGAATTATCTCTCGTCGCGACGCCCACCGACAGCAGCCCACCAGCGGCGGATATGCACGGTGACTTCTTCACGATCGTGGTACAGCTGGCGCGCCTGAATCACCACGTTAATACCGTGTTCATCCATCTGCGCCTGAATGTAGGCCAGGTTCTGCGAAACCTCCTCATAGCGCTTTTTCATTGGCAGCTTGAGGTTAAAAATGGTCTCACGACACCAGCCGTTCACCAGCCAGGAGGCCATCAGGGCCGCCACTTTCGCCGGCTTCTCTACCATGTCGCATACCATCCAGGAGATGTTGTTGCGGGTTGGGCGATAGCGGAAACCATCTTCACGCAGCCAGGTCACCTGCCCGGTATCCATCAGGCTTTGCGCCATCGGGCCGTTGTCGACAGAGGAAACCCACATGTTGCGCTTCACCAGCTGATAGGTCCAGCCGCCCGGACAGGCACCGAGATCGACCGCATACATACCGTTGGCCAGGCGTTCGTCCCACTCATCAGCGGGAATAAAGACGTGAAACGCCTCTTCAAGCTTCAGCGTTGAGCGGCTTGGGGCATCAGCCGGGAACCGCAGACGGGGGATGCCCATAAAGAACGGCGAGTTATTGGTGGTGTAGGAATAACCGGTATAGCAGCAGCCTGGGGCGATAAAGAAGATGTGGACCACGGGACGTTTTGGTGTCTCGTAGTTAGTTAACACGCCCGCCTCACGCAGTGCCGCGCGCAGCGGCACGGTGAACTTACGGCAGAACTTCATCAGCTCTTTGCTTTCGTTGGTGTCCGCAACCTCAACGCGCAGATCGCCGCCCTTCTCCACCACGCCCTGCAGCATGCCAACAATCGGCGAAATGCGATCTTCAGGCGGCAGATCTTTCAGCAGTTCACCCGCAACAAACATCTGACGGGCAAAAATCAGCGAGCTGAACGGCAGGTCGCGAACCAGTTTTTCCGCGTCATCAGCCTGATAGCACTCGAAAACAACATAGCCCGAATTCTCTTTTACGCGGGCAAAACCAAACACCTCGCGCTTGGCGGCTTTATCAGTGATCTCCGCGGCACACTCTTTTTCAAAGCCCGGGCGACAATATAAGACAACTTTATTCATGAACAACGCCCTTGCGTTTCAGACGGAACGAACCGATTAACATTAATACCCACCCGACCAGGAAGCTGACGCCGCCGACCGGGGTAACAAACGCCCACAGGCGTAAATGCGACAGCGCAAGGCAATACAGGCTACCGCTGAACAGCACGGTACCCAGCGCCATAAATACGCTGCTCCAGTAAAACCAGATACTGATACGGCGTTGCATCGCCACGGCTAATCCGAAGATCGCCAGGGTGTGAAACGCCTGATATTCCAGACCGGTGTGGATCCAACCCATCTCCACCACACCCAGTGATTTGCGTAAGACATGTGCGCCAAAAGCGCCCAGGGCAACAAAAATAAAGCCACTCACCGCGGCAAAAATCAGCATAAAACGGCTGGTCATGTTTCTGTCCTGAAGTTATGCGCGTCCTGCGCGCAAAAGAGAGTGTTACTCGTACCGAAAGCGGAATTTTTCTTGCTCGTTGGCCGCCTTTGCCAGGATCCACTGGCGAAACGCGGCTATTTTACCCAGTTCTGCCTGACTGTCATGGCAAACCAGATAAAAAGCATTCTTACTGACCAGAACATCATTAAAGGGGCAGACCAGGCGGCCGGCCTCAATTTCGGACTGCGCCATGACGTTGTTTGCCAACGCCACGCCCTGTCCATGGATGGCAGCCTGTAACACCATCGCACTGTGGCTGAAGATGGGGCCCTGCTGCACATTAATATGGTTAAGACCAAGCTGGCGGGTATAAGTTTGCCAGTCACGGCGAGAAGCATCATGCAAAAGCGTATGCTGCGCCAGATTCTCCGGTGCTTTTAACGCTTTTTCGCCTGTTAAGAGTAGTGGGGAGCAGACCGGCAGCAAATACTCCGCGTACAATTTTTCGACACGCAGGCCTGGCCAGTTGCCGCGACCATAGAAAATTGCCACGTCGACATCGTCCGCCAGCTTGTCTTCCTGACGGTCGACAGCCTGGATTCGGACATCAATCCCCGGATAAGCTGAGTTAAAGCTTGAGAGTCTCGGCACCAGCCACTGAATGGCAAAACTGGGCAATAAACTGACCGTCAGCGCCCCTTTGGCACTGCGCGCCTGCAGCTTACGGGTTGCCTCCGTTAGCTGGGAAAAGATCTCTTTAATATCCTGAAAATAGCTCTGCCCCTCTTCCGTCAGAAGCAGGGAACGGTTGCGGCGGCGGAACAGCTTGAGGCCCAGAAAATCCTCAAGGGACTTGATTTGATGACTTACTGCGGCCTGCGTCACAAAAAGCTCATCGGCCGCGCGCGTGAAACTTAAATGGCGGGCGGCAGCGTCAAATACACGTAATGCATTAAGAGGTGGTAATCGCTTGGACATGGTTATCTGGCTTAGATGTTAACGGCTTTTAACAAACAGGAAACAACGTTTAACCTATTAGTTTTTTTTATCTGAGCCATTATAAATTGTCCGTTGAGGAACTACCAGCAAATACCTATAGTGGCGGCACTTCCTGAGCCGGAACGAAAAGTTTTTTTGGAATGCGTGTTCTGAAGGGCTTTTGGCTTACGGTTGTGATGTTGTGTTGTTGTGTTTGCAATTGGTCTGCGATTCAGACCCCGGTAGCAACGCTACCAATTTTTCACTTCCTGTACATTTACCCTGTCTGTCCATAGTGATTAATGTAGCACCGCCCAATTGCGGTGCTTTTTTTTGTCTGCAATTCCGTTAGTGATCCAGCTCAACCATCTCTTTCACATCACCACGGTTGATTTGCTGTTTGTTCCCGTTGGCATCCTTATACGAGATCATACCGGTGTCATTATCGGTTTGTGGCTTACCGTCGGACACGATTGAACGGCCATCATTGGTATGCATAACGTAGTTATTACCGGAACAGGCGCTCAGTGCGAAAGTCAGCATACAGGCAGAAACAATTGCGACAGTCTTTTTCATCTTCTTCTCCTTTAGCAATTAATGCTATCTAAACCATGTTTCAGAACAGGCTAAAACATCTTCCTGACACTATTTCAGCATAACCTGCTTCGTCTGTTACGCCAGGATAAACAGACAAATCCGATAGAGATCAACCTTCTTGCCCTGCCGCTGAATTTGCGCGACGATCTCTTCATGATAAAGAGGAATTCCATGAACGCATTCAGCCCTGCCCATTTTCGCGCGCAGTTTCCGGCGCTGGCCGATGCCGGTGTCTATCTCGATAGCGCCGCGACGGCCCTCAAGCCTCAGGCGGTGATCGATGCCACCCACCAGTTTTACAGCCTGAGCGCAGGCAATGTGCATCGCAGCCAGTACGCCGAGGCACAACGCTTAACCGCGCGCTATGAAGCGGCCCGCGATCAGGTTGCGCAGCTGCTTAATGCCGAAAGCGGTAAAAACATTGTCTGGACCCGCGGCACCACCGAAGCCATCAACATGGTGGCCCAGTGCTATGCCCGCCCACGCCTGCAGCCGGGGGACGAGATCATCGTCAGCGAGGCGGAGCATCATGCCAATCTGGTGCCGTGGCTGATGGTGGCTGAACAGACCGGCGCACGGGTAGTGAAGTTACCCCTGGGCGCGGATTGGGTGGCGGATATCGCCCGCCTGCCCGATGTGATCACTCCTCGCAGCCGTATTCTCGCGCTGGGGCAGATGTCCAACGTCACCGGCGGCTGTCCGGATCTGGCCCGCGCTATTGAGATCGCCCATGCCAACGACATGGTGGTGATGGTCGATGGCGCGCAGGGAGTGGTGCACTTCCCGGCAGACGTACAGCAGCTGGATATCGATTTCTATGCCTTCTCCGGGCATAAGCTGTACGGGCCAACCGGGATCGGCGCGCTGTACGGCAAAGCGGAGCTGCTGGAGCAGATGACCCCGTGGCTCGGCGGCGGCAAGATGATCACCGAAGTGAGCTTTGATGGCTTCCAAACCCAGGCGGTGCCGTATCGCCTGGAGGCCGGGACGCCCAACGTCGCCGGAGTAATTGGCCTGAGCGCGGCGCTGGAGTGGCTGGCGGATATCGATCTGCAGCAGGCAGAGAGCTGGAGTCGCGGGCTGGCAACGCTGGCGGAAGAAGCGCTGAAAAAACGCCCCGGTTTTCGCTCTTTCCGGGTTCAGGATTCAAGCCTGCTGGCGTTTGATTTTGCCGGGGTGCATCACAGCGACATGGTGACGCTGCTGGCGGGATACGGCATTGCCCTGCGCGCCGGTCAGCACTGCGCCCAGCCGCTGCTGGCAGCGCTGGGCGTTCCGGGTACCCTGCGCGTCTCGTTTGCACCCTATAACACCCAAAGCGATGTCGAGGCCCTGGTTGCCGCCGTCGATCGCGCCCTTGCCTTACTGGTGGATGAATGACAAGCCCAACTCTGGCCGGACACCCGTTCGGCACCGTCATCACTGACGAGACGTTAAAACAGACCTTCGCCCCGCTGAGCCAGTGGGAAGACAAATATCGCCAGCTGATCCTGCTGGGCAAACAGCTCCCCGCGCTGTCCGATGAGCTGAAAGCGCAGGCAAAAGAGATCCCCGGCTGTGAGAACCGCGTCTGGCTTGGGGTCACGCCCGCGGGGGATAAGCTGCATTTTTATGGCGACAGCGAAGGCCGCATTGTGCGCGGATTGCTGGCGGTATTGTTGACGGCAATAGAGGGAAAAAGCGCCGCGCAGATCCTCAGTGAAAGCCCGCTGGCGCTGTTTGATGAGCTGGGGTTACGTGGCCAGCTGAGCGCCTCGCGCAGCCAGGGGCTGACTGCGCTAAGTGAGGCGGTGCTGGAGGCGGCGCGTCAGGCCTGACGTTCTGCCTTCGCCATCATCTTTTTCAGGGCGTGAGACACAGCGATAAAACCAAAGGTCGCGGTCACCATGGTGGCCGCACCAAACCCGGAGGCGCAGTCCATCCGTTTTGGCCCTTCCGCGGTGCTCTTCATGGCGCAGACTGAGCCGTCCGCCTGAGGGTAAACCAGCGCTTCCGTGGAGAAAACGCAGTCTATGCCCAGCTTGCCTTTGCTGTTTTTCACCACCCCAAAATCGCTTTTCAGTCGCTCGCGCAGCTTGGCGGCCAGCGGATCCTGAATGGTTTTCGCCAGGTCGGTGACCTGAATTTGCGTCGGGTCGATCTGTCCGCCCGCCCCACCGGTGGTCACCAGCGGCACTTTATTGCGACGACACCAGGCGATCAGCGCTGCTTTCGGGCGCACGCTGTCGATGGCGTCAATCACGTAGCTGTAACCCGCGCCCATATACTGGGCAACGTTATCGGCCGTTACGAAATCATCAATCACGGTGACACGGCATTCCGGGTTGATCTGGCGAATACGATCCGCCATCACCTCGGATTTTGCCAGCCCGACGCTGTCGCGCAGGGCGTGGATCTGCCGGTTAGTGTTGGTCACGCAGACATCATCCATGTCGATAAGTGTAATGGCGCCGATCCCGGTTCGTGCCAGCGCTTCCGCCGCCCATGAGCCAACGCCGCCAATCCCGACCACGCAGACGTGCGCATCGGCAAACAGTTGCAGGGCTTTTTCACCATATAAACGCGCGGTGCCACCAAAACGCTGGCGCCAGGCTTCGCTCATTACCACAGACATAAGACCTCAGATGTAAAAAGGGTGAGAGTTGCCCCTCACCCCGGAAAACATGGCGTCAATATTACCACACTCAGCCGCTAAACACGTTCCCCGCGCCTGCTGCAGGTTTCAGCACCCACACGCGTCCGTAGTGGTTATACCAGCCCGCACGGTGACCGGCATCAGGCCCGATCCCCTGATAGATGTCGAAGTGCTGGCCTTTGATTGCGCCGCCAACGTCCAGAGCGACCATCAGACGCAGCTCGTACTGTCCGGAGAATTTCCCGTTGTGATCCAGCGTTGGCACTTCGGCTAACAGCGTGGTACCCGGCGGGATCACCGTCTTGTCAGAGGCGACCGATGCGCGACCAATCAGCGGTACCGCACTCGCCCCTTTCACCGGAGCGAAGTTCTGCGGTTTAAAGAAGACAAAGGATGGGTTCTGCTCAAGCAGTTCACGCACTTCAGATTCGCTGTGCTTCTCGCCCCACTCGCGGATCGCCTGCATCGACATATCTTCGCGTTTCACTTCCCCGCGATCGATCAGCACTTTACCGATACTGCGGTAAGCATGGCCGTTCTTGCCGGAGTAGCTGAAGAAGTTAAGCGGGCTGCCGTCGCCAAAATCGATATAGCCACTGCCCTGCACATCCATAATGAAGTTATCCATCAGCGAGTTGCTGTAGGCGAGAATGTAATTTTCGCTCAGCGCACCGGAATAGATCTCGGCGCGGGACGGCAGGCGGCCACGTTTTGGCGGCATGCGGTAGATAGGATACTTGAACTCACCCTGCGCGGTATGGCGCGCCTGCACCACCGGGGTGTAGTAGCCGGTAAACTGGACGTTACCGTAGTTGTCGGTGCCTTCCATCTGCCAGGCGTCGAGGCCGTACTGGCGCATGGTGCGGGTATCTCCCCCGGCGCGTAACCAGTCCTGCACCGCGTTATAGACGGCGTTCTGCGAGCCATACAGCCGCGGCGATGCGGTGCGGATTTGGCTTACCTGTTCTGCGAAATCGCCGCCGTTAATCGGTGCGCCCACGGCGTCCGGCTGATTCACTAAAGAGAAAGGCTGGGTCAGTTTCCCGTCTTTATATTGCTGACCGCGATCGGTCGGTTTGGAGGAGCAGGCAGCCAGAATAGCTACCATCGCGCCCGTCATCAGATACTTCGCCCAACGTCCTTTCATTATGTCCCGTCTTTTAGTTGCCCGTTTCTGCGCATCGAAGATAACAAACCGGCAGGGGTATTGAAATGCGATTACCTCCCCTCATGCAAATTTTGCGCAAAAAACAGCCGAACTGTCGGCATAGCATACAATCAACACCTAATTTGGTGATTTTTACGAAAAAGGGTTGCAACAAAAAGTCATCCGAGTATAGTGCGCTTCCACGGACGCGGGGTGGAGCAGCCTGGTAGCTCGTCGGGCTCATAACCCGAAGGTCGTCGGTTCAAATCCGGCCCCCGCAACCAATTAAAATTTGATGAAGTATCTTCTACGACTGTAGAAAGACGGACGCGGGGTGGAGCAGCCTGGTAGCTCGTCGGGCTCATAACCCGAAGGTCGTCGGTTCAAATCCGGCCCCCGCAACCAATCAAATTTAAAGAAGTAAGATTCTACAAAGTAGAATGACGGACGCGGGGTGGAGCAGCCTGGTAGCTCGTCGGGCTCATAACCCGAAGGTCGTCGGTTCAAATCCGGCCCCCGCAACCAACACTTCTGAAAACAATAAACACCCTTCCGGGTGTTTTTTTGTATCTGCAGTTTGTCATTTTGCCGGGCGTAAACCCGGCCATCCTGATTATCCGCGTCTCGCCAGCGTCGCCCCATCCGAGAAATAGGCCTTAATCCCCGCCAGTATCGACTCCGCCACTTCCTGCTGGAAAGCGGCCGTCTTGAGCTTGCGCTCCTCTTCCACGTTACTGATAAACGCAGTTTCCACCAGAATCGACGGGATATCCGGCGCTTTCAGTACCGCAAACCCGGCCTGCTCAACGCTGTTTTTATGCAGCTTATTAACCCTGCCCAGTCTACCCAGCACGGCTTTACCAAACTTCAGGCTGTCGGTGATGGTCAGCGACTGCACCATATCAAACAGGGTATGGTCGACGTAGCGATCGCCGCTCTTACTGACGCCGCCGATCAGGTCAGAGGCGTTTTGCGAATCTGCCAGCAGTTTTGCCGCCGTACTGGTTGCCCCTTTGGTTGAAAGGGCAAACACTGACGATCCGCTGGGCTGGCGGCTGGTAAAGGCATCCGCATGGATAGAGATGAACAGATCCGCGCGCTGCTTTTGCGCCTTCGCCACACGCACCTTCAGCGGAATAAAGATGTCTTCATTACGCGTCATATAGGCGCGCATGTTGCCTTCCCTGTCGATCAGCGCCTTCAGGCGACGGGCGATCTGCAGCACCACATCTTTTTCCCGGGTGCGGTATTTGCCCACCGCGCCGGAGTCCTCCCCGCCATGGCCCGGATCGAGCATGATCACAATCGGACGATCGCGCCCGGCTTTCCCCGGTTTAGGACCACTCTGCGCAGGCGGAACCTGACGATCGAGATCGCCTTTGTTGTAATCTTCCAGCAACGCCAGCAGAGGATCCTGGATATCCGTCGCGTTGGCCGGATAGAGATCCATCACCAGACGCTCTTTAAAACCGGCCACCGGGGCCAGGGCAAACAGCTGCGGCTTCACGTTCTGCTTGAGTTCAAACACCATGCGCACGGTTTTCGGATCAAACTGCCCGACCCGCGCGGACTTGATAAAGGGATCGTCACCACGGATCTGGGCACTCATCCCTTTGAGGACAGAATTAAGGTTCACCCCTTCGATATCCACCACCACCCGCTCCGGGTTACTCAGGGCGAATTGTTTATAGTTAAGCACCCGGTTGGACTCGACCGTCACGCGTGTATAGGTCGATGCAGGCCAGACACGTACCGCCACCACCTGACTGACGGCAGCAAGCCCTACCTGACTTACGCTAAGCAACCACATTGCCCCGGCCCCTTGTAGCAGGCGGCGACGACTTAATGCTTTACTGGATCCCGACATGCTTCTCCCGAGCAAAGATATCGAATAACTTCTCATAACGTCCAAATTGACCGAAAACTTTAGCGAATGATGCATAAACTGTCATCCTTAAAAGGGTAAACAATCATGCGTTAACGATATCTTCTCTGAATGTTTTCTTTGCTTCGCAGAAAAGTTTGGCTTGCGCGCAGGCGCATATTCGAATAAAAATACAAAAATTACGAATAAACATTCATTGAGGGGTTGTGCCGTGGTGAAGGAACGTAGAATCGAACTGGTCCAGGGATTCCGTCATTCTGTTCCCTATATCAACACTCACCGGGGAAAGACGTTCGTCATTATGCTCGGCGGCGAAGCCATTGAGCATGAGAACTTCTCCAGCATTGTCAATGACATCGGCCTGCTGCACAGCCTGGGAATTCGCCTTGTCGTCGTGTATGGCGCCCGACCACAGATTGAAGCCAATCTGGCCATGCATCATCACGAACCGATTTATCACAAACATACCCGCGTCACCGACGCCAAAACCCTGGAACTGGTTAAGCAGGCTGCCGGCCTGCTGCAGCTGGACATTACCGCGCGGCTGTCGATGAGTCTTAACAATACCCCGCTGCAGGGGGCGCATATTAACGTGGTCAGCGGTAATTTTATTATTGCCCAGCCGCTTGGCGTGGATGACGGGGTGGACTATTGCCACAGCGGACGTATTCGTCGTATCGATGAAGAGGCGATCCACCGCCAGCTCGACGGCGGCGCGATTGTGCTCACCGGCCCGGTTGCCGTCTCGGTGACTGGCGAAAGCTTCAACCTCACTTCAGAAGAGATTGCCACCCAGCTGGCGATCAAGCTGAAAGCTGAGAAGATGATCGGCTTCTGCTCCTCGCAGGGGGTGACGAACGAGCTGGGGAATATCGTCTCTGAGCTGTTCCCGAACGAAGCCCAGGCGCGGGTCGAAGCGCTTGAGGAGCAAGGCGATTACTATTCCGGCACCGTGCGCTTCCTGCGCGGCGCCATCAAAGCCTGCCGCAGCGGCGTGCGCCGCAGCCACCTGATCAGCTATCAGGAAGATGGCGCCCTGCTGCAGGAGCTGTTCTCCCGGGACGGTATCGGGACGCAGATCGTGATGGAGAGCGCCGAGCAGATCCGCCGCGCCACCATCAACGACATCGGCGGCATTCTGGAGCTGATTCGCCCCCTCGAGCAACAGGGGATCCTGGCGCGTCGCTCCCGCGAACAACTGGAGATGGAGATCGATAAGTTCACCATTATTCAGCGCGACAACCTCACCATCGCCTGTGCGGCGCTCTATCCTTTCCCGGAAGAGAAGATCGGGGAGATGGCCTGCGTGGCAGTACACCCTGACTACCGCAGCTCATCGCGCGGCGAGGTATTGCTGGAGCGGATCGCGGTCCAGGCGCGGCAGCTGGGGCTGAGCAAACTGTTTGTCCTGACCACCCGCAGCATTCACTGGTTCCAGGAGCGCGGCTTCACGCCAGTGGACATTGATTCCCTGCCGGAAACCAAGAAAGAGATGTACAACTATCAGCGTCGCTCGAAGGTGCTGATGGCAGATTTAGGTTAATCCTCTCTCCCCAAAGGGGAGAGGGAATAATCACAAGGCCTCAAAAATCGCACTCAGGCCGCTGCGTCGCTCCGTACGGGTGGTGACGGCCTGCACCAGCACACCGTCATCCGCGTACAGCGACAACCGCCGACGGGCACGGGTAATAGCGGTATAGACCAGCTCCCGGGTGACCACCGGGGAGATCTGGGTAGGCAGAATCAGCGCCGCATGATCGAACTCCGACCCCTGCGACTTATGCACCGTCATTGCCCAGGCGGTTTCATGCTCCGGCAGGCGGCTCGGCTGCACGGACTTCAGGCTGCCGTCCGGCATCTGGAACCAGACGCGCAGCCCCTGGCCCCGATCCAGCGCAATCCCGATATCACCGTTAAACAGACCCAGCGCACTGTCGTTGCGCGAAATCATTACCGGACGGCCTTCATACCAGCGGGAATGCGGCTGACGGCTGATGCGGCGTTTTTGCATCAGCACCTGCTCCAGCCTTTCGTTGAGCCCGGCCACGCCAAAGGGCCCGTCCCGTAAGGCGCACAGCAGCTGGTAGCGACTAAATGCCGCCAGAATTTCCCCTTCGGAGGCCTGGTGCTGTACCTGGTCGAGGAAATGCTGATAACCCTGCAGGGCATCCTCCAGCATCACCAGATACTCTTCCCCGCTCTGGAGCTGCTTTTTCTCGATATCACTGAATGTGCCGTCAAACACCGAGCGCAGCGCGTGCCGATCGCCGCGGTTAACCGCTGCCGCCAGCTTGCCGATACCGGAGTCGCTGCCGAAGCGGTAGCTTTTTTGCAGCAGGCACAGACTGTCGCGCAGCGCGCCCGCCACCGGGCTGATGTTGCCTTCCATCTGACATCCCGTCATCCCGGCGAGCTCCTGGGCACGCTGCACGGTAAAACCGGCGCTGGCCCAGGTGCAAATATCACCCAGCACCGCCCCCGCTTCGACGGAGGCCAACTGGTCGCGGTCGCCAAGGAAAATCACCCGGGCATGGGGCGGCAGGGCATCAATCAGACGAGACATCATGGTCAGGTCGATCATCGAGGCCTCATCCACCACCAGCACATCCAGATGCAGCGGGTTACCGCCATGGTAGCGCAGACGCTGGCTGCCCGGCTGAGCGCCAAGCAGACGGTGCAGGGTACTGGCTTCGGTCGGGAAGCGCTTACGCTGGAGATCGGACAGCGGGAGCTGTTGCAGCGCCCCGCCCAGCGACTCGGTGAGACGCGCGGCGGCTTTACCGGTTGGGGCCGCCAGCCGGATACGGCACTTCTCCTCCCCCGCCATCTGGATCAGCGCCGCCAGCAGGCGGGCAACGGTGGTGGTTTTACCGGTGCCCGGGCCGCCGGAAATCACCGAGATACGCCGGGTTAACGCCACCGCCGCCGCCACCTTCTGCCAGTTAACGGCTTCGTCAGAGGTGAACAGCGCATTCAGGGTACGCTGAACGTCGGCACTGTCGTGAGGTAACGGATGGTTGGCTTCGCTAAAGAAACTGGCCACGGCCCGCTCATAGCGCCACATCCGGTTGAGATAGAGCCGGTCGCCCGTCAGCACCAGCGGCGTTGGTTCGTCCCCTGCGCTCACTGCCCGGGAACGCATCAGCGTGGCGGACCAGTCCAGGGTTTCATCATGGAGGGCAAAACAGGCCTGCAGGGCGGTGGTTTTCGCCTCTGCTTTCAGACGTGACAGCGGCAGGCAGACATGCCCTTCTCCGGTGTCCCGGCTCAGGATTGCCGTCGCCAGCATCACCGAGGGTTCATCGTTCCCGGCCACCATCATCGCAAACTGTACATCCAGACGACGCAATACGCGCTGTTCTACGGCCTCCAGCAATAATTCCTGCATCGTCATGACACAAGCTCCTCTCGGCTTGCAGAAAACAAGCTGTCCATTTGATTGATTAAATTTTCATCCGGTCGGGTGGCAAAACAGCCGGACCCCGGCGAGCTGCCGTCGACGCCGCGTAAAAACAGGTAGATCACCCCGCCGAAATGGTGCTGATAGTCGTAGTCGGCAATACGGTGGCGCAGATAACGGTGCAGCGCCAGGGTGTAAAGTTGGTACTGCAGATCGTAGCGGTGGGATTGCATCGCGCGAGCCATCGCCTCCGGGGTATAGGCCTCGCCGTTTTCCCCCAGCCAGTTGGACTTATAGTCCAGCAGGTAGTAGCGCCCATTATGGCGGAATACGAGGTCGATAAAGCCTTTCAGCATGCCGCGCACCTGACGGAAATCGAGCGGCGGGCAGTCACGCGACAGCGGATCGTACTCGCGGATCAGCGCATCCAGCGCATCGGCGGTAAGCGGCCCGGCGACTGGCAGGTAAAACTCCATCTCAACCTGTTTATCGGTGGCTGAAAGCTGGCTCAACGAGATCCCCTCCTCATTGAGCGGCGTCTGCAGAACCTGGTTGATCCAGTGGGTCAGGACTGGCTCCCAGCGGGCGTCATATCCGCCTTTCTGCAGCATCTCCAGCACCCACTCCGGGGAGACGGGTTGCGTGAAATCGAGCGCTTCAAACAGACTGTGTAAAAAGGTGCCCGGCGAAGCGCCGCGTGGAAACTGGTGCGGCGTCAGCTCCTGCTCCTGTGCCACCTCGCCGGTGCCTGCGGCATCAACGTCGAGGCGCGGCATCAGATCCTGAGCGATACTGTGCCCGCGCTGCTGCAGGCCGGAGTAGCTGGTGACCCGCCAGTCATCGAACAGCGCGCGAGCCACCTGCCGGGCCTGCAGATCCGGCATCACCGACTCCGGCATCTGCCAGCGGACGGTGTCAGCCACCCCGGCAACCTGGAGTGCGATGTGGTCATTGCACAGGGTTTCCAGGCACTGGCGCAGCCCGGCCGCATCTTTCGGCTCGCCGCGCTGGATCAGGCGGCCAAGGGCGCTGAGGTGGAAATCGCTGTCACCGGACTTGTCGCCCCGACGCCGGAACAGCGGCGCGACGCCCAGGCTGCAGTGCCAGACCGAGCGGGTCAGGGCCACATACAGCAGACGTAAATCTTCCGCCAGCCGCTCGGCTTCGGCCAGCTCGACGCTGTCCTCCGCTTTGCTGAGGTCGAGCACGGCTTCAAAGGTTTTGCGATCGTGATAAAAGGCCTGATCCTGCACCCGGTAATTGGCAATAAAAGGTAGCCAGACCAGGGGGTACTCCAGCCCCTTCGATTTGTGAATGGTGACGATTTTGACCAGATGTTTGTCGCTTTCGAGGCGCATCTGCTGGCTTGAGGCGTTGCTGTTGGGTTCGGCGATATGCTGCGCCAGCCAGCGCACCAGGGCGTGCTCGCTCTCAAGCTGGGTTCCTGCCTCCTGAAGCAGCTCGCTGATGTGCAAAATGTCGGTCAGGCGGCGTTCGCCCCCCGCGGTGGCCAGCATGTTTTCGGCAATATTGCGCTGCGTCATGATGTCGCGCAGCATCGCCATCACGCCCCGCTTCTGCCAGCGCTCACGGTAGCGGGTAAACTCTTCCACCGCCTCATCCCAGAGGGTTTCACTGTTATTCAGCCTGTCGATGTCCCGGGCATTAAGACCGAGCATCGAGCTTGCCAGCGCGCTGCGCAAGGTGCTTTCCCGCTCGGGTGCCAGCACCGCCTGCAGCAGCCAGAGCATCTCCTGCGCTTCGAGAGTTTCAAACACGCTGTCGCGGTTGGAGAGATAGACCGAAGGGATAGTCAGCAACGTCAGCGCGTCGCGGACCAGCGCCGCCTCCTGACGACTGCGCACCAGCACCGTAATGTCCGAGGCCCGCACCGGCCGGGCCTCATCGCCCCGGTGCAGGATGGCTTCACCGCGAACACCGGCGCTCAGCCAGTCGCGGATTTGCGCCGCGCAGTGCTGGGCCATAAAGGCCTGGTAATCCCCGACGCCGCACCCCTCGCCCTCCATCAGCCAGACGCTCATCGCTGGCTGAAAATCACCCCGTAGCTCAAAGCGCAGCCCGGCATTCTTCGGGGCGGATTTGACCGGCTGGAAGGGGATCTCACGGAACATGAAGGCGTCGTTCATCTGTGAAAAGAGGGTATTGACGCTGTCCACCATGCCGGGCGCCGAGCGCCAGTTGGTATCCAGCGTATAGTGCGCGGCGACTTCGCCACGTGCTTTCATATAGGTGAAAATATCCGCGCCACGAAAGGCGTAGATCGCCTGTTTCGGGTCGCCAATCAACAGCAGCGCGGTGTCGGGCTGCTGACGCCAGATGCGGCGGAAAATCCGGTACTGCTGGGGGTCGGTATCCTGAAATTCATCGATCATCGCCACCGGAAAACGGCCCCGGATGGCCGCAGCCAGGGCGTCGCCACTGTCGCTGTTGAGGGCCTCATCGAGACGGCTGAGCATATCGTCAAAACCGAGCTCGCCACGACGACGCTTTTCACGCGCCACCGCCTCGCGGATCTCGGCCAGCGCCCGGGTGATCATCAGATCGTTCAGGGTCAGCGGTTCAGCCAGCAGGGTATCGATGGCGACAAACAGCGGGTGTTCCGGCACTTCGCCACCCGCTTTGGTCCGCTCCGCCAGGAACCTCTGCGAGAACTTCTCCAGCGCGTCAGGCAGTTGATAGCTGTGCTTCTCCTCCTGGGCCCAGGCCGTAATGCGTTCGATGTATTTTGCCTGGTTGCCGCGGTTGAACTTGCGCCGGTCGATACCGGAACCTTCGATAACCGCATCGATTTCCGCCACGCTGTTGGACCACTGCTGTTTCATGGTGGCGATTAAGCCGACGATCTTCTCATGGCGAGAGGCCAGGGTTTCGTCCGCAGGCGGGGGGGATTTGATAACCGGGGCTTCACCCTGCAGATAACGGTCGATGGAGCGGAGTAACTCTTCCGGACCTTTCCATAAACCGTGAACCGCTTCGGCAATATCGCGGGGCAAGGGGTAGCAGTGACGACGCCAGAAGTCGGCGCACGCCTGGTAGCGTAACAGGGATTCATCTTCGATGAGCTGCTGCTCAAAGAGCATGCCGGATTCAAAGGCATTCAGGCTGAGCATCCGCTGACAGAAGCCGTGGATGGTGAACACGGCGGCCTCGTCCATCTGGCGTTCCGCCAGTAGCAGCCACTGCGCCGCCTGCTGTGGGTCGTCGATCTCCTCCAGCAGGCTGGCATACAGCGGGTTGTCCGTGCTCTGTCTCAGGCAGGCGATGCGCAGCTCGTGAATGTTAGCGCGGATACGGCCACGCAGCTCTTCCGTTGCGGCTTCGGTGAAGGTCACCACCAGCAGCTCTTCCACGCTGAGCGGGCGGCTGAAGGCTGCGCTGCCGCCCAGTCCGAGCAGCAGTCGCAGATAGAGTGCCGCGATGGTGAAGGTTTTTCCGGTTCCCGCTGAGGCCTCTATCAGTCGCTCCCCCTGTAACGGTAAACGTAGGGGATCAAGGGACTCGGCGGTATCGGTCATTCGTTCTTACTCCTGGGCAAAGATTGCTGCAATGCACTCACGCTCTTCCAGACCGTCCAGCCTGCAGGTGGGGTGACGTCAGCTTTTTTGCTCTGACTCCCTGAAACCTGAGAGAGGATCGCCATCCCCTGCGGGGCAACCACCGCCTGGTGGAAGAAGTCGGCGACGTTCTGCGGCGTGAGCTGTTTTATCTCGGCCACTACTTTATCATGCGAATCGAAGCGCATATTACCCCGATCAAAATCTTTGCTGATCTTTGAGGCCTCTTCGGCAAGGGTTTGCGGCGGCTGCGTGATCTGGGCGATCACTGCCTGCTGGATCTGGGCAAACTCTTCTGGCTTCATGGCACGCAGCTTCGCTTCCGCTTCCGGGAAGAAGGCCTGGAAACGCTGCCAGAGATAATCCGGCTGTTTATCACTGCTTTGCAGCAGGAAGCCCATCCCCCACTGGCGACCAACGTTCATCGAGAAGGCAAACACGGCATAACCCAGCTGCTCTTCGGTACGTAACTGGCTGTAGAACCAGGGCTGCACGATCTGTCCGAGCACAGCGCTGTAAGCTGAGCTGGCGTATTCGTCATAGCCGGTCGGGACGAAGACCGCCGCCAGCGCGGAGTCTGTGCTGCTGCCGGGTTTCTCGAAAATCACGTTCTGCTGTTTATCCACCAGCACATCCTGGTTGCGACACCATTCGGTACCTTTAGCCCCCAACTGGGTGCGGACATCCTGCGCCAGGGTTTTCGCCTGATCTTCGCTCATGTTGCCGACCACCAGAAACTCTGGTCTGGCGTTGGTTTTCAGCGCCGCACGATAGGCCATCACTTCGTCGAGGGTGATGGACGGCAGCAGCGCCCGACGCTCTTCACGCTGGAAGTAAGGCACCTGGGACAGCATCTGCACCGGCATAATGGCCTGATCGAAGGCTTTGCCCTTTTCGGCAGAGTCCATCATCTGGGCATACCAGGATTTGGCCTGCGCCAGCTGCTCCTCGGTGGCGGTGTAGCTGAAGTAACCCTCCAGCAACGCCTTAAACAGCTGCGGCAGACGCTGAGTGTAGCCGTTGGCGTTGAGCATCAGGCCGTTATTGGCGTTGGTCGAGAAACCGATCCCGCCCACGGCGGCCTGGTTGCTGAGCTGATCCAGCGCGATGCCGGCCAGATAGTCATTCAGGGCAAACATCACCTGGTTTTTGGCGCTGTCCATCGCCGCAGGATTACGCAGCACCATACTGACGTTGGCTTTCGGCTCGCTGGCGAAATAGCGGCTCGGGGTATAAACCACGCGCAGGTCAGCCTCATCCACAATCAGCTGCGGTTTTGCATACGCTTTAGCTGGTTTGATCAGCGTGAAGTCGTCCGGGATATAGGGGTTCACCTCCGGCAACTTGAGCGCAATCGCGGCAGATTTCTTCTGCCAGTCGGCAAAAGTTTGCTCGCTGATTTTATCCACCTGATACTCAGCATTCACAAAGTAGGCCGTTTTGTTATGCGGCTCGTCCGGGCTGATGTACCAGACACGGGCGTTCTGCGGCGTCATCATCGCCAGACGGGCTTTGACGGCGTCAGGATCGTACTTATCGGCGATATTGACCGCATCCAGCGTATGCTCAACCGGCACACGGATCATGGTGTCGGCCAGCCACTCAACGTAGTCCATATCGCGGGTGATGGAGGGATAACGGAAGTCGAGATCCAGCACGTGCGCCAGCTCGTCGAAGTAGCGTTTATCGACGCCTTTGTCACGCAGCAGCGCGAGGTAGCTGAAAATCGCGGCAACCACCTCATCACGATGGGCCAGCCCTTTATCGGTTAAGGTCGCGGAGATAGCCAGCACACCGCTGTTGCCGTTGACGATTGGATCGGAGTCCGCGCGGATACCTTCCACCAGCCCCTGGTTTTGCAGCCAGTCGGAGAGCGTGTCCGGGCTACGGTTGCCAATCAGGTAGTTAACCAGCTCGTCGGTTTTACTGCGGAACTGCGGCGTGTTGTTATCGATACGGAATTCCACGCGCAGTACCTTGCGCGGCATCGCGGGAACATAGTGAATGATTAAGCCTTTCTGCGCATCGGTGACGACCGGCACGGTGATTTCCGGGCGAGTAATATCTTTATTCGGCACCCGACCGTAGGTTTCGGCGGCGAGTTTCGCCAGCTCAGGCAGAGGTTTGTTGCTGTACACCACCGCTTTCATCAGATTGGCGGAGTAGTATTTGTCGCGGAAGGCGTGCAGCGCATCGAGCACCGGGCTGTCCGGCTTGTCGCTCAGCGTTTCGAGATTACCACCAGAAAAGCGGGAGCCAGGGTGCGCCGGGTTGATGGTTTCGGCACTCACCTGGGCCATACGCATCCCGTCCCGGGTACGGGCCATCGTCAGCTCCGCATTGACGGCGTTGCGCTCGCGATCGGCATATTTTTTATCCAGCAGCGGGGCGGCAATGGCATCCGCAAGACGATCGACCGCGCCTTCCAGCGCATCGTTTTCGACTTCCAGATAAAAGGCCGTGCGGTATGGCGCGGTGCTGGCGTTATGGCTGCCACCGTGTATTTTTAAAAATTCGGCCAGGCTGTCTGGCTGCGGGTACTTCTTTGAGCCCATCAGGGTCATATGTTCAAGATAGTGCGCCAGCCCTGGATGGGACTCAGGATCTTCCAGCGAGCCCACCGGCACCACCAGCGCCGACAGCGACTTTACCGCCTGCGGATCGGAAACCAACAGCACGACCATCCCGTTATCAAGACGGATCGCCTGATAGTCGCGGGTATCTTTATCGCTTTTGCGAATCGTTTCCTGAACGGGTTGCCAACCGGTATTTGCCTGACTGAGGGGGGTCCAAAGAGCGACGAACAAAACTAAGGTTTTCAACAAGGTGCTGCCTGGCATTCACTACCTCTTCATCACGGACATCATCATTAACACGCTTTGTGCCAGACAGGCCAGCATCTCTTTGTGGTGTACATCAGTCCATGACAAGATGGGCATCATAAATGAATGCTCAAATCTGTGCAATTTTTACACAGAGCCAGGACTAATTAAATTTATACAGCGGCAACAGATAGCGTCGGGCCTCGTCTGTGATGGCCTCGAAGTACTCCGGCTCCAGGGTTCGCCACAGGCGTTGGTACCAGACATCGTCCCCTTCCCCACGCACGATCATGTTGCCTTCGTAGGCCTGCAAAAATTTGCTGCGCGCTTTTTGCAGGGTCGCGTCATCCGTTAACATCGCATCATTTGTGGCG
Organism: Leclercia tamurae; assembly: GCF_025566055.1. Classification (GTDB taxonomy): domain Bacteria; phylum Pseudomonadota; class Gammaproteobacteria; order Enterobacterales; family Enterobacteriaceae; genus Enterobacter; species Enterobacter tamurae. The sequence goes on from NZ_JAMHKS010000074.1 coordinate 206,711, forward strand.
TCGTAACAGGTTTTAATCCACGCCCCCCCACTTTCTGGCAGCAGCAGCAGCGGCGTATTCATCCCCTGCCGGTAACCTTCAACCAGCTGCGACAGATACTCCATCGCCTGCGCGGCAGGCAGCGCCGGGAAGCGCCATTCACCGTCTTTACGCACAAACAACCGGCTCTCACCTTCGCCACCGCTAGCACAATAGACAAGGTGTTCCAGCCAAAGTTGCAAACCTTGCGAAACGCTGAGCATCGACGGACGCCAGCGCAGCAGCCCGTCAGGCTGCACGTGCTGCAGCCATCCCGTCAGATTCACGCCGTTGCAGTTGAGATCGATCTCCATGCTCTTGCCAGGCTGACGGCACTCAATCACCCGACCTGCAAGGGCCCGCATCTCCTCACACTGGGCATCCCAGGTGATTTCACCGAAGGCGCCATACGGCAGCTGACCCGCCGCGCGATAACGGCGGAACAGCTTCTGCGCATCTTCCTGCTCCACCAGCGCGTTCAAAAGCTGCTGGTTTAACTGGTAGCGGCTTAACCCATCCAGGGTAAAGGGCTCCGCATCCGGGATCTCGCTCTCTTCGGAGCGGAAATGGACCTGCAACCGCATCTGGAAAAAGGCCCGCACCGGATGGGCCCAGAAACGCTGGAGCTGTTCAAACGCCACCGTCTCCAGCGGCAAGGGATCCAGCGTCTGGATAAAGTCGCCATGGGCCACCCCTTCCCGTTTCGCGGCGGGAAGCCATTCCCGGGCATAGCTCTGCTGCTCGTTGTCTTCGTAGTTGACGGCATCGAACGGCATACGGCTGTGACAGCAGGTGATATGCGCCTTCACGCGCTGTTCACTTTCATCGCAATTAAGGTGTTCATCGCCCGGCAGATAATGGCTTTGGCCGATGTAGTCCACCAGCTCCTGAACCAGCACCGACGGGAACCGTTCACTGTTGTCCTGAATGGAGCGGCCGATGTAGCTGATATAGAGCTGCTGTTGCGCCGAGATCAGCGCCTCGAGGAACAGGTAGCGGTCGTCATCGCGACGGCTACGGTCACCGCGCTGGGACTGTTGGCTCATTAAATCAAACCCCAGCGGCGCCAGCGCGCGCGGGTAAATGCCGTCGTTCATCCCCAGCAGGCAGACCACCTTAAACGGAATGGAGCGCATCGGCATCAGGGTGCAGATGTTCACCGGCCCGGCGAGGAAGCGCTGGCTAATACGCTCCTGGTCGAGACGCAGCGTGAGTTCATCGCGTAATAGCGACAGGGGGATCGCTTCGCCGTAGTGCGAGGAGATCCCCTCATCAATAATCGCCTGCCACTGCTGCTCAATAAGCGCCATCGCCGCTTCAGTTTCCTGATCCGGCAGGAAGAAATCGTTGAGCATCTCCCGGCATACCGGCATCCACTCCTCGAGCGAGCGCGATTTCATCAGCTCCCGCCGCCAGCGGTTAAGTTGCATCAGCAGCGAAGCCAGATGACCCACCAGCTCGGCGATTAAGCCGCTGGATTCGTCATACGGCAGGACAGCGTTCCACTCCCCCTGGCTGCTCTCCATGGCGTAGCCGAGCAGCATACGCGTCAGGCCGAACTGCCAGGTATGCTGGCCGGTGACCGGCAGCTCAAACTCCTGCACGTTGTCATCGTCCATCCCCCAACGCACGCCTGATTCGTTGACCCACTGACGCAGGTAGCGCAGCGCGTCCTCATCGATATCAAAACGGGCCGCCAGTACCGGAACATCCAGCAGGGCCAGCACATCTTCCGGAACGAAGCGGCTGTCCGGCAGGGAAAGCAGGCTGACAAACGCCTGCAGGGCCGGGTGGGACTGGCGCGCACGGCGGTCCGATATCGCAAACGGCAGATAGCGATCGCCCGTCGCGCTGCCAAACACCGCCTGGATATAGGGGCTGTAGCTGTCGATATCCGCCACCATCACCACGATATCGCGGGGCGTGAGCTGCGGATCGTCCTCCAGCATCGCCAGCAGGTTGTCATGCAGCACCTCGACTTCACGCTGCGGGCTATGACACAGATGGAGGGTCACGCTGCGATCGTCGGGATCGAGCAGACGTTTGTTGGCGCTGCTGGCAAATTCTGCAGCCGTGACGCCAGCCACCGCGCGGTTTTCCAGATCCAGAATATCCCGCTGCACGTTATGCAGCAGGCTGTCCGGGGTGATATCCGCAAAGGCATCGACATCTCCTTCACCGGAGGCGGTGAGCTCTGAGAGCATGTAGATATAGTCACGCCCCAGTTTTCCCCACGAGGCCAGTAACGGATTCGGTAAGTCCTGGATCCCCTGTTCATCAAAAAGATCAGCCGCCGTCTCGCTGTCTTTAAACAGCGGCACCGCACGCTCGTCAAACAGGCGACGACGCTGGCGCGTGACGATGCGGGCCAGCCAGCGGGCATCCTGAATATCTCCCCAGTAATGCCGACACGGGTTGGTGAACAAAATATGAATGTCGATGTGTTTGCCCAGCGCATTCAGCGCCTTGAGGTAAACCGGCGGCAAGGCGGAGATCCCGCAGATAAAGACCCGGGACGGCAATCCGGCAGGCGGCACTGAGGCGGATTCCAGCGTTGCGATAAAACGTTCATAGAGATTGGCGCGGTGCCACTGCGGCTGACCCAGCTGTTCGGTATGTTCCACCAGCGCTTTCCACAGCGGTGCCTGCCAGACCTGCGCCTGGTCAAGACCGTCGATCAGTTCACCGGCTTCCCAGCGCGTTAACCATGTGGGGCGATAGACCAGATACTGGTCATAGAGATCCGCGGTACGCGACGCCAGCTGAAACAGCTTTCGTTTGTCGGTATCGTCGTTCAGGTAGTGGCGCAGCATGGCGAATTCATCATGCGTCAGCATCTCCGGCAGCAGCGTCATCAGCTTCCAGCTCATGCTCTGTTTGTTAAACGCGCTTTGTTTTGGGATCTCCGGCAGCACGCGGACAAACATATCCCAGATAAAGCTGGCGGGTAGCGGAAAATCAATATTGGCGGCAATACCAAACTTTTGCGACAGGGACATCTGCAGCCACTGGGCCATACCGGTGCTCTGAACCAGGATCATCTCCGGTTCAAAGGGATCGTCGAGCCGCTGCTGCTCGACGATGAATTCCATCAGTGCTTCCAGCACATCAAGACGGTTTGAGTGGTAGACCCTTAACATTGCTGCTCCCAACTACTGGCTAACCGGGCAGTGCAGGCGCGTCATTTGACCCTGCCGACCCAATGGAGAAATAAGTGAGACCGAGATGCTGACACATCCGGCCGGTGTTGTCTGCACCCTGTTGACCTGCCAGCCCGGAGGGATATCCCCGGCGGCCAGCTGTGACTGAGACCAGACATGACGCCAGAGCTGGCGATACTGCTCAAGGGTGACAAAACGGCTGGCTAAAACACGATGGTAACCCGCCAGCCCGGCGACGACCATCACCATCAGCATCATGGCCAGCAAGACCTCGACGATGCTGAACCCCTTCTGTTTCGCTACGGCTGCTGACATAACGCTTTCTCCTTCAGAGGACAAAAATCGCTCCAGCCGTGCGGGGAAAAGACCACCTTTCCGCCCTTCACCTCGCCCAGCCGCCACAGCATCACCCTGCCACTGCTGGCGATAAGCAATACGCGTTCCTCGAGGATGCGTAAGCAGACGCGCCACGGCCGCTGCGGATGCTGTCGGCACGCAACCTCAGCCTGGGTTTGCCAGGGAAGCGTTCTTCCCCACTCCAGCGCGGACTGGGCTATCGCCTGATGCTGTATCGCCTGGCGTTCCGTACTGACGATGCGCATCAGAGCGGCCAACTGCTGGTTGAGCCCGGCCAGCATCAGGCTGCCGAGAATCAACAGCAGGAGCACCAGCGCCAGCGATGACATCCCCTGCTGACGGTTCACAGATTAAACCCGGTCACAATGTGGTGTGCCTCGACTTCGCCATCAGGCTGTCCGTTGACGGAGGCCGCCAGCGTCAGGCTCAGCTCCGGCGCAAAGCCCGCCCGTGAAATGCGCTGCACCTGAAAACGCTGAACCCTGATCCTGTCAGGGTCGGTCATTCTCTCCCAACCCTTGCCATCACACTGCGTCGCACCTCGCAACGTTTCCAGTGCTTCGCCGTTCAGGCGAAAACCGGTCTGCTCTGCGGCAGCGGATGACGAGGTTTCCCAGCGGCCGTTGCTGTTTTCGTCCCACTGGACAATAACGCATTCGCCGCGCAGGCCAATCTTCAACCCCTCGCCTTCGCATTTTCCCGCACAGTACCCCGCCCGCTGCAGGTGTTTACCGATGCCGTTGATGCGCAGCCAGAGTTCCTCTTCCAGTTCCTGCTGCTTCGTCAGCCCCATTATCGACCGCTGTAGCGCAGGCAAAAATCGCGCTGCACTCATCAGCAGCACGCTGCTTATCGCCATCGCGATCAGCACTTCGGTTAGCGAAAATCCCTGCTGTTTTACCGGCATGCGAACTCCCCTTTGCCGTTGCACATGCGGATACGGCCCCATGAGGAAATCAGGATCAGCCACTCTCCGGCCTGGCTTTGCAGACGAACTCTTCCGGCCCAGGCGGTATCGCGTAAACCGTAAAACCCCAGCGCAGGCGTCAACTCGGTGACCTGAATGTCCGGCCACTGCGGCGTGAGCACAAAGGCGTTGTCCGCCTGGCACTCCGGGATACCGCTCTTTAACAGACACCACCGTTTGCCGTCCTGTTGCAGGGTCACGGTATGGTCCAGGTTATTGCGCCAGGCGTCATTTCGCAGCACCACCAGATAATCCCGCACCTGGCGCGCCGTCTGCCACAGCTGCTGTTGCTGCTGCCAGCGCCGCCAGCCGTATAGCCCTGCGGCACTGAGCGTCATGATTAGCGAGATGGCGATCAGTATTTCCATGAGGGTAAAACCCTTTTCCTTTTTCATGGCGGCAGTGTGCCGTGAGGAAAAAAACAGTTCGAGGGAGAGATGTGTAATTTACGAGGCGTTTTCAGCACTTTTGGAGGAATTGCAGCGCGTTGCAATCCCCGCGGAAGAAGGCTTGCAAAACCATCACGCAGGCATAAAAAAACCGGCGCGGAAGGCGCCGGTTATGTCAGGATTGCAGCCTCAGATGGCCACAGGGGCTTTGATTCCCGGATGCGGGTCGTAACCTTCAATTTCGAAATCTTCGAAGCGATAGTCGAAAATGGAGTCCGGTTTACGTTTGATCACCAGCTTCGGCAGCGCACGCGGCTCGCGGGTCAGCTGCAGGTGGGTCTGTTCCATATGGTTGCTGTACAGGTGGGTATCCCCGCCAGTCCAGACAAAATCACCTACTTCCAGGTCACACTGCTGGGCCATCATATGCACCAGCAGCGCATAGCTGGCGATGTTAAACGGCAGGCCGAGGAAGACATCGCATGAGCGCTGATAGAGCTGGCAGGAGAGCTTGCCATCCGCCACGTAGAACTGGAAGAAAGCATGGCACGGGGCCAGCGCCATCTTATCCAGTTCGCCCACGTTCCAGGCTGAGACGATGATACGCCGCGAGTCTGGATCGTTTTTCAGCTGGTTCACCACGGTGGCGATCTGGTCAATATGGCGGCCGTCCGGCGTAGGCCAGGCGCGCCACTGCTTACCATAAACTGGGCCCAGATCGCCGTTTTCATCCGCCCATTCGTCCCAGATGGAGACGTTATTCTCGCGCAGATAGGCGATGTTGGTGTCGCCCTGCAGGAACCAGAGCAGTTCATGAATGATCGAGCGTAAATGGCAGCGCTTGGTCGTGACCAGCGGAAAGCCTTCCTGCAGGTTGAAGCGCATCTGGTGGCCAAAAATGGAGATCGTACCGGTGCCGGTGCGATCGTTCTTTGGCGTGCCCTCATCGAGCACTTTTTGCATCAGTTCAAGATACTGTTTCATGATTCCTCAGGAGACCTGTTGCTGTGGACGACGATACGCCCAGACCATCATCAAGATGCCTGCCACAATCATTGGCACAGAGAGGATCTGCCCCATGCTGATGTACTGCACCCACGCACCGGTAAACTGCGCATCCGGCTGGCGGAAGAACTCAACGATGATGCGGAACGCACCATAGCCGATCAGGAACAGGCCCGATACGGAGCCCGTCGGGCGCGGCTTGCGGATGAACAGGTTCAGAATGATAAACAGCACCACACCTTCCAGCGCCATTTCATAAAGCTGCGACATATGGCGCGGCAGAACGCCGTAGGTGTCGAAAATCGACTGCCACTCCGGATGCGACGGCAGCAGCGCGATATCTTCGGCACGCGACTGCGGGAACAGCATGGTGAATGACACGCTCGGATCGACGCGGCCCCACAGTTCGCCGTTGATAAAGTTACCGAGACGACCTGCGCCCAGCCCAAACGGGATCAGTGGTGCAATAAAATCTGCCACCTGGAAGAAGCTGCGTTTGGTACGTTTAGCGAAGATGACCATTACCAGGATGACGCCGATCAGGCCGCCGTGGAAGGACATACCGCCATCCCAGACGCGGAACAGGTAGAGCGGATCGGCCATGAAGACCGGGAAGTTATAGAACAGCACATAGCCGATACGTCCGCCGAGGAAAACGCCGAGGAAACCGGCATACAGCAGGTTTTCCACTTCGTCTTTGGTCCAGCCGCTGCCAGGGCGTTTGGCACGACGGCCAGCCAGCCACATGGCAAAGACGAAACCGACCAGATACATCAGACCGTACCAGTGAAGCGCAACGGGTCCTACTGAGAAAATGACCGGATCAAACTCCGGAAAATGCAGATAGCCACTGTTCATCTGTCACCACAAGATGTTGTTATTCCGCTGAAAGTGGACAGCGGCAGAGATGCGCGCAGAGGTGTACCCTGCGCTCCAAAGTTGCGAATCATAGCACAAGCGAGCGTGGAGGTTGCGCCCGAGATGTAAAAGATGTGTATAGAGACCTGGTGCAGTTTGTATCCCTTCTCAGGGGAAGGGATACCCGACGCTTAACGCCCGCCGCGGATCAGGCCACCCATGCCGCGGCGCTCCATAAAGGCCGCCACCTGATGACGCACTTCCGTTGCCAGCTGTGCTTCAAGACTGCGTTTCGCCAGCAGCTGCGCCTCTTCGAAATCGATATGGCGCAGAAGATACTTCACGCGGGCGACGGAGCGTCCGTTCATGGATAAGTGACGGAAGCCGAGACCAATCAGGATCGCCACGCACATTGAGTCACCGGCCATCTCGCCGCATAAACGCAGGTCGAGGCCCTGCTCTTGCGCCTCGCGGGCAATCATCGCCAGGGCACGCAGCATCGCCGGGTGCAGACTATCGTAAATGCTCGCCACCCGGGTGTTGTTGCGATCCACCGCCAGCATGTACTGGGTCAGGTCGTTGGTGCCCACCGAGATGAAATCAACCCGAGTCGCCAGCTGCGGCAGCATAAAGACCATCGAGGGAACTTCGAGCATCACCCCAATCCGCGGTTTCGGAATATCGTAGCCGATCATCTCTTCGACTTCGCGTCCGGCGCGTTCGATCAGACGGCGGGCTTCATCGATCTCGTCAATGCTGGTGACCATCGGCAGCAAAATGCTGAGGTTACCGGTGGCGGCATTGGCGCGCAGCATGGCGCGCACCTGGATCAGAAATATCTCCGGCTGATCGAGGGTAATGCGGATCCCGCGCCAGCCCAGGCAGGGGTTCTCTTCGCTGATCGGCATGTACGGCAGTTGCTTATCGGCGCCAACGTCAAGGGTACGTAAGGTCACCGGTTTGTCGTTGAACATCTGCAACATGCCCTGATACTGCGCGACCTGCTCCTCTTCAGAGGGGAAGCCGCTTTGCAGCATGAACGGGATTTCGGTGCGGTAGAGACCGATGCCATCAATACGGCTGCCAAGCTTCTCTTCGTGTTCCGGACTCAACCCGGCATTGAGCATGACTTTGATCCGCTCACCGCTTTTCAGCGCGGCAGGCTGATTAACGTCATCCTCGGCAAGACGGCTCAGCTCGTTCTCTTCGCTAATAAGCTTTTGATATTCCTGCAACAGCACCGGTTCAGGATCGACCAGCAGCTCGCCGCGATAGCCATCGACCACCAGCGTACGCCGGTGCAGCGCCGAAGGCTGAATATCCGCGCCCATCACGGTCGGGATCCCCAGCGCGCGCACCATAATGGCGGCATGGGAGTTGGCAGCGCCATCGCGTACCACGATCCCGGCCAGCCGGTCCTGCGGCAGCTCTGCAAGCGTGGTTGCGGAGAGTTCATCCGCCACCAGCACAAAGCGCGGCGGCCAGGTATTGGCACCCTGAATGGTGTCATCGAGATGGAACAGCAGACGCTGGCCTAAGGTACGCAGATCCCCGGCACGCTCTTTCAGATAGCCGTCGGTTAAGGCGGCGAACTGCTCGGCAAATTTCTCGACGACCTTTTTAACCGCCCACTCCGCCACCGAGCCGCTGTCGACCTCCTCAAACAGCTCCCGGCGCAGCCGGGCATCGGACAACAGGTGAGAGTAAAGATCGAAGATCGCTGCCGTCTCTTTCTGCGCCCCGGCGGCAAAACGCTTGCTGTAGCGGCGAAACTCATTGGCCGCCTCTTCCAGCGCACCGGTGAGACGTTCGCGCTCAAGGGCGGTGTCCAGCGTCGAGGCTTCGTAAACCTGCTCCATTAACGGCAGCGTGGCGTCCATCCAGCCTTCAGCAATCGCGACGCCCGGTGAAGCCGGTAAGGCACGAATGCGCGTCTGCCGGTACTGACCAAACAGCGCCGTTAACTGAGACTGGGAGAGAATGGCCGCCATTTGCGTGGCCAGCGTAACGAGGAATGATTCTTCACTTTCGTCGTACTGGCGCAGCTCACGCTGCTGTACCACCAGCACGCCAAGCAGCTGACGGCGCTGGATAATCGGCACGCCGAGGAAGGCGCGGAAGCGCTCCTCTTTTACGGAAGGAATATATTTAAAGCTGGGGTGTTTCTGCGCATCGGCAAGGTTGATGGGTTCCGCCAGACGCCCGACCAGACCCACAACGCCTTCATCAAATGCCAGCGCGACGGTACGACCACGCGGTTTTTTCAATCCGCGCGTGGCCATAAGGTAGTAACACCTGCGGTCGTGATCGGCCAGATAGACCGAACAGACCTCGGTTTCCATCGCAAGGCAGATATCCGTGACCAGAATATCCAGCGCCTCGTTGAGCCGCGGGGCACTGGCCACCTTCTCGACTATTTCACGCAGGCGGGTGAGCATAATGTGCGTAGCTTAACCTCTTTTACGTCGCCAGGCAGGTGCGCTCTGCGGCTTAGGAGGGGCCTCCTGAAGCATCATCACAGCACTTGCGAACTCTTTCATCACCCTACGGTAAACGTCGCGCTTAAACGACACGACCTGACGAACGGGATACCAGTAGCTGACCCAGCGCCAGCCATCAAATTCGGGCGTGCTGCTGGTTTGCATATTGATATCCGCATCGCTGCTCACCAATTGCAGAAGAAACCATTTCTGTTTCTGGCCGATACATACCGGCTTTGTGTCCCAACGCACCAAACGCTTCGGTAACTTGTAACGCAACCAGTTGCGGGTCGAAGCCAGAATGCGAACATCCTTGCGGCTTAAGCCAACTTCTTCGAACAGCTCCCGATACATCGCTTGCTCTGCGGACTCTCCTGGATTGATCCCGCCTTGGGGAAATTGCCAGGAGTGCTGACCATATCGCCGGGCCCACATAACCTGACCCTGGCGATTACAAATTACGATACCTACATTCGGGCGGTAGCCATCGTCATCAATCACCGGACTACCCCAAACTAAACCTGATATATAAATGATTGTTTCACACTCCAGTGAGGCGGTAAACCACTCTCTTTCTGGCCTGGAGCCTAATAACATTTGAATAACTCACAATTATCAGCTGAGTTATAAACAGATGAGCGGTCAGAAGGGCAATTTTATTCACTTTTTCTGTGGATAGAGTTGTGAAGAAGTGTGGAATTACCGATGGACAACCCAGATCACTCTGAATATTGCAGAGAATGACGTTTTTTACAAACCACTATAATTCATGGAGTTAAATTGTGAATAACCTGAATTAACGCGCTTTGTGTGATGCACATCACTTTAAAGATCCCGGTACTGATGAAAGATCGAACAACGTCGGTTTTATCCACAGATTGTGCCAATAAGTTAGGCACATTTTGTCTGATTTTTCGATTTTCATCCCACGTCAAGGCTGTAAATGGAAACAGTAGTGGGGGTTATACCCACTTATCCCATTTTTCTGTGGATAACAGGGTGTAAGATCCTGTTCATTGTCAGTGACCAGATTTGAACAACCGGGATCCCCCCGTTAGCGAAACGGGATTTCAGCCGATAAAAACACTGATAAATCATCCACCTGGCATCAGCAAAAAGAAAAAGATAAACTCATTCAGTGCAGTGGAAAACTGCTGTTCATTTTTTAACCAAAAGGCAATGCTCATGCTTTCCCTCGCCCCTCTGACATCTCCTCCCGCAACGGAAACGGCATTACTGCAACAAGCGCAACGCCTGGCGGGATACTCGCTGGGAGAACTCGCTGCCCTTGCGGGTCTGCCGATTCCACCCGATCTAAAGCGTGATAAAGGGTGGACGGGCGTTCTGCTGGAGCTGTGGCTGGGGGCCAGCGCGGGCAGCAAACCTGAACAGGATTTTGCCGCGCTGGGAGTGGAGCTGAAGACCATCCCCATCGACAGCCTGGGCCGCCCGCTGGAGACCACTTTTGTCTGCGTGGCACCGTTAACCGGCAATACCGGGATCACCTGGGAGAGCAGCCACGTGCGGCATAAGTTAAAGCGCGTGCTGTGGATCCCGGTAGAAGGCGATCGAGCGATCCCGCTGGCGCAGAGGCGCGTCGGCGCGCCCTTGATCTGGAGCCCGAATGAGGAGGAAGATCGTCAGCTGCGGCTGGACTGGGAAGAGCTGATGGACATGATCGTGCTGGGTCAGGTGGAGCGTATCACCGCCCGCCACGGGGAAGTACTCCAGCTGCGGCCCAAAGCGGCAAACAGTAAAGCGCTGACCGAAGCCATAGGCGCGGGCGGCGAACCTATCCTGACGCTGCCCCGCGGCTTTTATTTAAAAAAGAACTTCACGGGAGCCCTGTTAGCACGCCACTTTTTGCTGAATACCTGACTTTTTAGCCAGAATTATGCCTTTTATCACATATTCGCCTGTTTTTTCAGATTTCACCGCTTTGTAAAAAACCTTCCCCGAGTTATTACTACAATAAGATGTAATACGAGCCAGGTGGAGGTAACAAAGAATGAAAAAATGGGCAGTAATAATCTCGGCTGTTGGTTTAGCGTTTGCCGTTTCAGGTTGTAGCAGCGATTACGTCATGGCGACGAAAGATGGCCGCATGATCCTGACCGACGGCAAACCCGAAGTCGACGATGATACCGGTCTGGTCAGCTACCGCGATCAGCAGGGTAATAATATGCAGATTAACCGCGACGACGTTTCACAGATTATTGAAAGATAGTATTAAAGGTCAGCAGCTTGCTGACCTTTTGATTTTTCGCTTACCCTCTGTCATGTTTATATTCCTTTGTCGGGAGTTTCCTGACGCATATAACATGTCAACTAAGGAAGCCGGCTATGCATTATCACCGTATCCCCCATAGCGCACTTGAGATAAGCCAACTGGGGTTAGGCACGATGACATTTGGTGAACAAAATAGCGAAGCCGATGCCCATGCACAACTCGATTACGCCGTCAGCCAGGGCATCAACCTGATTGATGTCGCAGAAATGTACCCGGTTCCGCCACGCCCGGAAACACAGGGCTTAACCGAAACCTACGTCGGCAACTGGCTGGCGAAACGCGGTAATCGCGAAAAGCTGGTTGTTGCCTCCAAGGTCAGCGGCCCGTCGCGCAATAACGACAGCGGCATTCGCCCGAATCAAAACCTCGATCGTAAGAACATTCGCGCCGCGCTGGACGCCAGCCTGACGCGCCTGCAGACCGATTACCTCGACCTCTATCAGGTTCACTGGCCTCAGCGCCCGACCAACTGTTTTGGCAAACTGGGCTATAGCTGGAGCGACAGTGCGCCGGTCGTTACGCTGCTGGAAACCCTGGAAGCCTTAACCGAGTGCCAGCGTGCGGGGAAAATCCGCTATATCGGTGTCTCTAACGAAACGGCCTTCGGCGTGATGCGCTATCTGCACCTGGCGGATAAGCACGATCTGCCGCGCATCGTTACCATTCAGAACCCGTACAGCCTGGTGAACCGCAGCTACGAAGTGGGTCTGGCGGAAGTGAGCCAGTATGAGGGCGTCGAGCTGCTGGCCTACTCCTGCCTGGCCTTTGGCACGCTGACCGGGAAGTATCTTAACGGGGCGAAACCGGCGGGAGCGCGTAATACACTGTTCAGCCGCTTTACCCGTTACAGCGGCGAGCAGACGCAGAAAGCGGTAGCAGCCTATGTGGATATTGCCAGACGTCACGGGCTCGATCCGGCGCAGATGGCGCTGGCGTTTGTACGCCGTCAGCCGTTTGTGGCCAGCACCCTGCTGGGCGCGACCACTATGGAGCAGCTGAAAACGAACGTCGAAAGCTTCCATCTGGAGCTGAGCGAAGAGGTGTTAGCGGAGATTGAAGCGGTGCATCAGGTGTATACCTATCCGGCACCGTAACGGCATTTTGCCCGGCGGCGCTTCGCTTGCCGGGCCTGGAAGGTCAAAGGCGGGGTGTTGTAGGTCGGGTAAGGCGTAGCCGCCACCCGACAAATCCCGTTAACGCCGACGCTGCCAGATCCACAGCCCGGCAATCGCCAGCGCAAACAGGCCCCCAAACCCAACGCCAATGCCTACCACCGGCACACCCACCTTCACCGCCAGCGAGTAAAGACCCAGCATCAGCAGCATGGCGGCGTTTTCGCCGAGGTTTTGCACCGCGATGGCGTTACCTGCCCCCACGGTATGTTTCCCGCGCTCCTGCAGCAGCGCATTCAGCGGCACCACGAAGAAACCACCGCAGATCCCCATCAGGAACAGCAGCGCATAGGCCGGTAACAGCGCATGCTGAAGCGCGAAAATCAGCACCACAACGCCGATCAGGATCCCGGCGGGCATGCAGCGTGCGACGGTTTGCAGCGTCACCAGCTTCGCTGCGGCCCCCGCACCCAGCACAATGCCCACTGCCACCATCGCATTGAGATAGGTCGGCGTGGCGTTATCGGTAATGCCCAGCGCCGTTGGCACCCACAGCACCAGCAGGAAGCGCAGCGTCACCCCCGCGCCCCAGAACATGCTGGTGCCCAGCAGCGAGAAGCGGGTTTCGCCGTTACGCCACAGCACCCGGCAGGCGTTGAAGAAGCTGGCGGTCATCGGCGTAAAACGCCAGGACTGTCCCGGACGCGCCGCCGGCAGTTTCGGGATAAACAGGTTAGCGATCACCGCCCCGCCATACATCACCGCGCAGACACCCAGCGCCGCCAGCACGTGCCAGTCCGCCAGCACACCGCCTGCCATGGAGCCCAGCAGGATCGCCGCAATCGTCGAAGCCTCCATCAGGCCGTTGGCTTTGACCAGCTTATCGCCGGTGGTGAGTTCACCGAGGATGCCGTATTTGGCCGGGGAGTAGGCTGCCGCCCCGATCCCCACCAGCGTATAGCCGATAAACGGATTCACACCAAAGCAGATGCTGGCGGCCCCCAGCAGTTTCAGGCTGTTGGCGAACATCATTACCCGCCCTTTGGCGAAGCTGTCCGCCACCTGGCCGACAAAGGGGGCAAAAATGATGTAAGCGCCCACAAACACCATCTGCAGGATCGGCTGGCTCCAGTCCGGATAGAACTGGGATTTGAGCAGCGCCAGGGTGGCAAACAGCAGCGCGTTATCACCGAAGGCAGAGAGGAACTGGGCGGCGGTAACCGCCATCATCCCCTTCGACCAGATGGAGGTGTTAGTGGGTACTGACTCACTCATTATGCGGCTCCGCCTGTTCAACCATGCCTTTAAGGGTGACAAAATCCGGTTTGCCGCTGCCCAGCACCGGGAGTTGTTTCAGATAGCGAATATCGCGCGGCACCGCCAGCTCCGGAATGCCATGCTCTCGCGCCTTCTGCAGCAGCTGCTCGCGCTTCAGTTCGCTGTCGGTAGTAAAGAGCACCAGCGCCTCGCCTTTACTGGCATCGGTTTTCACTGCGGTAGCGTGCATTTTGTCCGCCGATACGGCCAGCGCCAGCTGTTCAACCATCTCCAGCGACACCATTTCCCCGGCGATTTTGGCAAAGCGTTTGGCGCGCCCCTGGATCTGAACGTAGCCTTGCTCGTCAAAGCGCACGATGTCGCCGGTGTCGTACCAGCCGGTCTCCACCTCACCGTTAACGTTTTCCGCCGTCGGCGCTTCCAGAACCCCCGGGTTTTCCACCCGCAGATAGCCGTTCATCACGTTCGGGCCCTTCAGCTGCAGACGTCCGCCCTCTTCGATACCCGGTACGGCAAGCAGCCGCGCGTCCATCCCCGGTAAAATGCGTCCGACGGTGCCGGGTTTGGCCGCCATCGGCACGTTAATGGAGACCACCGGCGCGCACTCGGTCACGCCGTAGCCCTCCAGAATGCGCAGACCAAACTTGTCCTGCCACAGCTGGCGAGTGCTCTCCTGGAGTTTCTCTGCCCCGGCCACCACGTAACGCACGCGGTGGAAATCGTACGGATTGGCAAAGCGGGCGTAGTTGCCGAGGAAGGTCGAGGTGCCGAAGATCACCGTGCAGTTACGGTCATAGGTCAGCTCCGGCACGATGCGATAGTGCAGCGGACTCGGGTAGAGGAACACTTCGGCCCCGGTCAGCAGCGGCGTGAACAGCCCTACCGTCAGGCCAAAGGAGTGGAACAGCGGCAGCGCCGACATAAAGCGGTCTTTCGCGGTGAAATCAGCGATGGTTTTGATCTGCTCGACGTTGGCCAGCAGGCTCTTATGGCTGTGAACCACCCCTTTCGGGTTCCCTTCCGAGCCGGAGGTAAAGAGGATCACCGCGGCATCTTCCGGCTGCTGTTTGACCTGGGCCAGGTGCGGCATCAGCAGGTGGGCAAAAATCCACAGCTTATCGCCGGCAGTGACTTCGGCTTTCAGATCTTCGAGGAAGACCCAGCGCACCTGGGTAAGCTGCTCCGGCAGATGCCAGAGTTTGCCTTTATCAAGAAAGGTGCGTGAGGTGAAAACGGTGTTGATCTGCGCGGCGGTGAAGGCGCTGCTGAGCCCTTTCACCCCTGCGGTGTAGTTCAGCATCGCCGGAATACGTCCGCGAGAGACGGCGCCAAAGATCACCGCAGCGCTGATCCCGGCATTCGGCAGCATCAGGCCGATCTTTTCCCCCTGCTTGCTGTATTTTTCGAGGATACGGCCAACAAACAAGGTCTTGGTCAGCAGCTTGTGATAGCTGTCAGGGGCAAAGTTGATGTCATCGATGCAGTTTTTCTTCGCGCCGTAGCGGTACATCGCCGTCAGCAGCGACTCGTACAGGGTTTCGCGCGGGCGGACTGCCATCCGGGCTTCCATCATCACCTGATGCAGCATCTCCCCGGCGATTTTACGTCGATCGCGGGCACGGGGTGCGTCGGGCATCGGCAAGGAGGTGGGCGGCAGCAGATGCAGGGTGATGCGCGGGAACAGGCGCTGTTTCACCAGCCCTTTCAGGCGGCTGAAAAAGGTCAGCTCCGCGCCTTCAATGCGCACCGGCACCACCGTGGCACCGGATTTCGCCGCCACAAAGCCCGCACCGTCATAGATTTTCATCAGCGAGCCGGTGATCGAGATCCGACCCTCCGGGAAGATCACCACCGGACGCCCCTGCTCAATCAGACGCACCAGATGTTTAATCATCATCGGCTTGGTCGGGTCGAGCGGGACAAAATCAATCAGCTTCGTCAGCCAGCGCATGTACCACTGCTTGCTGACGGAGGTATAGACCGCAAACACCGGACGCACGGGTAAAAACAGCGCCAGCAGGATGCCATCAATAAAGGAGACGTGGTTGGGGGTAATAAGAACGCGATCGGCGTGCAATGCCTGCGTATCGCCCGTCAGACGGACGCGAAAAAGAAGACGGAACAGCGTGCGGAAGAACCCAAATAGCATTTCAACTCCCTTTGCCTTTCAATAAGCCGGGTTACGGTAAATTGTGGCAGATTACACGAGAAGTGCAGCAGGAGCGACAGCCGGATAAAGACAAAAAAAAACCTGCGCATCTGCGCAGGCTGGTGCAAGAGATGAGTACGCAGTACGTACTAAGAATTCTCACCAATCAATACCTCTGGGATCTCAAATGTAGCAATGGCGACCAAACCCCCGCCAGCAGACAATCGCAACAGCCTGAGGCAAAGTGTAAGCAAAGATTCAAATTCTCCCGCTTCTGTCACGCTTCGCTGTGTAACGATTACACAATTTCCTCTGCCGTCTGTCACCTTTGTGAAATGCCTCACCGCCCTGCGCTTGAATACGCCTCACTTTTCCGCAACACTATTTAGTGTGTAAACGCTTACCCCAAAGAGAAGGTAGAGAATGGCGACAATTAAGGATGTGGCCCGACTGGCGGGTGTTTCTGTTGCCACGGTTTCACGCGTCATCAACAATTCACCTAAGGCCAGCGAAACGTCCCGCCAGGCGGTGCTGACTGCCATGGAATCCCTGAATTATCACCCGAACGCCAACGCCCGGGCGCTGGCTCAGCAGTCCACTGACACCGTCGGGCTGGTGGTGGGTGATGTGTCGGATCCCTTTTTCGGCGCGATGGTGAAAGCCGTTGAGCAGGTCGCCTACCACACCGGCAACTTTCTGCTGATTGGCAATGGCTACCACAACGAACAGAAAGAGCGTCAGGCGATTGAGCAGTTGATCCGCCATCGCTGCGCGGCGCTGGTGGTGCATGCCAAAAAGCTGTCGGATGACGAGTTAGTGCATCTGATGAAGCAGATCCCCGGGATGGTAATTGTGAACCGCATTATCCCCGGCTATGAACAACGCTGCGTGGCGCTGGACGATCGCTACGGCGCATGGCTTGCCACCCGCCACCTGATCCAGCAGGGGCATACCCGCATTGGCTATCTCTGCTCGAACCACCCCATCTCCGATGCCGAAGATCGGCTGCAGGGCTACTACGATGCGCTGCGCGAGAACGATCTGCCCTGCAACGATCGTCTGGTTACTTACGGTGAACCTGATGAGAGCGGCGGGGAGCAGGCGATGACGGAACTGCTGGGACGGGGGCGTAACTTTACGGCGATCGCCTGTTACAACGACTCAATGGCCGCCGGGGCGATGGGGGTGTTGAACGATAACGGGATTGACGTGCCGGGGGATATCTCGCTGATCGGCTTCGATGACATTCTGATCTCCCGCTATGTCCGCCCGCGGCTGACCACGGTACGCTACCCGATCGTCACCATGGCGACTCAGGCGGCGGAGCTGGCGCTGTCACTGGCGGATAAACGCCAGCCGCCGGAGATCACCCACCTCTTCAGCCCGACGCTGGTGCGCCGTCACTCGGTCACGCCGCCGGCAGAGTCGGCCAGCGAATAGCGGTAGAGGTGCACGGTTTTGTCCGGGTACTCCAGACCGTCACCGATGTAGTGCCAGCCGTAGCGTTCATAGAAATCGCGGCAGGCGGACCAGAGATGCAGTTCGCGATGCCCGTTCTCTGCGGCATATCTCTGCACGTGCTGCTGTAATTTTCCCGCCAGCCCCTGCCCGCGCGCCGCTTCGTCCACGTACAGCGCCGCCAGCCAGGGGTAAAGATCCTGGCGGGTGATCAGGTCGCAGCGCCATAACCCCACCGTGCCGAGTAACCGATCGCCCTCGGTGGCAATAAAGGTCAGCGGCAGCGCGTCCGGGGTCTGACTGTAGGTCACTACGCTGGCGAAAAAGTCTCGCGCCAGCCCGTCGCCAAAGGCTTGCCACAGCCAGTCGATCACCTGCTCCGCATGCTGCGGGGCGGCGTACAGCGGTTGGATCTTCACACCAGTTTCCCCTGAAAAACAGGCACCGACTCAAACAGGTAGCCGTCAAAATCCGGGGCGTCTTCATCGGAGAGCTCCAGCAGGCTCTTTTTGACATTTTCCAGATGCTGGAACATGGCCTGCCAGGCCCCCATCACATCGCGGCGACGCAGCGCGGCGAGGATGGTTTGCCGGTCGCCCAGCCACTTCAGACGGTACGCCCGGCTGGCGATATGGACATTGAACTGCTGCCAGAGCGGGCTGCTGTCCATGTGGTGCCAGACGCTTTCGACGGTCGCCAGCAGCATCTGGTTCTGCGTGGCACCCGCCAGCACCAGATGGAACATCTTGCTGTTGTCCTGGCTGTTGTCGTTGGCGGCGATCGCCCGCTGCTCCTGCTCAATGATGCGACGCAGGTTGTCGATGTCCGCCCGGGTGGCCATTTTGGCCGCAAAGGCGGCGATGTTGCTTTCGAGCAGCTGGCGCGCCTGTAGAATTTCAAACGGGCCGACGTCGCTTGTTAACAGACGCTCTTCCTCGTTCTCATGCTCTTCGGGGATGCGCATCACGTAGACGCCGGAACCCTGACGGATATCCACGGTGCCCTGCAGCTCCAGCATCAACAGTGCTTCCCGCACGATGGTGCGGCTGACGCCGTAGGTCTCCGCGATATTGCGCTCCGGCGGCAGACGCGAGCCCACGGGATAGTGCCCCTGGATGATCTGAGCGCGTAAATCCTCGCCAATCTCCTGGTACTGCTTCTTTTCCGCCGGGACGACAGCCTTATCCACGTTATCACCTGTACTCTGAGTTAATGCGGGCCAGTTTGCGCCCTATGTTACCAGAAGCGCCGCGATCTGCGCCTACTTCCATTCGTCATCGAGGGTCAGGGTCAGGACGCGCGTATCGCGCAGTTGCCGGAACCAGCTGGCCGACTTTTTGGCGCGTCGGGCGCGGTTATCTGCCAGGTCGATCTCAATCAGGCCGTAGCGGTTCTTGAAGGCGTTCATCGGCGAGACGTTATCGGTGAAGGCCCACAGCATGTACCCGTGGCAGTTTGCCCCCTCCTCCCGCGCCAGCAGGGTGTAATAGAGATGCTCGCTGATAAAGTTGATGCGGTAGTTGTCCTCGATAATGCCATCACGGTTACGGTACTGGCCTTCGTTTTCAACCCCCATCCCGCTTTCGGCAACGAACCAGTCGATGTTGCGGTAGTCGTTTTTGATCCGCATCGCCATGTCGTAAATGATGCGCGGGGCGATCTCCCAGCCGCGAGAGGGGTTCATCCGCCGCCCCGGCAGCTCAAACGGCTCGTAGTAGTACGCCGGATGGAACGGCGTCTCCGGGTGCCAGGCCCGGGACGGGGCCTTCACCCGGTGCGGGTAATAGAGGTTGATGCCCAGCTCGTCGACGGTGTTGTCGGCAATCAGCGCCAGTTCGTCGGGGCTGTAGTCCCACGGCACCTGATGTTTTTCCAGCAGGGTGAACAGCGCCTGCGGATAGCGCCCGTGCACCAGCGGATCGAGGAATACCCGGTTGTAGAACAGATCGTAGATTTCGGCAGCCTTCACATCATGGGTCGCACGTGAGCGCGGATAGGTCACTTCCGGGTTGAGAATGCAGCCCACGCTGCCGCTGTAGCCCTTCTCGCGGAACAACTTCACCACCTTCGCCGTCGCCAGCACCTTATGGTGATTCCACTGCATCCAGGTGCTGGTGTTCTGTTCGTAAGGCCAGCGCAGCGCGTCAAGATAGACCCGGGTCTGGACCACAATCGGCTCGTTGAAGCTAAACCAGCGCTTCACCAGGTGGTGATAGCGGGCGAAGACCTGTTCGGCATAGCGGACGAACAGCTCCACCACATGCTTCGAGGCCCAGCCGCCGTAGGTTTCCAGCAAGGTGCCCGGCAGCTCGTAGTGCTCCAGGCAGATCATCGGCTCAATGCCCTGGCGGTGCATCTCGGCAAACAGAGCGTCGTAATACGCGGCGTACTCCTCATCGACGGTGGCGTTTTCATAGTCGGTGAGAAAACGCGACCAGTTGATGGAGGTGCGGTAGTGGGTCAGCCCGGCCTGCTTCATCAGCGCCACGTCTTCGCGGAAGCGGTTGATGAAATCGGTCGCCACCGCCGGGCCATAGCCGTTATGCCACACCTGACGATCGTTTTTGTACCAGAGATCGATCCACGAATCCTGGCCCGCTTTCTTCCCGCTCCAGCCCTCGGTCTGCCAGGCGGAGGCCGCGGCCCCGAGGATAAAGTCCCCGGGGATAGTCATCTGTTTAATGCTCATGCGTTATTCGTCGCCTCCTTGTTGGCAGCCTGAATCGCGGCCTGCTCGGCACGGCGTGAAGCGATCTTCACAAACGGCAGGTAGATCAGCACCGCCGTGATAATGCAAACACCCTGCGTGACCACCGCCCCCATCGAACCGGCAGTGGAGAGCCAGGCGTTGATCAGCGGCGGCGTGGTCCAAGGGACCATCACCACGGCTTTGCCGGCAAAGCCGGTGACGGTGGCGAAGTAGCCGATGGAGCCGGTCACCAGCGGAGTGATGATGAACGGGATGGCCAGAATCGGGTTGAGCATGATTGGCATACCGAAGATCACCGGCTCGTTGATGTTAAAGATCCCCGGGCCGATGGAGAGCTTGGCGATCTCCTTCATCTCTTTGCGTTTGGTGCCAATCATCACCGCGATCAGCAGGCCGATGGTCAGACCCGAGCCGCCGATGCTCATGTACACATCCCAGAACGGCATGGTGATGATGTTAGGGATCTCTTTTCCCTGCTCAAAGGCGCTCATGTTGACGGTGATCGCCCCCAGCAACAGTGGCTCGCGGATCGGTTTGATCATCTGGTTACCGTGGATCCCAATCACCCAGAACAGCTGGGCGACGAACATCAGCAGCAGGATCCCCGGCAGGCTT
This sequence comes from Leclercia tamurae, assembly GCF_025566055.1. GTDB lineage: Bacteria > Pseudomonadota > Gammaproteobacteria > Enterobacterales > Enterobacteriaceae > Enterobacter > Enterobacter tamurae. Next base: position 227,558 of record NZ_JAMHKS010000074.1, read on the forward strand.
TGCACCACCCGCTCCAGCGGCTGTTGCACCACCTGATAGACCGCATCGTAGAGGTACATGCCGGTGACCTGATGGAACACAAAGCCAAAGGTGGCGATGAGGGTGGTGGTAATGATCGCCGGGATCAGCGCCGAGAACGAGGCTGACACGTTCGGCGGCACGGTGTCAGGCATCCTGATTTTCAGCCCCGGACGGCCCTCCAGCCAGCAGTAGATCTCTACTGACAGGATGGCGATAAACATGCCGAGGAACAGGCTGCGGGTGTCAGAGAACTGGCGCAGGAGCACGTCTTTCACGATGTGCATTTCGCCGTCGATCATCATCTCCACGGTGGTCGGGGTGACGCAGATAAAGCAGATCACCGCCAGCAGCCCCGGGAACAGGGACTTAATGCCGTTGATGCGCCCCAGCTCGATGCCAATTAAGAAGACGGCCCCGATATTGAGGAAGTTCAGGGTGGCGTAGTTCAGGGCGCTGGTGATCGGTTTCAGCGTGGCGAGGAACGAGAGCGACTCAAAGCTGGCTAAGCCGTTTTTTGGATCCAGCACCATGTTGGAGATCAGCACCGAAAATGCGCCTACGATGATGACCGGCATTAAGGTGATGAAGGCGGACTTTATCGCCATGATATAGCGATAACTGTTGAACTTAGTGGCGAAACTGCCCAGAGAGTTGATCAGTTTTTCCTGTAATGCCATGGGGTAATACCTCAGTAAAAGGGCCTTTATTGGGATAAGGTGTACAGCCGGCTTCTATTGGCATACCAAAAATAGCTTCTGGTGAAGATTCGTTCTGTGATTAAGCTCCCAACGCGGCAAGAGGTATCCCGGAGTGTGATTTATAACCACTTTGGTATACCACTTTTACCTGACCCGTCACCCGTTACCAGAAAGCGTGATCCTGATGGGGGTTTTGCCTCTCCCGCCCGGCTTATGCCCCTGAACGTCTGTGATAAACTTGCGTGCATAACGTGGAAGCAGGAAGAGCAAATGGCAACAATGCTGGATGTCTCACTGCGCGCGGGCGTGTCGAAAGCCACGGTGTCGCGCGTACTGAACGGCACAGGTCAGGTGAAAGAGAGTACCCGTCAGCAGGTGTTTAACGCGATGGAAGAGCTGGGCTATCGCCCCAATTTCCTCGCGCGATCGCTGGCGAACCGGACCAGCAACAGCATTGGGCTGGTGGTCTCGACCTTCGACGGTTTTTACTTTGGTCGCCTGCTGCAGCAGGCCTCGCGCCAGACCGAAACGCACGGGAAACAGCTGATTGTCACCGACGGTCACGATACTCCGGAGCGGGAGGAAGAAGCGGTGCAGATGCTGGCCGATCGCCAGTGCGATGCCATCGTGCTTTACACCCGCTACATGAGCGAAAAAGCGATCATGAAGTTGATCAACAGCGTGAAGATGCCGCTTATCGCGATCAACCGCGACGTCAGCCAGGCCCGGGAGCGCTGCGTATTCTTTGAGCAGCAGGCCGCGGCCTTCAGCGCCGTGGAGTACCTGATAAGCCAGGGGCATCGGGAGATAGCCTGCATGACGGTGCCGATCCACACCCCTACCGGCAAGGCGCGCCTGACCGGCTATCGCAAGGCGCTGGAAAAGCACGGCATTCCCTGGGATGAGAGCCGGGTGAAGTACGGTGATTCGGGGATGACCCGCGGGTATGAGCTATGTCAGGAGTTACTCAACGACAAGGTGGTGTTCAGCGCCCTGTTTGCCTGTAATGACGATATGGCTTTGGGAGCGTCGAAGGCGCTGCACCAGGCCGGGCTGCATATTCCGCAGGATGTGTCGCTGTTCGGCTTTGATGACGCGCCCTGCGCGAAATGGCTGGAGCCCGCGCTGTCGACCGTCTATCTGCCGATCGACAACATGATCACCACCGCCATCGATCAGGCGATCCGGCTGGCGAAAAACGAGCCGATCGAGGCGATCCCGCCCTTTACCGGCACGCTGGTATTACGCGATTCGGTGGCGACGGGACCCTGGTTCGATCAGAACAGTTCGAGGGCGAGCAGTTCCTGAATGGTCTGGCGACGGCGAATTAAACGCGCCGCGCCCTTATCAAACAGCACTTCCGGCAGCAGCGGACGGCTGTTGTAGTTCGAGGACATCGACGCGCCGTAGGCACCGGTATCGTGCAGCACCAGATAATCTCCAGGCACAACCTGCGGCAGCGCGCGGGTTTCAACTTTCCCGCCCTCCTGCTGAGTGAAGACATCCCCGGATTCACACAGCGGCCCGGCCACTACCGTCTCCACTACTGGCGCCTGGGTTAAATCCCGGCCGTCAGCCGCAAGGGCTGTAATGTGGTGATAGCTGCCGTACATCGACGGACGCATCAGATCGTTAAAGCCTGCGTCGATCAGCACGAAGTGACGGCTGCCCATCGCCTTCACGCTGCGCACCTGCGCCACCAGCACGCCGGATTCCGCCACCAGGAAACGCCCCGGCTCGATCTCCAGCTTCACCGGATGACCCAGGTGGGCGGCAATTTTGTCCCGCGCGCCGTTCCACAGGCCGTAGTAGTGATCGGTGTCGATCGCCTCTTCCCCTTCGCGATACGGAATGGATAAGCCACCACCCGCGGAGATCGCCTCCAGATCCTGACCAAATTCGATCACCTGGCGCACCATCGCGCCACACACCTGCTCCAGGTGACCGTAGTCCACGCCGGAACCAATGTGCATGTGAATGCCCACCAGCTTCAGGTTATAGCGCTGCAATACCTCCAGCGCCGCAGGCAGATCGCTGTACCAGATGCCATGTTTGCTGTTTTCGCCGCCAGTGTTGGTCTTCTGGCTGTGGCCGTGACCAAAGCCCGGGTTGACCCGCAGCCAGACGCGATGGCCCGGCGACACCTGCCCTAATTGCTCCAGCATATCCACCGAACCGGCGTTGACCGGGATCTGCAGCTCATGCACCCGGGCCAGGGTGGCGGTGTCGATCAGGTCGGCGGTAAAGACGATGGAGTCGCGGTCAGCCTTTGGATCGTACCCCGCCGCCAGCGCGCGTTCGATTTCGCCCAGCGACACGGAGTCAACCTTGACGCCCTGCTCGCGCATCAGGCGCAGAATATGGATGTTGGAGCAGGCTTTCTGAGCAAAGCGCACCACGTCGAACTGATGCAGCGCCGCAATTTTGTCGCGGATAATCTGCGCGTCATAAACCCAGACCGGGCAGCCAAACTCCGCAGGCAGGCGCAGCAAATTGTCAGCGTTCAGGTCGGTATCGGTGTTGTTCAGCGGGCGTGGCATGGTGTTCTCCGGGAAGGCAATTTTTAATGATTACGCCACAGCGCGAAGAGAATAAAAAATATCGTTTTATCGCTAGTCTATGCAAAAATGATATGGATTACGTTCAACCAGGTCGCCTCTCATGCCCGCTGTAAACCTGCGCCATATTGAAATTTTCCACGCGGTGATGACCGCCGGAAACCTGACCGAAGCGGCCCGCCTGCTGCACACCTCTCAGCCGACGGTGAGCCGCGAGCTGGCACGCTTTGAAAAGGTGATTGGCCTGACGCTGTTTGAGCGCACCCGCGGGCGGCTGCACCCCACGGTGCAGGGGCTGCGGCTGTTCGAGGAGGTGCAGCGATCCTGGTACGGGCTGGACCGCATCATCAGCGCCGCCGACAGCCTGCGCGAGTTTCGCCAGGGCGAGCTGTCCATCGTCTGCCTCCCGGTCTTCTCCCAGTCGTTTTTGCCCGCCCTGCTGCAGCCGTTTCTCGCTCGCTACCCGGACGTGAACCTGACCATCGTCCCGCAGGAGTCGCCCCTGCTGGAGGAGTGGCTCTCGGCCCAGCGCCACGATCTCGGCCTGACCGAAACCCTCGCCACCCCGGCGGGGACCGCCCGTCAGGAGCTGCTGTCGTTAGATGAGGTGTGCGTCCTGCCCGCCGGACATCGGCTTGCTGAAAAAGCGGTGCTGACCCCGGCGGATTTTCAGGGCGAGAACTACATCAGCCTGTCGCGCACCGACAGTTACCGCCAGCTGCTGGACCAGCTGTTTGCCGAGCATCAGGTGAAACGACGGATGGTGGTGGAGACCCACAGCGCCGCGTCGATCTGCGCCATGGTACGGGCGGGAGTGGGGATTTCGGTGGTGAATCCGCTGACGGCGCTGGATTATGCCGACAGCGGCATTGCGATCCGCCGCTTCACTGTTTCGGTGCCCTTTACGGTGAGCCTGATCCGCCCGCTGCACCGCCCGGCCTCGGCGCTGGTGGATACCTTTAGCGCCCATCTGCAACAGGGGCTGGGTACCCTCGTTGAGCCACTGGAGCGGCTGTTATCCTCGCCCGTTACGAAAGCATAAACTCCACCGCATCGGCGGCGTGGATCGCCGCGGTATCAAACACCGGGATCGGGCTCTCCTCCGCCGGGATCAACAGGCCAATCTCGGTGCAGCCGAAGATCACCCCCTGAGCGCCTCGATCGGCAAGCGTCTGGATCACGCTCAGGTAGTAGTGGCGCGCGGCGTCGCTGAAGGTGCCGAGGCACAGCTCCTCGAAGATAATCTGATTGATGCGGGCCCGATCCGCCTCGTCCGGGATCAGGCTCTCAATGCCGTACTGCGCCGTCAGCCGTCCACGATAGAAATCCTGTTCCATGGTGTAGCGGGTGCCGAGCAGGGCCACGCGGTTCATGCCCGCCGCGGTAATCGCCCGCCCGGTGGCATCGGCGATATGCAGGAACGGCAGAGAACAGCGCGCTTCAATCTGCGCGGCGACTTTGTGCATGGTGTTGGTGCAGAGCAGAATGGCCTCCGCCCCTGCCCCCTGCAACCCCAGCGCCGCATCGGCGAGGATCTCTCCGGCTTTATCCCAGTCGCCGCTGGACTGGCAGGCTTCGATCTCATGAAAATCGATGCTGTGCAGCAGCAGGCTTGCCGAGTGCAACCCGCCCAGGCGCTGCTTCACCCCTTCGTTGATCAGACGGTAATACGGAATGGTGGATTCCCAGCTCATTCCTCCCAACAGGCCTATCGTTTTCATCGCGCTCTCCTTTGAGTTTCTTCCAGTGAAGCAAACTTGTGATCGAGTTTCCAGTTCTCTGGTTCCACGCTTCCTTTTAGCCCGTGCTGGGATAAATTAAATGAAACAACGTTTCACTATATAACAGGGCATGAGCATGTTTATTTTCCATAAAGAAACCACGCTGCAGGATCTGGGCAATGGCGTTTCGCGTCGCATTCTGGCGCATGACGGCAAAATGATGGCAGTAGAAGTGAATTTCGAAGAGGGCGCCGTCGGCCCGATGCATAACCACCCGCACGAGCAGCTGACCTACGTATTATCCGGCGAATTCGAATTCACCATCGGTGAAGAGAAGCATATCGTCACCGCCGGAGACACGCTTTATAAAGAGCCGCATGTGATGCACGGCTGCGTTTGCCTGAAGCCAGGCACCCTGCTGGATACCTTTACCCCGGTTCGTGAAGACTTCCTGAAATAACAAAACAGGGCGATGCCACCGCATCGCCTTTTCCCGTCTGATTGTCACGCCGTAATCATTCAACAAGTTAATTATATCCTCACTATCTTATTTCCCACGCCGCGCGTGGCTACAAACATTAGTAGTTTGTATCTGCTGGCGATAATTTCCAGAATATGTGCGCAAGGTCCTCTGTTTAGCTGGTTTTTTCTCATCGCCTTTCCGCGCAAGTCGATAAAAATGCCACCCATCTCACCTTATTGAAACGCTGTTTCGACCGCGATCACATTTCCACTATTTATCGAATGACGTGGGTTTAAATCGCAATAAAATAAATTAAAACGATGTTTTACAATTTGAAAACAACGGTTCATATGTTTTAAAAATGACTCCCCGCACAGATTCCGTTTTAAACCATTAATTACCAGGTAGGTATGTATGAATGAAAACAAGATGCTGGGGCTGGCGTGGATATCACCCTACATAATTGGGCTGATACTCTTTACCGCTTTCCCCTTTGTTTCATCTTTCTTCCTCAGTTTTACTGAGTACGATCTGATGAGCCCGCCGGTATTTAACGGCATAGAAAACTATCGCTACATGCTTACGGAAGATAGCCTCTTCTGGAAATCCATGGGCGTGACTTTTGCCTATGTCTTTTTAACCATCCCCTTAAAGCTGGCATTTGCGCTGGGTATTGCGTTTGTTCTGAACTTTAAACTGCGCGGCATCGGCTTCTTCCGTACCGCTTACTATATTCCGTCGATCCTCGGCAGCTCCGTCGCCATTGCCGTTCTGTGGCGCGCCCTGTTTGCGATTGATGGCCTGCTCAACAGCTTTATTGGCGTGTTTGGTTTTGACGCGGTGAACTGGCTTGGCGAACCCTCTCTGGCGCTGATGTCCGTGACCCTGCTGCGCGTCTGGCAGTTCGGCTCGGCGATGGTGATCTTCCTCGCCGCCCTGCAGAACGTTCCACAGTCGCAGTATGAAGCGGCGATGATCGACGGCGCGTCCAAATGGCAGATGTTCATGAAAGTGACCGTGCCGCTGATTACGCCGGTGATCTTCTTCAACTTCATCATGCAGACCACTCAGGCGTTCCAGGAATTTACCGGACCCTATGTCATTACCGGCGGTGGACCAACCTACTCCACCTACCTGTTCTCACTGTACATCTACGACACCGCATTCAAGTACTTTGACATGGGTTACGGCGCTGCACTGGCCTGGGTCCTGTTCCTGGTAGTCGCTGTCTTCGCCGCTATCGCCTTTAAGTCTTCGAAATACTGGGTGTTCTACTCCGCCGATAAGGGAGGCAAAAATGGCTGATATTCAACAACTCTCCACGGCGAGAAGCCTCGCAGAACGTGAAGTGGCGCGGACGCTGCGTCGTGAAAAAATTAGCGCCAGTATTCGCTATGTGATCCTGTTGTTTGTTGGCCTGCTGATGCTCTATCCGCTGGTGTGGATGTTCTCGGCGTCGTTCAAACCGAACCACGAGATCTTCACCACCCTGAGCCTGTGGCCGGCCCACGCCACCTGGGACGGGTTTATCAACGGCTGGAAAACCGGTACCGAGTACAACTTCGGTCATTACATGCTGAACACCTTCAAGTATGTGATCCCGAAAGTGATCCTGACCATTATCTCCTCCACCATCGTGGCGTACGGCTTTGCCCGCTTCGAGATCCCATGGAAGAAATTCTGGTTCGCAACCCTGATCACCACCATGTTGCTGCCAAGCACCGTCCTGCTGATCCCTCAGTACCTGATGTTCCGTGAAATGGGCATGCTGAACAGCTATATGCCGCTGTACCTGCCGCTGGCCTTCGCCACCCAGGGGTTCTTCGTCTTCATGCTGATCCAGTTCCTGCGCGGCGTACCGCGTGACATGGAAGAAGCAGCGCAGATTGACGGCTGTAACTCCATTCAGGTGCTGTGGTACGTGGTGGTGCCCATCCTGAAACCGGCCATCATCTCCGTGGCGCTGTTCCAGTTCATGTGGTCAATGAACGACTTTATCGGGCCGCTGATTTACGTCTATAGCGTGGATAAATACCCGATTGCACTGGCTCTGAAAATGTCCATCGACGTCACCGAGGGTGCGCCGTGGAACGAAATTCTGGCAATGGCGAGCATCTCCATTCTGCCATCCATCATTGTCTTCTTCCTGGCACAGCGCTACTTCGTACAGGGCGTAACCAGCAGCGGAATTAAAGGTTAAGAGGGAAATATCATGGCTGAAGTTATTTTCAACAAACTGGAAAAGGTTTACTCCAACGGCTTCAAAGCGGTACATGCTATCGACCTGAAAATCGCTGAAGGTGAATTCATGGTGATCGTCGGCCCTTCCGGCTGCGCGAAGTCCACCACCCTGCGTATGCTGGCCGGTCTGGAGACCATCAGCGGTGGCGAAGTGCGCATCGGGGACAAGATCGTCAACAACCTCGCGCCAAAAGAGCGTGGGATTGCGATGGTGTTCCAGAACTATGCGCTCTATCCGCACATGACCGTGCGTGAAAACCTGGCCTTTGGCCTGAAGCTGAGCAAGCTGCCGAAAGCGCAGATTGAGGCCCAGGTGAACGAAGCGGCCAAAATCCTCGAGCTGGATGAGCTGCTGGACCGCCTGCCGCGCCAGCTCTCCGGTGGTCAGGCCCAGCGTGTGGCCGTAGGCCGTGCGATTGTGAAAAAACCGGACGTCTTCCTGTTCGACGAACCGCTGTCCAACCTTGATGCCAAACTGCGTGCCTCGATGCGTATCCGTATCTCGGACCTGCACAAGCAGCTGAAGGCCTCCGGCAAACCGGCGACCACCGTCTACGTGACGCACGATCAGACCGAAGCGATGACCATGGGCGACCGCATCTGCGTGATGAAACTCGGCCACATCATGCAGGTGGATACCCCGGACAATCTGTACCACAGACCGAAAAACATGTTCGTGGCCGGCTTTATCGGCTCGCCAGAGATGAACATCCGCGCCAGCAAACTGGTGCAACAGGACGGCCAGCTCTCTCTGACCATTGGCAGCCAGACCATGCCGTTAAGCGCAGATCTGAAAGAGAAAGTCGCCAGCTACGTCGATCAGGACATTTTCTACGGGATTCGCCCTGATTTTGTCTCCATCTCCGATGAGCCCTTCGCCCAGGGCTGCTGCAGCGGCGAGATGGTGCGCGCCGAAAACATGGGACATGAATTCTTCGTGTACCTGAAAGTTGGCGAGTATGAACTGACTGCCCGAATTCCTTCCGATGAAGCTAAGCCGATGATTAACAAAGGCCTTCACCGTCAGGTGTACTTTAAGTTTGATATGAATAAGTGTCATATTTTTGACGCGAAAACTGAACAGAACATCTCTCTCTGACTGGAGTTATAAAAATGAAAAAAGTGCTTTTAAGCGCAGCAATCTCCGCCACTCTGGGCCTTACTGCTTTGCCATCGATGGCGCAGGATGTTGATTTACGTATGTCCTGGTGGGGCGGCAATGGCCGTCACCAGGTCACACTCAAAGCGCTGGAAGAGTTCCACAAACAGAATCCGGATATTAACGTGAAGGCGGAATACACCGGCTGGGACGGTCACTTATCCCGTCTGACCACCCAGATTGCGGGCGGCACCGAGCCGGACGTCATGCAGACCAACTGGAACTGGCTGCCGATCTTCTCGAAAACCGGCGACGGCTTCTACGACCTGAACAAAATGAAGGACGTGATCGATCTCTCCCAGTTCGATCCGAAAGAGCTGCAGTCCACCACCGTGGACGGCAAGCTGAACGGGATCCCAATCTCCGTGACCGCGCGCGTGTTCTACTTCAACGATGAAGCCTGGAAAAAAGCGGGCGTGGAATACCCGAAAACCTGGGATGAGCTGAAAGCAGCCGGTAAAGCCTTCGAAAGCAAACTGGGCAAACAGTACTATCCGGTAGTGCTGGAGCACCAGGATACCCTGGCGCTGCTGAACTCCTACATGATCCAGAAGTACAACATCCCGGCGGTAGACGAGAAGACGAAGAAATTCGCCTACAGCAAAGAGCAGTGGGTGGAGTTCTTCCAGACCTATAAAAGTCTGATCGACAGCCACGTGATGCCGGACACCAAGTACTATGCGTCGTTTGGTAAGAGCAACATGTACGAGATGAAGCCGTGGATCGAGGGTGAATGGGGCGGGACCTACATGTGGAACTCCACCATCAAAAAATACTCCGACAACCTGAAGCCACCAGCGAAACTGGCGCTGGGCAGCTATCCAATGCTGCCAGGTGCCACCGATGCCGGTCTGTTCTTTAAACCCGCGCAGATGCTCTCTATTGGTAAATCCACGAAAAACCCGGAAGCCGCAGCGAAAGTTATCAACTTCCTGCTGAACAGCAAAGAAGGCGTTGAGACTCTGGGTCTGGAACGTGGCGTACCGCTGAGCAAAGTGGCGGTGAAATACCTGACCGAAAACGGCACCATCAAAGAGGACGATCCAGCGGTGTCTGGCCTGCGTCTGGCGCAGTCTCTGCCAGCGAAACTCTCCGTATCGCCATACTTTGACGATCCGCAGATCGTGGCTCAGTTCGGCACCTCCCTGCAGTACATCGACTACGGTCAGAAAACCGTGGAAGAGACCGCCGCTGACTTCCAGCGTCAGGCTGAACGTATCCTGAAACGCGCAATGCGCTGATTATCTTAGGTTATCAATACCCTACCGTTATGCGGTGGGGTATTTTTTTATCTGAAGGAACACACCATGAAAGGAAAAATCATCCCCCTGCGTTTCCGTACCCGCCAGGACAGCCAGACCGGCCACGAGGTGATACGGATGACCCCTCCGCACATTATTTGTCACCGTAACTACTTCTATCAGAAATGTTTTACCCGTGACGGCGGCAAGCTGATTTTTGGCGGCGCCTTTGAGGGCCACTGGAACTACTACCTGCTGGATATTGACCAGCAGCAGGCGACCCAGTTGACCGACGGTGCCGGAGACAACACCTTTGGCGGCTTCCTCTCCGCGGACGACCAGTTCCTGTGGTACGTAAAAAATAGCCGCGAACTGCGCCGGGTGGATCTTACTAGCCTGGAAGAGCACGTGGTGTATGAGGTCGATGATGAGTGGGTGGCCTACGGCACCTGGGTGGCGAACTCTGACTGCACGAAGCTGGTGGGCATTGAAATCAAGAGAAGCGACTGGCAGCCGCTCACCGACTGGAGCAAGTTCCGCGCATTTTACTTCACCAACCCGGAATGCCGCCTGATCAACATCGACCTGCAAACCGGCGAACGTGAGGTAATTTTGCAGGAAAAACGCTGGCTCGGGCACCCGATTTACCGGCCGTTCGACGACAGCACCGTGGCGTTTTGCCACGAAGGCCCGCGCGACGCGATCGATGCGCGCATGTGGCTGATCAACCCGGATGGCAGCAATCTGCGCAAGGTGCGCCAGCATGAAGCGGGCGAGAGTTTTACCCACGAATTCTGGGTGCCGGACGGCTCGGCGCTCTGTTACGTGGCGCATAAGGAGAACGATCCGCAGCGCTACCTGTTCAGCGCCGATCCCGCGACGCTGGAAAATCGCCAGCTGATGGCGATCCCGCCCTGCTCCCATCTGATGAGTAACCACGACGGCTCGCTGATTGTCGGTGACGGTGCGCCGCACAATACCGGCGATATCAGCCTCAACGATCCCTTCATCTGGGTGTTCGACATTGAAAAAGGCACGCAAACCGCCATCTGCCAGCATAACACCAGCTGGAAAGTGCTGGATGGCGACCGCCAGGTAACGCACCCGCATCCATCGTTTTCGCCAGACAATAAGTGGGTGCTTTACACCTCGGACGAAGAAGGGATGCCGGCGCTGTATCTCGCCCGGGTGTGAAAAAAGCCGGGTGGCGGCTACGCCTTACCCGGCCTACGGTTTTGTAGGCCCGGCAAGCAAAGCGCCGCCGGGCGTTAACCTCACACGCCGATGTTTCTTAACTTCTCCCCTGCCATCAGCTTGCGCTCGATGTGCTCCAGAGTGACGCCTTTGGTTTCGGGGATCAGCCAGAAGGTGATGCCAATAAATACCACGTTCAGCACCGTATAGAGCCAGAAGGTTCCCGCTGCGCCGATAGAATCCAGCAGGGTCAGGAAGGTGGCGCCAATGATCATGTTCGACACCCAGTTGGTGGTGGTGGAACAGGTGATCCCAAAGTCGCGGCATTTCAGCGGCTGAATTTCAGAGCACAGGATCCACACCACGGGCGCGGCGCTCATGGCGTAACCGGCAATGCACATCATCGTCATGCCCACGGAGAGCCAGGACAAGCTGCTGGACGCGGTACCGTTATCAAACTGCATCAGGCAGTAGCCGAGGATCAGCGTCCCCAGCGCCATCACGCTAAAACCAATTTTGAGGGCTGGCTTACGGCCCGCTTTATCGACGGTAAACACCGCAATAAACGTAGCGAACATGAAGGTCAGCCCCACCACCAGGGTAGCGATCATCTGCTGTTCGGTAGTGGTGAACCCGGCCATTTTGAAAATACGCGGCGCGTAATACATGATGATATTCATGCCGGTAAACTGCTGCATCGCCTGCAACAGCATGCCGAGAAATACCGCGCGACGAACGTTGCGGTTAATTTTAAACAGCGACCAGCCCCCCTGTTTCAGCTTGAGGCTTTCGCGGATCTCGTTCAGCTCTTCCCGCGCTTTCTCAGAGGTATCGCGCAGCATCCGCAGCACTTCCTCCGCCTCGACGTGTCGCCCTTTTTGCGCCAGCCAGCGCGGACTGTTGGGCAAAAAGATCACCAGCACAATCAGCAATACTGCCGGGAGCGCCAGAACACCCAGCATGGCGCGCCAGTTGCCGCTGTAGCTGAAATACGTATCAGACAGAAAGGCCAGCACGATCCCGAGCGTCACCATCAGCTGGTACATGCTGATCATTTTGCCGCGCACGTTTTCGCTCGCCATCTCCGAGAGATAGAGCGGTGCGGTGTAGGAGGCAATCCCTACCGCCACCCCCAGCAGCACGCGAGAAAGCAGTAACGCTTCAACGCCCGTGGCAAACGCGGAGCCCAGCGAGCCGGCCACAAACAGAATGGCACCCACCATCAGGCTGTATTTTCGCCCCAGGCGGAATGAGAGCCAGCCGTTGAACAAGGCTCCCAAAGCCGCACCCAGCATCATGCTGCTCACCACCCACTCCTGCAGGCGATTGCTGAGCGTAAAGTGATCGGTAATAAAGGGGAGCGCACCGGCAATAACGCCGATATCCAGCCCAAACAGTAAACCGGCCACCGCCGCGGAAACAGAAACAAACAGGTTCATCCTGCGGGTATCGCGAAGCGCGCGGGGCATAAAGGTTGAGTCATTTATAGATGTCATATTTTCCTGCCTGAACAGCGTAAGACGTTAAATGAAATTACGAGAAACCCTGAAAAAGTGTCAGGTCGTATAACGTGAAAATATGGATTTATTGGCTGGCAGGGTGCGATCTGTGATGGACATTACAATTTAAAACAAGGGTGAATATTCACCACTATTTGTTAATAACCTGATTTATAGACATTAAATATGTGATGCGCGTCATTTTTGTAAAATATCTATGGATTTTCCTCGTTTATCGATATGGACAATGGTTAATTCAGTGCAAAAAAAACCTCCGCCCGTGAACAGAGGTCTTTTCAACAGGGGCGAGAATTAACGCGCCAGCCAGCCGCCATCAACCGCTACGGTATAGCCGTTGATGTAGTCAGAAGCGCTGGACGCCAGGAACACCACCGGCCCCATCAGATCGCTTGGCAGACCCCAACGACCCGCCGGGATACGCTCGAGGATCGCCGCGCTACGCTCTTCATCAGCACGCAGCTGTTGAGTGTTGTTGGTGGCCATGTAGCCCGGTGCGATGGCGTTCACGTTGATGTTGTGCTGCGCCCATTCGTTCGCCATCAGACGGGTTACGCCCATTACGCCGCTTTTGGAAGCGGTGTAAGAAGGCACACGGATGCCGCCCTGGTAGGAGAGCATGGAGGCGATGTTAATGATTTTGCCGCCGTTACCCTGCGCGATAAAGTGCTTCGCTGCAGCCTGAGCCATGAAGAACACGCTCTTGATGTTCAGGTTCATGACGTCGTCCCAGTCTTTCTCGCTGAAGTTGATGGCATCTTCACGACGAATCAGACCGGCGTTGTTGACCAGAATGTCGATATGACCAAACTCAGCAACCGCACGCTCCAGCAGCTCAGGGATGGCGTCGATTTTACGCAGGTCAGCGGTCAGGCTCAGGAAACGACGGCCCAGCGCGGTGACGCGCTCGATGGTCTCCTGCGGCTCAACGATGTTGATACCCACGATGTCACAGCCGGCTTCCGCCAGACCCACCGCCATACCCTGGCCCAGACCGGTATCACAACCGGTGACGACCGCAACTTTACCTTGCAGAGAAAATGCATCCAGAATCATTTTTTATCCTTTAATCTTTCAGCGCCTGAACGAACAGGCAAGTGTGTGCTTAACTGTCCGCGACTAGCGCAGATCCTTAACGGCAACGTGGTCCATATCATCGAAGACCTGGTTTTCGCCAACCATGCCCCAGATGAAGGTATAGGCACGCGTACCCACGCCAGAGTGAATAGACCAGCTTGGTGAGATCACCGCCTGCTCGTTATGCATCACGATATGGCGCGTCTCCTGCGGCTGTCCCATCATGTGGAATACACAGGCGTCTTCTTCCATATTGAAGTAGAAGTACACTTCCATGCGGCGCTCATGGGTATGGCACGGCATGGTGTTCCACAGGTTGCCCGGCTCGAGCTCGGTCAGACCCATACTGAGCTGGCACGTTTCCAGCACATCAGGAACGAAGTATTTGTTGATGGTGCGGCGGTTGCTGGTGAGGTTGTCACCCAGGGTAACCGGAGAGACTTCCGCCGGGGTCACTTTTTTGGTCGGATACGTGGTGTGTGCCGGGGCGCAGTTGTAGTAGAACTTCGCCGGTTTGCCGCTATCAACGCTGGCGAAAACCACTTCCTGCGCGCCTTTTCCGACGTACAGGGCATCGCGATGGCCGATCTCATAGCACTGACCGTCAACGGTAATGGTGCCCGGGCCGCCGATGTTAATCACGCCCAGCTCACGACGCTCAAGGAAGAAGCTGACGCCGAGCTGTTTGCCCACTTCACCACCGACGGAGACCGTTTTTGCCACCGGCATGATGCCGCCAACAATGATGCGGTCAATGTGGCTGTACACCATGGTGTACTCATCCGCGACAAACACTTTCTCGACTAAAAACTCATCGCGTAGCCCCTGGGTATCCAGCGTTTTTGCATGCGCGCTGTGGATGCTTTGTCTGACTTCCACATTAACCTCCAGAATTTATCGGCCCCGAAGGCCAGGATAATTAACAAAACGGTGTTCCGTTTTCATGATGAGCACATATTATCTGCTGTGAAATGGGTTTTCAATTACATTTAAAACGATGTTTCACTTTTTCTGTAAGTTATTATCAAAATTGCAGTTGCGATCACGATTGTCAGGGAGTTGACATCGCTTTCTTAAAACGTTTGTTTAAAACATCCCGCTTAATTTGCAAATTAAACAACAGGTTATAAAACAATAAAAAATTGATGTCGGGATGCTAAAAATCTGAACAGATGTAAAGATAATGAGGATCTTGCGGGCTTTTCCTTCAGAAGTGCGCCACCAGTCACACACACTGAAACGATGTTTTGATATTTTAACACCCAGTTTTTAAACTCATATTTTACCGAGCGGACCGCAGGGAGATCCTGCCGTCGAATTCAAGGAGTGCATCATGGCAAAAGGCATGCGGGTCAAACTGAACTATGAGGTCAGTCGCGATCCGGATACAGGCGTGGAAGTCACCCGCCTGACCCCCCCTGAAGTTACCTGTCATCGTAACTACTTCTATCAAAAATGCTTTTTCAACGACGGTAGTCATCTGCTGTTTGCCGGCGAATTCGATGGCCACTGGAACTACTATTTGCTGGATCTGAAAAAGGCCGAAGCGGTGCAGTTAACCGAAGGCGCGGGCGACAACACCTTTGGTGGTTTCCTGTCACCGGATGATAAATCGCTCTATTACGTTAAGAATGATCGCACTCTGCGGGAAGTCAATCTGACCACCCTGGTTGAGCGCGAAGTGTATCGCGTCAGCGACGACTGGGTCGGCTATGGCACCTGGGTGGCGAACAGCGACTGCACCAAACTGGTCGGCATCGAAATCGCGAAAAGCGACTGGACGCCGCTGAACGACTGGCAAATCTTCCATGACTTCTTCCACAAAGGCCCGCACTGCCGCCTGCTGCGCGTTGATCTGCAGACCGGTGCAAGCAGCGTGATCCATGAAGAGAAAAACTGGCTCGGCCACCCTATCTACCGTCCGTTTGACGATAATACCGTCGCGTTCTGCCATGAAGGCCCACACGATCTGGTGGATGCCCGCATGTGGATGGTGAACGAAGACGGCAGCAACGTGCGTAAGGTTAAAGAGCACGCGGAAGGCGAAAGCTGCACCCACGAGTTCTGGGTCCCGAACGGCTCTGCGCTGGTGTATGTCTCTTACCTGAAAGGTGAGCAAGGCCGTACCGTATACAGCTTCAACCCGGATACCGGCGAGAACAGCGCAGTGATGCAGATGCCGGCCTGTTCGCACCTGATGAGTAACTTTGATGGCACCCTGCTGGTAGGTGATGGCTCCGGTACCCCGGTTGATGTGAAGGACACCAGCGGTTACACCATCAATAACGATCCTTATCTGTATGCGTTCGACGTGGCGAAAAAAGCTTACTTCCGCATCGCGCGTCACGATACCTCCTGGGCAACCGTGGCCAACAGCCGCCAGGTCACCCACCCGCACCCATCCTTTACCCCGGATGATAAAGCGGTCCTGTTTAGTTCCGATAAAGACGGCAAACCTGCTCTCTATATTGCGAAGCTTCCTGAGCAACCTGAATTATTGCGTGAATAACTGTTTGTGTTTGTGTCCCTGTAACTGGCCTTGCCCTCCTTTATGGAGGGCTTTTTTTGGCGTAATAATATTGCAGGCATAAAAAACCGGCTCTTTCGAGCCGGTTAATCCCGGAGGTACTGCTTGTTATTAGAAGGAATATGCTACGCCGACACGGAGACGGGTCTGACGTTCATCGGTTGATTTCACGCCAACGTTACCCACTTCGCCATACGGGGACCAGTTTTTATCAATTTTGTACGCCAGCTTGACGTTATATTCCTGGGAGTAATCTTTGTTGTTGTTACGAATATTGCCTTCGGAGCTTTTTGCATAAACGTAGTTCAGTTCGGTACGGAAATCGCCCATTACCCAACCCACCCACGCATCACCGCGGTTAACCTTATCATCTTCTCTGTCCGGGGTAGAAGGATAGCGGGTGTACTCGTAGCGATAACGACCGGAAATATAGAAGCCATTGTCGAAGCTGTATTGCGCTTGCAGGAAGGGCTTATAAATGGTGTTGCTTTCTTTACTTTCGACCGTAAAGCCCGGCGTCAGGGAGATATTATCGTTGGCTTTCCAGCGCCAGCTAATTTGGTCTTCGTGACCATTACCTACCATATCGGAAAACGGCTGGTCAGTTTTATCGCCGCCAGATTTCCATTTAGCTTCGACAGAAAAACCAAAGCCATTATCAAAACGGTGTGAAACTGCCACGCGGTCTGCGTTGGTACCAGTATCAATGTATTCGTGACGCAGATCGACAGTGACAGCCTGAGCTGCGAAAGAAGCGCCAATAAGTGAAGCAAGGACCAGAGATTTCTTAAACATGAAAAAACCCTCGTTTAAAATGATGTTTCGTTTTTATGGAATTGCATTTTATTTTTTTAAACACGTAATTTTAGTGATCATGATCGTAATTATTTGTTTCATTTTTTTTGGCAAAGCCAGCCGTGAGCAGTATCAACAAAAGAGAGGTTTTAAAGGGAATTTAACGGATCGGGATCACACTAAATATTTATTAGAGGCTGAAGTAACGCGTTAAATATTTCGAGGAAGTTTGAGAATGTACTTACAAGGGTAAAAATATGATGGGGCTC
This sequence comes from Leclercia tamurae, assembly GCF_025566055.1. Lineage (GTDB taxonomy): Bacteria > Pseudomonadota > Gammaproteobacteria > Enterobacterales > Enterobacteriaceae > Enterobacter > Enterobacter tamurae. The sequence continues at coordinate 245,039 of NZ_JAMHKS010000074.1, forward strand.
ACAAACAAATAAGCCTCCGGGTTGGGAGGCTTATTCAGGTTGATATTTATCAAAGCGCGTTATCGTTCTATGGCTAATGCCACGCCCTGCCCGCCGCCGATGCACAGCGTGGCCAGCCCTTTGCGGGCATCGCGTTTTACCATCTCATGCACCAGCGAGACCAGAATACGGCACCCTGAGGCACCAATGGGGTGTCCCAGCGCAATCGCCCCGCCGTTGACATTGACCCGACGCTCATCCCACTCCAGCATTTTGCCCACCGACAGGGCCTGGGCGGCAAATGCCTCGTTGACTTCGATCAGATCGACATCCGCCAGCTGCCACCCTGCCCGCTCCAGACAGCGGCGCGTGGCATGCACCGGGGCGATCCCCATTAAAGCAGGATCCACGCCGACGCTGGCAAAGGCTTTGATGCGTGCCAGCACCGGTAGATTCAGCGCTTCGGCTTTGCTCTCACTCATCATCATCACCGCGGCAGCGCCGTCGTTAATAGAGGAGGCATTCCCGGCGGTGACCGAACCGGTAATTTCAAAGGCAGGATTGAGTAACGCCAGCCCTTCGGCGCTGGCGTCGGTGCGCGGCTGTTCATCGGTATCTACCAGCAGAGGGTCACCGTTCTGCATCCGGGCGCTGACCGGGACAATCTCATCCCGGAAGCGGCCTGCGTCGATGGCGGCCCGGGCCTTGTGCTGCGAGCTGAGCGCGTAAGCGTCCTGACGTTCACGGGTGATACCATATTCCCGGGCCAGGTTTTCTGCCGTGACGCCCATATGGTAATCGTTGAAGGCATCCCACAGCCCATCATGCACCAGGCTGTCGATAAGCTGGCTGTTGCCCAGTTGGGCCCCGGTGCGGCTGTCGGTCAGAACGTGCGGCGCGCGGCTCATGTTCTCCTGGCCGCCAGCGATCACCACGTCGGCTTCACCGCACTGGATCGCCTGGGTCGCCAGGTGCAGCGCCTTGAGCCCGGAGCCACAGACGTCGTTGATGGTAATGGCCGAGACGGTGTTGGGTAATCCCCCCTTCAGCGCGGCCTGGCGGGCGGGGTTTTGCCCGGCCCCTGCGGTCAGCACCTGACCGAGGATCACCTCGTCGATCTCGTGGGCCTCAATGCCACTGCGCTCCACCAGCGCGCGAACCACCACGCTGCCCAGATCTACCGCCGAGTGGCGTGAGAGCGCTCCCTGGAAACAGCCTATTGCTGTGCGCAACGCACCCACTATCACGACGTCTTTCATCTCAACCTCTGCGCAAAATGACACCGCTCATACTAGAGGATTGTTATCAACTAATGATGTAATTGTTTAAAAAAAGTGAGTTTTATCACAAAGGTCACGCACTTATTTTGTGTGTCCTGGAGAAAGCCTGCATGCATTCACATAACTTATAATTTTCACGGTAATTATTAGAGAACGAATTTGCATTATGACGGCGCGGCGATAAGTTAGGAGATGCAAACACGCGTTAACACTGGAGTAACAAATGTCCGACTGTATCATTCCAGAAATAAAAGAATCAGAAGAAGAAATCATCGCCATCCGTCGTCATTTACATGCCAATCCTGAATTAAGTCTCGAAGAGTTCAATACCAGCAATCTGGTGGCGCGCCAGCTGGAAGGCTGGGGCTATCAGGTGACGCGCGAGATTGGCAAAACCGGCGTGGTCGGCTCGCTCAGCAAAGGCCAGGGCAGCAAATCCATCGGCCTGCGCGCCGATATGGACGCCCTACCGATCTTCGAAGCCACCGATTTACCCTGGGCCAGTACCGTGCCGGGCAAAATGCACGCCTGCGGCCACGACGGCCACACGGCGATTTTACTGGCCGCCGCGAAATATATTGCCTCTGACGCCTGCCAGTTTAACGGTACCGTACACCTGATTTTCCAGCCTGCCGAAGAGGCGATTGGCGGTGCCGATCTCATGATCAAAGACGGGCTGTTTGACCGCTTCCCCTGCGACCGTATTTTTGCCCTGCACAATATGCCCTACCTGCCGACCGGCAAGTTTGGCTTCTATGAAGGCAACTTTATGGCCTCAGCCGATACCGTGAAAATTACCCTGCAAGGGTACGGCGGGCATGGCGCGCACCCGGAGCGCACCGTGGATCCGATTGTGACCGGGGCCGCGCTGATTATGTCCCTGCAGAGCATCGTGGCGCGTAACGTGCCACCGGGCGAAACTGCCGTGGTGACGGTCGGAACCTTCCAGGCGGGCATTGCCTCCAACGTGATCCCGGACAGCGCGGTGATGGAGCTGACGGTACGTTCGATGAAGCCGGAGATCCGTGAGTTGCTGATCCGCCGCATTCAGGAGCTTACCGACTTCACCGCCCGCAGCTACGGCGCCACCAGCGAAGTGGAGATCTATGACTCCTACCCGGTGCTGGTCAACGATGCGGAGCAGACCGCCTTCGCCCGCCAGCTGGCCATCGAATTCTTTGGTGAAGATGCGGTACTCGACAGCGTCTCCCCCTCCAACGGCAGTGAAGATTTTGCCTTTATGCTCCAGCAACGGCCGGGCAGCTATTTCCTGCTCGGCAACGGCGAGAAAGGGGAAAAAGGCGGCTGCATGGTGCATAACCCCGGCTACGACTTCAATGACGAGATCATCACCACCGGGGCCTCCTTCTTTGCCCGTTTGGTTGAAAACTATTGCCGTTAAGAGAGGGACAGATAATGAAAAAAATCCTTTTACCACTGGTGGCCCTGCTGGCCGCCTCATCCGCGTTTGCCGCCGAGACCAAAGCGCTGCGTTTTGGCGTGGATCCCACCTTTGCTCCCTTCGAGTCGAAAAACCCGCAGGGCGAAGTGGTCGGTTTTGATATCGATCTGGGCAATGCCATCTGCCAGCAGCTGCAGGCGAAATGCGTCTGGGTTGAAAGCAACTTCGACGGCATCATTCCGTCCCTGAAGGCGCGTAAATTTGATGCCATCCTCTCCGGGATGTACATCACCGAGAAGCGTAAAGAGCAGATTGCCTTCAGCGACAAGATCTACAGCGGCCCGGCCTTCCTGGTGGCGCGTAAAAATAGCCTCCCCGGCAACAGCGTGGATCAGCTGAAGGGGAAAACCATCGGCGTTGAGCAGGGTTCCGCCCAGGAAACCTATGCCAACGAGCAGTGGCGCGGCAAGGGCGTTAATGTGGTGGCCTATCAGGGTGCCGATCAGGTGATCCGCGACCTCGAGTCCGGGCGCATTGACGGCGCGGTGCTCTCCGGAGTGATGGCGGAGTACAGCTTCCTCAGCAAGCCGCAGGGTAAAGAGTTTGCCTTTGTCGGCGGCGCGCTGCAGGACGATGCCCTGTTTGGCGCCGGGGCGGCGATTGGACTGCGCAAAGAGGATGACCAGTTACGCCAGGAGCTGAACGGCGCCATCGCGGCGATCCTGGCTGACGGCACCTACAAGAAGCTCGCCTCAAAATACTTCAGCTTTGATATTTATACGGGCCAGTAACGCTATTCCGCCCTTCACTGGCTGAAGGGCGGCGATTGCCAGTACTGGGTTAAGGCAGGCTCGTTGCCATTTAACGGGTCCGATTCAGGAAACGGCAGCGCAACGATCCGCGCCAGTATTGCTGGCGTCGCTGCCTGCTTACAGAGATCGAACTCCATCCCCGGCGGATACGCCCCCACCACCTGAAAATCGAGCGTTGCAGATAAGCGGCAATGGCCGGTGCCCGCAGGCAATAACAGGGCATCTCCTGCCTCTACCTCGATCTCCTCCCCGCCAGGACCGCCAATCATCAGGCGCGCCGCCCCCTGGGCAACACCTAATACCTCATGGGCAGTGGAGTGGTAATGGTGATAGTCGAAAATCCCATCGCGCCACTGGGGCGGCCAGCCGTTGTCGGCAAACCGTTGTTCAAACTGGCTGGCACGATCCCCATCCGTTATCACCCCTTTATAGATCAGCACCGGCAGATGGGGATTATTAGGCACCCAATCTTTAGATGAGAGCATCAGCACCCGGGGCGTAATGGTATTTTTAGCGTTCATGTCTCTTCTCGCCGGTTAATTTACCCCATTAAGTGTAGACCTTTTAGATTTCGGTACCGATCGGATGAATGTCGTATTCATCACACCGGATCTGCCTGGTGCTGTAGCCAGTGCCGCAGCCAGTTTCCCGCCGTCCCCGGAGGGGAGCGTTTATTCCACACCAGATCGATCGCCACCGAGCGCGGCCAGCCCGGGACGTTGATCTGCACCAGGGCATTCGCAGGGGCAAACTCCGCCACCAGCGCACAGGGCAGCGCGCACCAGCCTAAGCCCTGCACCGCCATGCTGAGCAGCATCAGGTAGTTGGGGGCCGACCACACCGGCCCCTGCGCCAGCACCGGCTCGCGTTCCAGATAGGTGTTCAGCCGCAGCTCCCGCCAGCCGTGCAGTTCATCAGCCTTGATGCGATTTTGCGCCGCGAGGGGATGGCTGGCAGAGGTATAGATCGCCATGTGGGTCTGCATCGGCAGGCGAACGGCGGCAATGTCGGTGGGATAACTTTCCCGCGCCCCGGTAAGGCCGATGTGCGCCCGCCCTTTTTGCAGCAGGTCGATGACATCCTCCTCTTCACCAATCAGGCATTCGAATTCGGTATGGGGAAAACGCTCGTCAAAACGAAACAGCATCTCCTCCAGCACGTCCGGGTGCAGGGTGTCCGAAAGCACAAAGGTCAGCCGCGCTTCGGTCTCTTCGCTCAGGGAGACCGCCAGTTCATCGAGCCGTGCGCTGGCGGCGAGGATCGACTGAACGTAGCCCAGCACCTGCTTGCCCTGGGCGGTAAGCACCGGCTGGCGGGCGCTGCGATCGAACAGCGCAAAACCGAGGTCATCTTCCAGATGAGCAATGGCGGTGCTGATGGTGGACTGGCTTTTACGCAGACGGCGGGCGGCGGCAGAGAACGAGCCGGTGGCGACCGTCTCGACAAACGCCGTTAAGGCTTCAGGTGAGTAGCGCATGATGTATCTACTTTATCGATGGAATCTAACTTTTATATATCAGTTTTAACGATAAAAATAGCGGCCTGACTCTGCCCATCCTGGCAGGTTAATGAGGTATCAGGTTATGCAGCACAACGATATTCAACGCCGAAAACTGCCGGAACGTATCTTCCACGCCGTCTTATTCGAAGGGATTGCTACGGCGATCCTTGCCCCGACCACCGCCTGGCTGATGCAGCGCCCGGTGCTGGAGATGGGCGGATTAACCATTCTCCTCGCCACCACGGCGATGGTGTGGAACATCATCTATAACGCCGGGTTCGACAGACTCTGGCCGCGGCATATTGTCACCCGCACCGCCAAAGTCCGCGCCCTGCACGCTCTCGGCTTTGAAGTCGGGTTTATTTTTATCGGCGTCGGCATTGTGTCGCTGGTGCTGGGCGTGAGCCTGTTGCAGGCGTTCACCTTAGAGATTGGCTTCTTTATTTTCTTCCTGCCGTACACCATGATTTATAACTGGGCGTACGACACCCTGCGCGATCGCGTCATGAAGCGACGCCAGCAGCGACAGGCCGCCACCTCTTAATCCCTCCGGCCGGAAATGCTTTCCGGCCCGCTTCCCATAGCGCCAACTGCGACCATAACTGATGATTATGGTAAAATAGTCTCCTTTTTGTTGGTTTTATAGTTGATACGTTTCTCACATGTCGAAAATCTGGTCTAAAGAAGAGACCCTCTGGAGCTTTGCCCTGTACGGCACTGCCGTGGGCGCAGGAACCTTATTTCTGCCTATCCAGCTGGGATCTGCGGGCGCTGTCGTCCTGTTTATCACCGCCCTCGTGGCGTATCCATTCACCTACTGGCCCCACAAAGCGTTATGTCAGTTCATCCTCTCTGCAAAAACAAAAGGTAGCGAAGGCATCACCGGCGCGGTAACGCACTACTACGGGAAAAAGATCGGCAATCTGATCACCACCCTCTACTTTGTCGCCTTTTTTGTGGTGGTGCAGATCTATGCCGTAGCGATCACCAACTCGCTGACCGAACAGCTGGCGAAGCATTTGACGGTGGACACTACCGTGCGGGTGCTGGTCAGCCTGGGGGTCGTGCTGGCGTTGAATCTGATCTTTCTGATGGGCCGTCACGCCACCATCCGGGTGATGGGGTTTCTGGTCTTCCCGCTGATTGCCTACTTCCTGCTGGTGTCGCTGTATCTCACCCACAGCTGGCAGCCCTCGCTGCTCACCAGCCAGATGAGCGTGGATAAACACACTCTGCACCAGGTGTGGATCTCCATTCCGGTAATGGTGTTCGCCTTCAGCCATACGCCGATTATTTCGACCTTTGCCGTCGATCGGCAGGAGAAATATGGCGACGCCGCGATGGGCAAATGCACCCGCATCATGAAGGTGGCGTACCTGATTATCTGCCTGAGCGTGCTGTTCTTTGTCTTCAGTTGCCTGTTGTCGATCCCACCGTCCTACATCGTCGCCGCCAAAGAGGAAGGGGTGACCATTCTCTCGGCGCTCTCGATGATGCCCTCCTCCCCTTCCTGGCTTGGGATCTCCGGGATTGTGGTGGCCATTATCGCGATGTCGAAGTCGTTTCTCGGCACCTATTTTGGCGTGATCGAGGGGGCCACAGAGATAGTGAAATCAGGGTTAAATCAGGTTGGGGTGAAGAAAAGCCGGGCCTTTAATCGGGCCGTGTCGGTGATGGGGGTCTCTCTAATCACCTTTGCGGTGTGCTGCATTAATCCCAACGCCATCTCGATGATCTATGCCATCAGCGGACCGCTTATCGCGATGATCCTGTTTATCATGCCAACCCTCTCGACCTTCCTGATCCCGGCCCTGAAGCCTTACCGCTCCGTTGGCAATGTGCTGACGCTGATCGTTGGGGTGTTATGCGTGTCGGTGATGTTTATCGCCTGACCAAAAGGCAGCACGCTGGTTTGCGACAGCGTGCTGTTCAGCATCAGGCGCGGATATTGTCATACTCGCGGTTGTTATCAAATTCATGCTTGGCGAACGGGCACAGGGGGATAATTTTGCGGTTTTCTGTGCGCATCTTTTCCACTACCTTCGCCACCAGCTGTTTGCCCACGCCCTGTCCTTTCAGGCTGGGATCGACATCGGTATGCTCAATAATGCTGAGGTGTTCGCCGGTGGGAACAAAGACGATCTCCGCGACCTGGTTGCCTTCGGCATCATTGACATAAAACTTGTTATGGCCTTCCTGAATTTCCATGGTTTCTCGCTTATTTGTGGCGGTATTTAAGTGCGCCGCTTGGGCAGGTATCAATCACACGCACAACCGTATCGACATCCACTTCATCAGGGATGATCCACGGCTTACGTTTCAGGTTGAAGAGTCTGGCGCTGCCACGCACGCAGTTTCCCGCATGCTGACAGATGCCGGTGTTGAAGTAGACATCAATTTTCTCACCGGTATAGGCCCGGTATCCCGCTTGCAGGAGATCGTTATCCATGACATTGCCTCTGTAATTATTATGTTTTCGGGAATAAGGAGTGTGCTGGTGTTGAGATCCAAAAGTTAACATTTATTTAATCCAGTTATCCACTCCCTTTGGTGCCCGACACAGCTTAATAACCACAGTCATACCAGGGCTGTTCATTTTTAATAACCGTAGCGTTTTAACAAAACCATTATCAATCTTAGAGTTAGTTAATGAAGGCGTATTCTTCATTACAAGTTTTCCCAAAAGAGTTATCATTACTCTATGTTTAAGAAATTTGAATATGGATTAAAATCAACATGATAATTAAACCCAAGATTCGTGGATTCATCTGCACAACGACACATCCGGTTGGTTGCCAGGTCAATGTAAACAATCAAATCGAGTACATCCGCCAAAACGGAAAACTCACTGATGGCCCTGCGCGTGTGCTGGTGATCGGCGCGTCCACTGGTTATGGGCTTGCTTCCAGAATTTCTGCAGCATTTGGCGGCGGTGCTTCCACTATCGGTGTGTTCTTTGAAAAACCGGGAACGGATGCCAAGCCAGGCTCAGCGGGCTGGTATAACTCTGCGGCTTTTGATGAAGCAGCGAAACGTGAAGGGCTTTACTCGAAAAGCATCAACGGCGACGCGTTCTCCGATGAGTGCCGCGACGAAGTCATCAACCTGATCAAAGAAGATCTGGGTCAGATTGATTTAGTGGTTTATTCGCTCGCGTCTCCGGTAAGAAAGATGCCAAAAACGGGCGAAGTTGTTCGCTCTGCGCTGAAACCAATCGGTGAGGTTTATACCTCTAAAGCCATTGATACCAACAAAGATCAGATCATTACCGCCAGCATTGAACCGGCAACTGAAGAAGAAGTGCGTAATACGGTTACCGTGATGGGTGGCGAAGACTGGGAACTGTGGATTGATGCGCTGAATAACGCTGGCGTGCTGGCTGATGGCGCGAAGACCGTTGCTTATTCCTACATCGGCACGGATTTGACCTGGCCTATTTACTGGCACGGTGCGCTCGGTAAGGCGAAGGAAGACCTGGATCGGGCGGCAAAAGCGTTACGCAATAAGCTGGCTCCTCTCAACGGTTCTGCAAACGTCGCGGTGTTAAAATCCGTCGTCACGCAGGCATCCTCCGCCATTCCTGTCATGCCGCTTTATATTTCCATCGTGTTCAAGCTCATGAAAGACCGTGGGATCCACGAAGGCTGTATCGAGCAAATTAATCGTCTGATGACTACCAGCCTGTATGGCGGTAATGCCAAACTTGATGACGAGCAGCGAATCCGTATGGACGATCTGGAACTGCGTGAAGACGTTCAGCAAGCGTGCCGCGAAATCTGGCCGACGATTACCGATGAAAATCTGGAGCAGCTGACAGATTACATTGCTTATAAAGAAGAGTTCCTGAAATTGTTTGGTTTCGGATTTGAAGAGGTTAACTACGAAGCTGATACCGAAACAAACATAGATTTTGATGTGAAAACATTAATCTAATAAAAGGGGGCGCAAGCCCCTTTTTTTAACGACGTGTCAGAGCCAACCTCAATCCCAATCCAATAAATGCCACCCCCACAATCCGATCCAGGATTTTCTGTAAACCCCGATTTTGTGAAACTGCACCCGCGGCGCTACCTGCAAGTATGGCGAAGGTTAAATCAGTCATAAAAGCGATCAGCGCGTAAGCCATCCCCAGGATCAGAAAAGAGGCGGTGTGGTGCTCGCCCCCAGGTGAAACGAACTGAGGAAAGAAGGAGATAAAGAACAACAGAACCTTCGGATTGGTTAAGGTTGTAATAAAGCCTTTAGAAAGCAGATTCGTAAGAGTAGCGTTAGTTTTAACAGGTTCAGCTTCGCTGTGATTCGTGGTTTGTTTTGCGAAGGTTCCCAATACCATCTTACTACCGAGATAGATAAGATAAGCCGCCCCGAGATACTTGATGATGGTGAACATCAGCGGAGAAGCGGTAATCAATGCTGTTAATCCCACTGCGCTTGCAACAGCATGAGTACAGCTACCTAAGGCGACACCCGCAGCAGAGATGACACCCGATCGTCTTCCGTTAGCCACGCTTTGCCCTATCACGTAGGCCATGTCAGGCCCTGGTGTTACGGAAAGCAGAAAAACTGACAGGGCAAAAAGCCCAAAGTTTGTTATGTCCAGCACAGTCATCTCCAGAAATAGAAGAACAGACCTGTCATGCTAGCACTGAATGGTTATGCGTTAAATGAAGTTTTCTATTCAAAAAGAGTCGATAAGCGCTACTGCGTAGTATGCTGAAAGAAATGGGATTTTTGGAACGGTTCTGGCTGGGGGGATTGGAGCGGGCGAAGGGAATCGAACCCTCGTATAGAGCTTGGGAAGCTCTCGTTCTACCATTGAACTACGCCCGCTTTGAGGTGCGTAAAGCATTATAGACCTTACGCCTCTCCTGACAAGACTCCTATGCGCTAACCGGCGATAAAATAACCACTTAGCACTTCGGTTTGCCACCCTGCGCTGGTAAATAGCGTTGCGGATCGATAGCGGTCGCCTTATAACGAATCTGGAAGTGCAGCTTAACCGAATCTGTGCCCGTGCTGCCCATAGTCGCAATCTTCTGCCCGGCCTTCACATTCTGCCCGTTGTTGACCTGCATTGTATCGTTATGGGCATAGGCCGTGATGTAGTCTTCGCCATGTTTAATCATGATCAGGTTACCGTACCCGCGCAGCTGATTACCGACGTAGACCACCTTCCCTGCTCCGGATGCATAGACCGGGGTGCCTCGCGCAGCAGCGATATCAATGCCTTTATTACCGCCTTCAGACAAGGAATAGGGCACGACGACTTTTCCGCTGGCAGGCCAGATCCAGCAACGCTGCCCGACGGGCGGCCATGAGGACTTAGGTACGGTGTAAGAAGGGGTAACCGCGGCGGTTTTACCTTTGCTCTTTGAAGAGGATTTTTTCGCCGTGGCGCTGCTGCCGTTGGTTCTCAGCTTTTGCCCCACTTCAATGGTGTAAGGCGGCGAAATATTATTCAGGCGCGCCAGATCTTTCACGCTGGTGCCGGTCGCACGTGAGATACGGTACAGCGTATCGCCGCGTTTAACGGTATACACAGGACCAGAATCCGATGACTGATCGCCCGCGCATCCCGCCAGCAACAGGGCCAGGATCAGGCAAAACAGAGCAGAAACGGGTTTTTTCGTCAGGCTTCCTGCAAACAAAACAGTTCCTCGGTCAACGTGAATGGCCGCGCTATGATAGCAGCCCGGACTGATATGGGTCAGCCTTTTCCGCTCTGCGCGTCAAACCGTTCGTATAAGAATACAGTATGATATTGCCGCGGATGGCGCTGAACCCTCCGGCATGGCTGGTACTGGAGCATGAATGAGTATTCAAGAACACATTATTTTGGTAAGTGACCAGGGAAAGGTGATGGGCACTCAGGAAAAATACGCCGCACACACCTCTCATACCCCACTGCACATGGCCTTCTCCTCCTGGCTCTTTAACGCCAACGGAGAATGCCTGATAACCCGACGCGCACTGAGCAAAAAAGCCTGGCCCGGCGTCTGGACAAACTCGGTCTGCGGCCATCCGCAGTCTGGCGAAGAGATAGACCAGGCCATTATCCGCCGCTGTCGCTTTGAAGTGGGTGCTGAAATTGCCAATATCACCCCCGTCGCGCCTGAGTTTCGCTATCGTAGTACCGATCCCTCCGGGATTGTTGAAAACGAAATTTGCCCGGTCTTTGCCGCCCGCATCATCAGTGAAATAACCATTAACGATGATGAAGTGATGGACTATCAGTGGGTGGAGCTGGAGACGTTATTCTGCGCGCTGGAGGCCACGCCCTGGGCCTTTAGCCCGTGGATGGTAATGGAAGCGAGTACGGCTCGCGAGGCACTCAGAGCCTTCGCGGCGCAATAAAAAAGCCCCTTTCGGGGCTTTTTTTACATCTGTACGGCTTATTTCACCGGACGCATCGCCGGGAAGAGGATCACGTCGCGGATGGTGTGGCTGTTGGTGAACAGCATAACCATACGGTCGATACCAATGCCCAGACCCGCCGTTGGCGGCAGACCGTGTTCCAGCGCGGTCACGTAGTCTTCGTCGAAGAACATCGCTTCGTCGTCGCCTGCGGCTTTCGCATCAACCTGATCCTGGAAGCGCTGCGCCTGATCTTCTGCATCGTTCAGCTCGCTAAAGCCGTTGCCGATTTCGCGGCCACCGATGAAGAATTCAAAGCGGTCAGTGATCTCCGGGTTCTCGTCGTTACGACGCGCCAGCGGAGAAACCTCTGCCGGGTATTCGGTGATGAAGGTCGGCTGAATCAGGTGCGCTTCGGCCACTTCTTCGAAGATCTCGGTCACGATACGGCCCAGACCCCAGCTCTTCTCAACCTTGATACCGATGCTTTCAGCGATCGCTTTCGCAGTGTCGAAGTTATCCAGATCGGCCATCTCGGTTTCCGGACGGTATTTCTTGATCGCTTCGCGCATGGTCAGCTTAACGAACGGCTTACCGAAGTCGAAGACCTCTTCGCCGTAAGGCACTTCGGTGGTGCCCAGAATGTCCTGCGCCAGGGTACGGAACAGGGATTCGGTCAGCTCGATCAGATCTTTGTAATCCGCATACGCCATATAGAGTTCCATCATGGTGAACTCTGGGTTATGACGTACGGAGATGCCTTCGTTACGGAAGTTACGGTTGATCTCGAACACGCGATCGAAACCGCCTACCACCAGACGCTTCAGGTACAGTTCCGGCGCGATACGCAGGTACATGTCGAGGTCGAGGGCGTTGTGATGGGTGATGAATGGACGCGCAGACGCACCGCCCGGGATCACCTGCATCATTGGGGTTTCCACTTCCATAAAGTCGCGCTTAACCATGAACTGGCGGATACCGGCCATGATCTGGGAGCGAATTTTGAAGGTGTTGCGGGATTCATCGTTAGAGATGAGGTCCAGATAACGCTGACGGTAGCGCGCTTCCTGATCCTGCAGGCCGTGGAACTTGTCCGGCAGCGGGCGCAGGGCTTTGGTCAGCAGACGCAGCTCGGTGCAGTGAATGGACAGCTCGCCGGTCTTGGTTTTGAACAGCTTACCTTTGGCACCGAGGATATCGCCCAGGTCCCACTTCTTGAACTGCTCGTTGTAGATGCCTTCCGGCAGATCGTCGCGGGAAACGTACAGCTGAATGCGGCCGCCAACGTCCTGCAGGGTGATAAAGGAGGCTTTGCCCATGATACGACGGGTCATCATGCGGCCCGCAACGGCCACTTCGATGTTCAGCGCTTCCAGCTCTTCGTTCTCTTTAGCGTCGAAGTCAGCGTGCAGTTGGTCTGAGGTGCGATCGCGACGGAAATCGTTCGGGAACGGCACGCCCTGCTCGCGCAGTGCAGCCAGCTTCTCGCGGCGGGTTTTCAGTTCATTGTTAAGATCGACGACCGCGTCAGCGCCCTGTGCTTGTTGTTCAGACATGTTGGTTCCTCATAACCCTGCTTTCAGACTTGCTTCGATAAATTGGTCCAGGCTGCCGTCCAGCACCGCCTGCGTGTTACGGGTTTCGACACCGGTACGCAGGTCTTTGATGCGGGAGTCATCAAGGACGTAAGAACGGATCTGGCTGCCCCAGCCGATGTCGGACTTGTTGTCTTCCATCGCCTGCTTCTCAGCATTTTTCTTTTGCATCTCCAGTTCATAAAGCTTCGCTTTCATCTGCTTCATGGCCTGGTCTTTGTTTTTATGCTGGGAACGGTCGTTCTGGCACTGTGTTACCGTGTTCGTCGGGATGTGGGTAATACGCACCGCGGATTCCGTACGGTTAACGTGCTGACCACCCGCACCGGAGGCGCGGTAAACGTCGATACGCAGATCGGCTGGGTTGATTTCGATGTCGATATCGTCCTTCACTTCCGGATAAACAAACGCGGAACTGAAAGAGGTATGACGACGGCCGCCGGAGTCGAACGGGCTCTTACGCACCAGGCGGTGAACGCCGGTTTCAGTACGCAGCCAGCCGTAAGCGTAATCGCCAATGATTTTAACGGTGACAGATTTCAGGCCTGCCACTTCGCCTTCAGACTCTTCGATGATCTCGGTCTTGAAGCCGCGGGCTTCAGCCCAACGCAGGTACATACGGGTCAGCATGCTGGCCCAGTCCTGTGCTTCTGTGCCGCCGGAACCGGCCTGGATATCCAGGTAGCAGTCGGCGCTGTCGTATTCACCGGAGAACATGCGACGGAATTCCAGCTGCGCCAGCTTCTCTTCCAGCACGTCGAGTTCTGCCACGGCCTCATTAAAGGTATCTTCGTCGTCGGCCTCAACGGCCAGCTCCAGCAGCCCGGAAACATCCTCCAGACCCTGCGCCATCTGATCCAGCGTATCGACGATAGCTTCCAGAGAGGAACGCTCTTTACCCAGCGCCTGTGCGCGTTCAGGTTCGTTCCAGACGTCCGGCTGTTCCAGCTCGGCGTTTACTTCTTCGAGACGCTCTTTCTTGGCATCGTAGTCAAAGATACCCCCTAAGAACGTCGGAGCGCTCCGTGAGGTCCTGAATGCGGTTTTTTACCGGATTAATTTCAAACATGGTCTGTTTTCTTTTATGGACTAGTCAAAATGCGGAGATAAGGGCGGAATTGTACCGGATTCACGCCCTGTTTTATAGCGGAATAGTGATGCTAAAGTGGCCAGATATGGTCGATGATGATTTGTAGCGTGCGGTTGCCGCGAAACTCGTTGATATCCAGTTTGTAGGCCAGTTCGACTTCGCGGACGCCGTTGTCCGGCCAGATGGCGGTATCGACGTTGAAGGCGATACCGTCCAGCAGCGGGCCGCCGCCGACCGGTTCCACCATCACTTTCAGATGGCGCTCCCCCACCAGCCGCTGTTGCAGCAGTCGGAAACGACCATCGAACAGCGGCTCCGGGAACATCTGCCCCCACGGACCGGCATCACGCAGCATCTGCGCCACTTCCATGGTCATTTCAGCGGGCGTTAACGGACCGTCAGAGACCACTTCGCCCTGCAGCAGAGCCGGATCCAGCCAGTCGGTGACCAGCTCGCTGAACAGGCGCTGGAACCGATCGAACTTTGCCTCTTCCAGCGACAAGCCTGCCGCCATCGCGTGGCCGCCAAATTTGATCATCAGATCGGGATGTAAAGTATGCAGACGCTCCAGCGCATCGCGCATATGCAGCCCCTGAATGGATCGACCGGATCCTTTCAGCGTGCCGTCGCCTGCTGGCGCAAAGGCGATCACCGGACGGTGGAAACGTTCTTTAATGCGCGAGGCCAGGATCCCAACCACGCCCTGGTGCCACTCGGGGTGATACATCGCCAGCCCGCCGGGCAGCGTTTCGCCGCTGCGCTCCAGCTTCTCGCACAGGATCAGGGCTTCAGCCTGCATCCCCTGCTCAATCTCTTTGCGGGTCTGGTTCAGGGCATCCAGCTCGCTGGCCAGCACGCGCGCTTCGCCGATGTTGTCGCACAGCAGCAGCGCTACGCCCACCGACATGTCATCCAGTCGCCCGGCGGCGTTAAGACGCGGTCCGAGAGCAAAGCCCAGATCGCTGGCCGCCAGCCGCTGCTGATCCCGGTTGGAGATCTCCAGCAGCGCCTTAATGCCCGGACGGCATTTGCCCGCCCGAATGCGGTTTAACCCCTGCCAGGTGAGAATACGGTTATTGGCATCCAGCGGCACCACGTCCGCCACGGTGCCCAGCGCCACCAGATCGAGGAATTCCGCCAGATTCGGCGCCGCGATACCCTGCGCCTCGAACCAGCCGTTATCCCGCAGCCGGGTACGCAGCGCCAGCATCAGGTAAAACGCCACCCCAACGCCTGCCAGCGATTTCGACGGGAAGTCGCAGTCGCGCAGGTTGGGGTTGATGATCGCTTCTGCTGCCGGCAGCGTGTCGCCGGGCAGATGGTGATCGGTGACCAGCACCGGGATCCCGAGATCGTGCGCACGATCGACACCGGAATGGGACGAGATCCCATTGTCGACGGTGAGGATCATTTGCGCGCCGCGGGCGTGGGCCTGATCGACCACTTCCGGGCTCAGGCCGTAGCCATCCTCGAAGCGGTTCGGCACCAGGTAGGAGACGTTTTCGCACCCCATCGCCCGCAGGCTGAGCACGCTCAGCGCGGTACTGGTGGCACCATCGGCATCGAAATCCCCCACCACGATGATGCGCGTTCCTTCCCGAAAGGCGTTGTACAGCAGCTCCGTGGCCTTCTCGACGCCACTCAGCTGCTGCCAGGGCAACATGCCTTTTACGCTTCGTTCAAGGTCGTCTGCGGTTTGCACGCCACGGCTGGCATACAGTCGACGCAACAGAGGCGACAGATCCGCGGGTAACGCGGCGCTGTCGTTCACTTCACGACGACGGAGTTGTATCGAAGATTTCACGCGAATTATTTACCGCCAACCTGTTTCTGGTGCTCGTCGAGGAACGCTTTCATCTCTTTCGGCCCCTGGTAACCCGGCACGACATAACCGTTGCTCAGCACGATGGCGGGCGTTCCGGTCACGCCAAACTGCACGCCCAGCGCGTAGTGATTGGCAATGTCGATATCGCAGGAGGCTGGCTGAATGCCTTTACCGCTCATGGCATCATCAAAGGCTTTGTTGCGATCTTTCGCACACCAGATGGCCTTCATGTCCTGCTCAGGCTGGCTCTGCACGCCCGCCCGCGGGAAGGCGAGATAACGCACGGTGATCCCCAGCGCGTTGTAGTCTTTCATCTCTTCATGCAGCTTGTGGCAATAGCCGCAGGTGATGTCAGTGAACACGGTAATGACATGTTTTTCCTGCGCCGCTTTGTAGACGATCATCTCTTTTTCCAGCGCGTGCAGGTTCTTCATCAGCATCTGGTTAGTCACGTTGACCGGCTGGGCACCGCTCACGTCGTACAGCGGCCCCTGCAGGAAGTGCTTACCGTCTTCGGTGACGTACAGCACGCCGCCGCTGGTCATCACGGTTTTCATCCCGGGGATGGGCGCAGGTTGAATGTCGCTGCCGGTGACGCCAAGCTTCGCCAGAGACTGTTTGATGGCTGCATCGTCTGCATGCGCCAGGCCGGATAATGAGGCTGCCAGCAGAGAGAACAGCACTAAAGACTTTTTCATATTGGTTCCTGTTACAAGTCATCACGCACGGGGGTGATGCTGTTGGTGTAGCTGCCGCAGGCGTTCCGTCGCGACATGCGTGTAGATTTGCGTCGTTGAAAGGTCACTGTGCCCAAGCAGCATCTGGACCACGCGCAGGTCGGCGCCATGGTTCAGAAGGTGGGTCGCAAAAGCGTGACGCAGAACGTGCGGCGAAAGTTTTTCACTGTCGATACCCGCCAGTGTGGCGTAATGTTTGATGCGATGCCAGAAGGTTTGACGCGTCATTTGCTGCGCACGCTGGCTCGGAAACAGCACATCAATGGAGGCACCGTTGAGCAACCACGGACGCCCATGCTGAAGATAGTTCTCCAGCCAGTACACCGCCTCTTCACCCAGCGGCACCAGACGCTCTTTGTTGCCTTTGCCGATCACCCGCACCACGCCCTGACGCAGGCTGATATCGCTCATCGTCAGCCCGACCAGCTCAGAGACGCGCAGCCCCGTCGCGTACAGCACTTCGAGCATCGCTTTATCGCGTAACTCCAGCGGTTGGTCAACCACCGGCGACTGTAATAATCTCTCAACTTGTGCTTCGCTGAGATCTTTCGGCAGACGCTGGGGCAATTTTGGCGAGGCCAGCGCGGCGCTAGGATCGTCGGGACGTAACTTCTCACGATACAGATGCTGAAACAGACGCCGCATGGCGCTCAGCAGCCGGGCGGAACTGGTGGCTTTATAGCCCCCCTCCATGCGCTCGGCAAGCAGCGCCTGCAGATCGCCACTTTGGGCCGTGTTCAGGGCGAGATCATGATGGTGTAACCAGGCCACCAGCATCCCCAGATCGCGTCGGTAAGCACTGAGGGTATTTTCGGCAAGATTCTTCTCCAGCCACAGTGCATCGAGAAATTGCTCGATGAGTGCGAGATCCTTTTCCACGTCAGCCTCTTTCGTTCTGCAATGGGGGCATTATGCCTGAATGCGGGTTGTTTCTGGTACACTACTCGCAAAGTCATAGCAAGTATTGAGACATTTTAGCGATGAATATTGGTCTGTTTTATGGTTCCAGCACCTGCTACACCGAGATGGCCGCAGAGAAAATTCGCGACATTATTGGTCCGGAACTGGTCACCCTGCATAATCTCAAAGACGACGCCCCGACGATGATGGAGCAGTACGACGTGCTGATTCTGGGTATCCCAACCTGGGATTTTGGTGAACTGCAGGAAGACTGGGAAGCCATCTGGGATCAGCTTGATTCCCTGCAGCTGGAAGGCAAAATTATCGCGCTGTACGGCATGGGCGATCAGCTAGGCTACGGCGAGTGGTTCCTCGACGCGCTGGGAATGCTGCATGACAAGCTGGCGCCGAAAGGGGTGACCTTCATCGGCTACTGGCCGACAGAAGGCTATGAGTTTACCAGCAAGAAACCGATCATTGCCGACGGCCAGCTGTTTGTCGGGCTGGCCCTCGATGAAACGAATCAATACGATCTGAGCGAAGAGCGCCTGCAAAACTGGTGCGAGCAGATCCTCGGCGAAATGGCGGAGCAGTTTAGCTAAACCCCTACCGCCCGTGCGTCGGTTGCTGCGAAAGCATCCGGCGCAGATCCCGCCACTCCCCTTCATCCATACTGTCTGCCGCCAGCCATAAATGCTGATAGCGTTTCCCGCTGCCTTTGCGCAGGCGGAGCATCATGCCGGAATTGAGCATCCACGGCGTGCCGACAATCTCCCACTCGCTGCCCTGCCAGTGCAGGCGGGAATCCATGAACAGTTTGATTTCGCCCTGACGGGAATTGATGCGCCGTTGACTGCGTACGCTATCAAACACCACCAGCGACAGTAAGATTAACCATAATGGGGTGTAGCTCAGCGGCCATGGCATCAACAGAATGCAAGCCGCCACCAGGCCGTGGAGCAAAAGAGACATCCACTGGGCGCGCCATGAGACGCGTAAATCAGATTGCCACAGGACCACGTTCCCGATTCCGTGTTTGAATTAAAAGCACCATCCGTTGCAGTTCGGCGTCGGCGGGTTCGCCATGATTCATTAACCAGTTAAATAAATCAGGATCGTCGTTCTCCAGCAGGCGGATGAAGAGCTTTTTGTCCTCATCGCTCAGGGTGTCGTACTCGTATTCGAAGAACGGCATGATGGAGATATCGAGTTCGCGCATGCCGCGACGGCATGCCCAATGAATGCGGGCTTTGTTAGTAATGTCCATGTGCTTTTCCTGCATAACGTTGAGTTCAGGCAGTGTTCCGTTCGTATCGGCTGAGAAAGAGGATCTACCGGGAAGAAACGGCTCTTAGTGTAACGTGTTTTTTGCTGTTTCATTACTGGAATATTGCGTTCCTGACGCATGCTTCCAGAAAAAACCACAATAAATACCGGTGTTCATCCGTTTTGCGTTGCGTTACGCAGAATGGCGCGAGGGCACGAATAGCCTGTTGAAACCGCTTGCAATGGCGACAGTCTCTTTTACCATTAGGCATTAACAAAGCGTTATGCAATTCAGGATCTCACTATGGCATTTACACCTTTTTCTCCGCGCCAGCCTGTCGCCTCTGCGCGTCTGCCGCTGACGCTTATGACTCTTGATGACTGGGCCCTGGCCACCCTCGTGGGTGCGGACAGCGAAAAGTACCTGCAGGGCCAGGTGACCGCTGATGTCAGCCAGATGACCGAACACCAGCACCTGCTGGCTGCGCACTGCGATCCAAAAGGCAAGATGTGGAGCAACCTGCGCCTCTTCCGCCGTCAGGACGGGTTTGCCCTGATCGAACGCCGCAGCCTGCGCGACGCCCAACTCACCGAGCTGAAAAAGTATGCGGTGTTCTCAAAAGTGACCATCGCTGCCGATGATGAGCTGGTGCTGCTGGGCGTGGCCGGGTTCCAGGCGCGCGCGGCGTTGAAAAACTTGTTCAGCGAACTGCCTGATGCCGAAAAACAGGTGACCAACGACGGCGCCACCTCGCTGCTGTGGTTTGAACACCCGGCGGAACGTTTCCTTCTGGTGACCGATGTCGCCACCGCAGAGCGCGTGACCCAGGCCCTGCGTGGCGAAGCTCAGCTGAATAACAGCCAGCAGTGGCTGGCGCTGAATATCGAAGCGGGCATCCCGGTAATCGACGCCGCTAACAGCGGGCAGTTTATTCCTCAAGCGACCAACCTGCAGGCGCTGGGTGGGATCAGTTTTAAAAAAGGCTGCTACACCGGCCAGGAGATGGTGGCTCGCGCGAAGTTCCGCGGCGCCAACAAACGTGCGCTTTGGTATCTGGCAGGTCAGGCCAGCCGTGTACCGGAAGCCGGTGAAGATCTGGAGCTGAAGATGGGTGAGAACTGGCGCCGTACCGGCACCGTGCTTGCCGCCGTTCAGCTCGACGATGGCCGCCTGCTGGTGCAGGCCGTCATGAATAATGATATGGAGCCCGACAGCGTGTTCCGCGTGCGCGAAGATGTGAATACCCTGAGCATCGAGCCGCTGCCGTATTCGCTGGAAGAGTGATGGTGTTAGTGCCGGGTGGCGGCTTCGCCTTACCCGGCCTACGAAACCCGTACGAATTAAACCTGCCCTACATACAAATAAATCGCCAGGAAATGGCAGACGCTGCCGCCCAGCACAAACCCGTGCCAGATCGCATGGTTATAGGGGATGCGCTTGCAGACGTAAAAAATCACCCCCAGCGAATAGATAATTCCGCCGACCGCCAGCAAGGTCACCCCACCCGCCGCCAGTTTTACCGCTAGCTCATAGACCACAATCAGTGACAGCCAGCCCATGGTCAGATAGGTCACCAGCGACAGCACCTTGAAACGGTGCGCGATGGTCAGCTTGAACAGGATCCCCAGCAGCGCCAGGCTCCAGATCACAATCATCAGCCCGCGCGCCAGCGGTGAATCCAGTCCCACCAGCAAAAACGGCGTATAGGTCCCGGCAATCAGCAGATAGATGGCGCAGTGGTCGAATTTTTTCAGCCATATTTTGGCCCGCTGATGCGGAATGGCATGGTAAAGAGTGGACGCCAGGAACAGCAGAATCATGCTTCCGCCATACAGGCTGTAACTGGTGATCGCCAGCGCGCTGGCGTTGGTGTCGACGGCCTGAACCAGTAGCAATACCAGCCCGACTATGCCAAACACCAGACCGACTCCGTGACTAATACTGTTGGCTATTTCCTCAGCCAGCGAATATCCCTGTGCGGTTAATGGTTTGCTAACCATAGAGAACTCCGGGAAAACATAAGTGAATACTGCATCGCTGACTATGCTAACTGAGAATGATTTCAGTGAACACCTGTTAGCCAAAATAAATATCGTAGATATTTTTATTCAATACAATCATATATTTGAATGTTATTTTCAGCTAACGATCGTTCATGTTTAAATCAAAGACATTTAAAATCAATGACATAAAACTGTTGCTGGTTGGGATAAATCTCTGCAATCACCCGCTTAAGTTCACCCAGGGTCATGTTCTCCTGCTGAGCCTGTTTTTCAGTCAGCGTTTCCAGCGTCACGGTCGACGTGCCCATCACCTCAATGGTGCAAAAGTAACCGTCATCTTCATAACGCCCCACCCGCAGAATATCACCCGCTTTAAAGTGCGCTTCGCTCTCATCGCGAATGGTAATGGTCTTACGCCCGGCCAGAATGTCATCCTGAAAGCGCTGAAAAAAAGTAATGTCGTTTGGCTGCATGGTATTATTCCCTGAAGATGAAGTCTGATGAGTGAGTTTAACCCCTGTGAGCATGTTCTCCCATTCCGCCATTGCCAGTCTTAATAATCTGGAGATGATGGTCTACAACACCGTCATCAAAAACCGTGACCAGGTGATGTACATGACCATCCGCGAACTGGCGGATGCGGCAGGGGTCTCCACCACCACCGTGCTGCGCTTTTGCCGCAAGCTGAAATGCGATGGGTATTCTGAATTCCGCGTGCGGTTTAAATTATATCTCGAACAAAACGAACCGCAGCAGGCCAATTTTGGTGCCAGCGAGATTATCAGTTTTTTCAAAAGCGTAAACAACGATGAATTTGATACGCTATTAAATACCGCCGTGGATATTATCTTATCCTCAGAGCGCATTATATTTGTCGGGGCTGGCACCTCGGGGTCGCTGGCAAAATATGGCGCGCGCTTCTTTTCCAATATTGGCAAATTCAGCAACCATATCGACGATCCTTATTTCCCGGTCACCAACGATATGGCGAAAAACGCGCTGGCAATTGTGCTCTCGGTCTCGGGCGAAACTGAAGAGATCCTGCGCTTCGCCAGCCAGTTCAGCCTGCATCACTGCAAGGTGCTCTCCATCACCAGCCACGAACATTCGCGTCTGGCAAAACTGGCGGACTTTAATCTCTCCTGGCATGTCCCGCAAACCCGTATCGGAGGCGTCTACGATATTACGACGCAAATCCCGGTGATTTATATTCTCGAATCACTCGGGCGCAAACTGGCGAAGAAATTAACGGAATAAAACACCCTGTTTTTTTGCCGTAACAAGTCACAATTCCTGCAAATTGTTATATCGTGACTTTTTATTCCCCTTTGTTAGACTCAAAAATAAGTCAATTAATGAGATCAGCAAAGATGAAAAAACTCACCTTACCAAAAGACTTTTTATGGGGTGGCGCAGTGGCGGCGCACCAGGTTGAAGGCGGCTGGAACAAAGGCGGCAAAGGCCCGAGCATTTGTGACGTGCTGACCGGCGGCGCCCATGGCGTTCCGCGCGAAATCACTCAGGAAGTGATCGAAGGTAAATACTACCCGAACCATGAAGCCATCGACTTCCACGGCCACTATAAAGAAGACATCAAGCTGTTTGCCGAGATGGGCTTCAAATGCTTCCGCACCTCCATTGCCTGGACCCGTATCTTCCCGAAAGGTGACGAAACCCAGCCGAACGAAGAGGGGCTGAAGTTCTACGACGACATGTTCGATGAACTGCTGAAGTACAACATCGAACCGGTGATCACCCTCTCCCACTTCGAAATGCCGCTGCATCTGGTGCAGGAGTACGGCGGCTGGACCAACCGCAAGGTGGTGGACTTCTTCGTTAATTTCGCTGAAGTAGTGTTTGAGCGCTACAAAAGCAAGGTCAAATACTGGATGACCTTTAACGAGATCAACAACCAGCGTAACTGGCGCGCCCCGCTGTTCGGCTACTGCTGCTCCGGCGTGGTCTATACCGAGCATCAAAACCCGGAAGAGACCATGTACCAGGTGCTGCACCACCAGTTCGTGGCCAGCGCTCTGGCGGTGAAAGCCGCTCGCCGTATCAACCCGGAGATGCAGGTCGGCTGCATGCTGGCGATGGTGGCGCTCTATCCGTTCTCCTGCAAACCAGAAGACGTGATGTTTGCCCAGGAATCGATGCGTGAGCGCTATGTCTTTACCGACGTGCAGCTGCGCGGTTACTACCCGTCCTACGTGCTGAACGAGTGGGAGCGCCGCGGTTTCACCATCCATATGGAAGCGGGCGACGAGCAGATCCTGCGTGAAGGCACCTGTGACTATCTGGGCTTCAGCTACTACATGACCAACGCGGTGAAAGCGGAAGGCGGTACTGGCGATGCGATCTCCGGCTTCGAAGGCAGCGTCCCGAACCCACACGTGAAGGCGTCGGACTGGGGCTGGCAGATCGACCCGGTCGGCCTGCGCTACGCCCTGTGCGAGCTGTATGAGCGTTATCAGAAGCCGCTGTTTATCGTCGAAAACGGTTTTGGCGCGTACGACAAGGTGGAAGAAGACGGTAGCATTAACGATGACTACCGCATCGACTACCTGCGCGCCCATGTCGAAGAGATGATGAAAGCGGTCACGTATGATGGCGTGGACCTGATGGGCTACACCCCGTGGGGCTGCATCGACTGCGT
This sequence comes from Leclercia tamurae, assembly GCF_025566055.1. Classification (GTDB taxonomy): domain Bacteria; phylum Pseudomonadota; class Gammaproteobacteria; order Enterobacterales; family Enterobacteriaceae; genus Enterobacter; species Enterobacter tamurae. The sequence goes on from NZ_JAMHKS010000074.1 coordinate 268,440, forward strand.
ATCGTTCACCACTGGCCAGTACAGCAAACGCTACGGCTTTATCTATGTGAACAAGCACGACGACGGCACCGGCGACATGTCCCGTTCGCGCAAGAAGAGTTTTGACTGGTACAAAGCGGTGATTGCCAGCAACGGCGAGAAACTTTAACGCCGTAATGCCGGGTGGCGGCTTCGCCTTACCCGGCCTACAAATGATGCGGGTGGGATTTACTTCCCGCCCGCTAACTCAATAAAACTGCCCGTCACGTACGACGCCTTCTCGCTCAGCAGCCAGACAATCGCCTGCGCCACCTCTTCAGGCTGGCCGCCGCGCTGCATCGGCAGCATCGACTTCACCCGATCCACACGTCCCGGCTCGCCGCCGGAAGCATGAATTTCGGTGTAGATCAGCCCCGGACGGACGCAGTTAACCCGAATGCCCTGCGCCGCCACCTCCAGCGCTAAGCCGGTGGTAAGGGAGTCTACGGCCCCTTTCGACGCCGCGTAATCCACATACTCCCCCGGCGCGCCGAGTCGCGATGCCGCGGACGAGACATTCACAATCGCCCCGCCCTTTCCGCCATGTTTGTGCGACATGCGTTTCACCGCCTCGCGGCAGCAGAGGAAATACCCGGTCACGTTGGTGGCCAACACCCGATTAATGCGCTCGGCAGAGAGATTTTCGATGGTGCTCTGCTCGAACAGAATGCCAGCGTTGTTAACCAGCGCCGTCAGCGGTTCACCTTCACGATCAAGGCTGTCGAACATCGCCATGACCTGGGCTTCATCACTGATGTCTGCCCGCAGGGCAAAGGCTTTGCCGCCCTCTTTCACAATCTGCGCGATGACGTCGGTCGCGGCTTTGATGTTGTGGTGATAATTCACCGCCACGGTGTAGCCTTCGCGTGCCAGCTGAAGCGCGGTCGCTTTGCCAATTCCGCGGCTGGCGCCGGTAACAAGTGCGATTGCCATAAGAACCTCCAGAAACAAAAAAGCCGGGTGGCGCTGACGCTTACCCGGCCTACATGATTATGTTATAGCAGAACCGTTACTGGTATTCGCTCATCGGCACGCAGGAGCAGAACAGGTTGCGGTCGCCGTAGACGTCATCAAGACGCTTCACGGTCGGCCAGTACTTGTTAGCCACGCCTGCCGGGAAGACTGCCAGCTCGCGGGAGTAAGCGTGATTCCACTCCGCCACCATCTCGTGCTGGGTGTGCGGGGCGTTGACCAGCGGGTTATCTTCCAGCGTCCATTCGCCATCCTGAACGCGGTCGATCTCCATGCGGATCGCCAGCATCGCGTCGATAAAGCGGTCCAGCTCGGCTTTGCTTTCGGATTCGGTTGGCTCAACCATCAGCGTGCCCGCGACCGGGAACGACATGGTTGGGGCGTGGAAGCCGTAGTCGATCAGACGTTTGGCGATATCCAGTTCGCTGATGCCGGTCTGCTCTTTCAACGGGCGAATATCGAGGATACATTCGTGCGCCACGCGGCCATCGCGACCGGTATAGAGCACCGGGAAGGCAGACTTCAGGCGGGTCGCGATGTAGTTGGCATTCAGGATCGCCACCTGGCTGGCCTGCTTCAGCCCTTCCGCGCCCATCATGCGGATATACATCCAGCTGATAGGCAGAATGGAGGCGCTGCCGAACGGTGCCGCGGAGACCGCGCCCTGACGGGTCAGCATGCCTTCGATCTGCACCACGCTGTGACCCGGTACGAACGGGGCCAGGTGCGCTTTCACACCGATTGGACCCATACCCGGGCCGCCACCGCCGTGCGGAATGCAGAAGGTTTTGTGCAGGTTCAGGTGCGACACGTCCGCGCCGATAAAGCCTGGCGTGGTGATCCCCACCTGAGCGTTCATGTTGGCGCCATCGAGGTAAACCTGGCCGCCGTGCTGGTGCACGATCTCGCACACTTCACGGATAGTCTCTTCGTACACCCCGTGGGTGGACGGATAGGTCACCATGATGCAGGAGAGCTTATCGCTGGTCTGTTCTGCTTTGGCACGCAGGTCAGCCAGATCGATGTTGCCGTTTTTATCACAGGCCACAACCACCACTTCCATCCCCGCCATCTGGGCAGAGGCCGGGTTGGTGCCGTGGGCAGAGCTTGGGATCAGGCAGATATCGCGATGGCCTTCGTTGCGGCTCTCGTGATAGTGACGGATTGCCAGCAGGCCCGCGTATTCACCCTGCGCGCCGGAGTTCGGCTGCATGCAGAGGGCGTCGTAGCCGGTCAGTTTCACCAGCCAGTCGGAGAGCTGGTTAATCATCATATGGTAGCCTTCCGCCTGATCGGCCGGGCAGAACGGGTGCAGCTCGGCGAATTCCGGCCAGGTGATCGGGATCATCTCGGCGGCGGCGTTCAGCTTCATGGTGCAGGAGCCCAGCGGGATCATCGCCTGGTTCAGGGCCAGATCCTTGCGCTCCAGGGAGTGCATGTAGCGCATCATCTCGGTTTCGCTGTGGTAGCGGTTAAACACCGGATGGGCGAGGATCGCGTCGTCGCGCAGCATGGTCGCCTGGATAGAGCGGCTGTCATGCGCCACCTCTTTGTCGAGGGTATCCACATTCAGGCCGTGGTCGTTCCCCAGCAGGACGTTGAACAGGACCTGAATATCTTCACGCGTGGTGGTCTCATCCAGGGTAATGCTCACCGCATTGAGTATATCGCTGCGCAGGTTAATCTCTGCGGCTTCGGCGCGCGCCAGCACCGCGGCTTTGTCGGCCACTTCAACACACAGGGTGTCAAAGAAGTGCGCGTGGCGCAGTTTTTGACCTTTCTGCTGCAGGCCGCAGGCAAGGATATCCGCCAGACGATGAATACGGCTGGCGATACGCTTCAGGCCAGCCGGGCCGTGGAAGACCGCATACAGGCTGGCGATATTGGCCAGCAGCACCTGAGAAGTACAGATGTTGGAGTTCGCTTTCTCACGACGGATGTGCTGCTCGCGAGTCTGCATCGCCATGCGCAGCGCGGTGTTACCGGCGGCATCTTTCGATACGCCGATAATGCGGCCTGGCATGGAGCGTTTGAATTCATCTTTGCCGGCAAAGAAGGCCGCGTGCGGACCGCCGTAGCCCATCGGCACGCCGAAGCGCTGCGCGGAGCCGAAGACGATGTCTGCGCCCTGTTTGCCCGGGGCCGTTAACAGCACCAGCGCCATAAAATCGGCCGCCACGCTGACAACAACTTTGCGCGCTTTCAGCTCGGCAATCAGGGTGCCGTAGTCGTGCACTTCACCGGTGGTGCCAACCTGCTGCAGCAGTACGCCGAACACGTCCTGGTGATCCAGAACTTTATCAGCGTCATCAACGATCACCTCAAAACCAAAGGTCTCCGCACGGGTACGCACCACGTCGAGGGTTTGCGGGTGAACGTCGGCGGCAACGAAGAAGCGGTTTGCGTTCTTCAGTTTGCTGACGCGTTTTGCCATCGCCATCGCTTCTGCGGCAGCGGTGGCTTCATCCAGCAGCGAGGCCGAGGCGATATCCAGACCGGTCAGATCCAGGGTGACCTGCTGGAAATTGAGGAGCGCTTCCAGACGGCCCTGAGATACTTCCGGCTGATATGGGGTATAGGCGGTGTACCAGCCTGGGTTTTCCAGCATGTTACGCAGGATCACCGGCGGTAACTGTACGTTGGTGTAGCCCATGCCAATGTAAGACTTAAAGCGCTTGTTCAGGCTGGCAATGCCTTTCAGTTCTGCCAGCGCAGCGTATTCAGTGGTGGCTTCACCCACCTGCGGCGGCGTGTCGAGCTGAATATCTTTCGGCACGATCTGGCCGATCAAGGCGTTTAACGAATCCGCGCCAACCGTCTTCAGCATCTCCTGCTGTTGCTGAGCATCCGGCCCGATGTGACGTTCAATGAAGGCGCCACGGTTTTCAAGCTGGCTTAAAGTCTGTGTCATGAGCGATGGTTCCTGAAACGTGCAGTGAATCGTAGTTGTCTCTAACTCTGTTGCCCGGTGGCGCTAACGCTTACCGGGCCTACGCTGACCTGTAGGCCGGATAAGCGCAGCGCCATCCGGCACAACATTATTCGTCTTCTAACAGGGCTTCGTACGCGGTGGCATCCAGCAGAGCGGCAACTTCCGCTTCGTCGCTGGCTTTGATTTTGAAGATCCAACCTTCGCCGTAGGGCTCGCTGTTCACCAGTTCCGGGGAGTCGCTCAGTGCGTCGTTTACCGCCACGATTTCGCCGCCCACTGGCGCATAGATATCAGAAGCGGCTTTAACAGATTCCGCCACGGCGCAGTCGTCGCCCGCGGTCACGGTCGCGCCTACTTCAGGCAGATCCACAAAGACCATGTCACCTAACAGCTCCTGAGCATGCTCGGTGATCCCAACGGTGTAAGTACCGTCGGCTTCTTTGCGCAGCCACTCGTGTTCTTTGCTGTATTTCAGTTCTGCTGGCACATTGCTCATTGAATTTCTCCTGATAAAAATAATTAGGCGACCGGCTTACCGGCGCGAACAAAAATTGGTTTGGTCACGCGGACCGGCATTTCGCGGTTGCGGATCTGCACCACGGCAGTCTCGCCAATGCCCGCCGGCACACGCGCCAGCGCAATACTGTAGCCCAGCGTCGGAGAGAAGCTGCCGCTGGTGATAATGCCTTCGCAGTGGTTGCCATTGGCATCGGTGAAACGCACCGGCAGCTCGCCGCGCAGTACGCCTTTCTCGGTCATCACCAGGCCAACCAGCTGTTCGGTACCCTTCTCACGCTGCATTTCCAGCGCTTCACGTCCGATAAAGTCGCGATCCGCCGGTTCCCATGCAATGGTCCAGCCCATGTTGGCCGCCAGCGGAGAGACGCCTTCGTCCATCTCCTGACCATACAAATTCATGCCGGCTTCCAGACGCAGCGTATCGCGCGCGCCCAGACCGGCCGGCTTAACGCCCGCCTCAACCAGCGCACGCCAGAAATCGGCCGCTTTTTCGTTCGGCATCGCAATTTCATAGCCCGCTTCGCCGGTATACCCGGTGGTGGCAATAAACAGATCGCCCGCCTGCACGCCAAAGAACGGCTTCATGCCGTCAGTGGCCTGGCGCTGTTCATCAGTGAACAGGGATGCAGCTTTCGCCTGGGCGTTCGGACCCTGCACCGCGATCAGCGACAGGTCATCACGTACGGTGATGTCGATGGCGTAAGGTTCAGCGTGTTGGGTGATCCAGGCGAGGTCTTTTTCACGGGTGGCGGAGTTAACAACGAGGCGGAAGAAATCTTCGGTGAGGTAATAAACAATCAGGTCGTCAATCACGCCGCCGGAGGCATTCAGCATGCCGGAATAGAGCGCTTTGCCCGGCTTCGTGAGTTTCGCCACATCGTTCGCCAGCAGATAACGCAAAAACTCCCGGGTGCGGCTGCCGTGCAGATCGACAATGGTCATATGCGAGACGTCGAACATACCGGCATCGGTGCGCACCGCATGATGCTCATCAATCTGCGAACCATAATGCAGCGGCATCATCCAGCCATGGAAATCGACCATGCGTGCACCGCATAAGGTGTGTTGTTCGTACAAAGGCGTCTGTTGAGCCATCTTATCCTCGTTGAATGAGCTGGGCTGTCTTGCGTTTTATGCTGAAAAACTCACCATAAAACCCGGCATCGGCATCGCTCCCGGACGCCGACGCAAACGTTCTCTTTTCCCTGAAGTTACCACTGAAAACGGTGGTTAACCATAAGGGAAAATGGGTCATCACATTAGCTTATGGTCAAAAATGCCAGCAAAGCGTACAGAGTTATTCACTATAAAAATGCGAATCATTCCGCACAAAAGCAAAGTTATTAAGACAGGATTTAGCATGGGCTGATATTTAGTGCGGAAAAACGCGCTGAATTTCCGTAACATAAAAATAGCCAGATTAGATAATCTAATGCGAAAAAGTCGGTGAAATTAGATTATTTCAAACGAGGGAATTTTCCCGGCCCACAGGCCGGGAAAATAAAGTGTGATGGGGATCTAAATTAGCGTAGCCAGTCCGGGAGATCGTTAAGACCCATCGCCTGGCGCAGGAGTTGCGGTTTGACGCCCGGGAGGGTATCAGCCAGTTTCAGCCCAAGATCGCGCAGCAGTTTTTTGGCCGGGTTGGCACCGGCAAAGAGTTCGCGGAAGCCCTGCATGCCCGCCAGCATCATCGCAGCACTGTGCTTACGGCTGCGCTCGTAGCGGCGCAGGTAAAGATGCTGCCCGATATCTTTGCCGTCACGATGCAGGCGGCGCAGTTCATTTACCAGCTCGGCGGCATCCATAAAGCCCAGGTTCACGCCCTGCCCGGCCAGCGGATGAATGGTGTGTGCCGCGTCACCCACCAGCGCCAGACGATGCGCGGCGAACTGGCGCGCATAGCGACCGGTTAACGGGAACACCTGGCGCTCGCTTTCGACGGTGCAGAGCCCCAGCCGGTTATCAAAGGCCACGCACAGGGCCTGATTGAACTCGTCGGCGGACGCCTCCTGCATCTGCTGGGCCTTCTCGGGGGAGAGCGACCAGACGATCGAGCAGAGATGCGGATCGCTCAGCGGCAGGAAGGCGAGAATGCCATCATTATGGAAAATCTGCCGGGCTACGGCCTGGTGCGGCTCCGCAGTGCGGATGGTGGCGACCAGCGCATGATGGCGGTAGTCCCAGTATGTGAGTGGAATGTCGGCTTTGTTACGCAGCCAGGAGTTTGCGCCGTCGGCCCCTACCACCAGGCGCGCGGTCAGCATGTCGCCGCTTTGCAGGGTAATAAAGGCATCGTTTTCGCCCCAGGCCACCTGCTGCAGCTGCGCGGGAGCAATCAGCGTGACGTCGCTGCACTGCTGCGCTTTTTGCCATAACGCATGGTGAATCACCGCGTTTTCAATGATATGGCCAAGATGGCTGTAGCCCATGCTCTCATCATCAAAAGCGATATGCCCGAAGCTGTCTTTATCCCACACTTCCATGCCGTGATAGCAGCTGGCGCGTTGGGCGACGATCTCTGACCAGACGCCGATACGGGTCAGCAGCTTTTCACTGGCGGCGTTGATCGCTGAGACACGGAGCTCAGGCGGCGCATCGGAAGCGACAGGCTGAGGCTGTTTCTGCTCCAGTACCGCCACGCGCAGACCGCTGCCCTGCAGACCGCAGGCCAGCGCCAGTCCTACCATTCCGCCACCGACAATGGCAACATCAACATTCTGCACTTTGTTAACTCCTTAGCGAGCGACCCAACCGAGAGTCCTCTGCGCCAGCACATCGCGTGCCGGAATGAATAATTCCATCGCCATTAACCCCAGGTTACGCCCAGCCACCAGCGGAGCCCAGCGATTAGCAAACAGATGCACCAGCCCGTCGGTTACGCCGATGGTGGCCTCTTTATCTGCCTGACGTCGTTTCTGATACTGGCACAGCACCGGATACGCGCCGCAATCCTGCTGTCGGGCAAACGCCTGCGCCAGCGTTTCGGCAAGGGTCATCACGTCGCGCAGGCCGAGGTTAAAGCCCTGCCCGGCGATGGGATGTAACGTCTGGGCGGCATTGCCCACCAGCGCGACGCGATGGGAGACTGCCTGCGACGCGGTGGTTAATGCTAAAGGATAGACCGAACGCTTCCCGGCATGGGTGATACGCCCCAGCCGCCAGCCAAAGGCCTTTTGCAGTTCGGTGCAGAAGCGTTCGTCCGACCAGCTCTGTATTTCATCCGCGTTTTCCAGCGGATGGCACCAGACCAGTGAGCTACGTCCCTGCGACATCGGCAGCATGGCCAAAGGACCATGCTGGGTAAAACGTTCAAAGGCGCGGCCACGGTGTGGCTCGGCGGTGGCTACATTGGCGATCACCGCCAGCTGATGGTACGGCTGCTGCTGCCACTGGATCCCACACTGCTGGCCGAGCGCCGAACGGGAGCCGTCGGCCGCCACCAGCAGTTGTCCCTCGAGCGTACTGCCGTCATCCAGCGTGACGCTGACCGACGTTTCGCTGCGGGTAAAGTGTTCCACGCGTGCCGGGCAATGCAGCGTCACGCCAGGGGCATCCTGCAACAGGCGGAACAGGCGCAAACCTATGTCGTGCAGCTCCACCACCTGCCCCAGGGCATCAATACGATAATCCTGCGCCTCAAGGGTGACAAACCCGGCGTGGCCCCGATCGCTGACATGGACGGTTTCGATCGCGGTAGCGCAATCAGCAATCGCCTGCCAGATGCCGCTGCGGGCCAACTGCTGGCAGGTGCCCTGCGCCAGGGCGATGGCGCGGCCATCAAACCCCGGATGACCGGCCGACTGCGGCGCCACGGCCTCCACCAGATGCACCGGAAGCTTGCCCTGGGTCAGCGTTGAAATCGCCAGCGCCAGAGTGGCGCCCGTCATGCCCCCGCCAACAATGATGATGCTCATGGGCGGGCCGCCGCCATCAGGGCTTCAATCTCGTCGGCGTTTTTCACCACCGACGCCGTCAGGTTTTCGTTACCGGATTCAGTGATGACGATGTCATCTTCGATACGAATACCGATCCCGCGATACTCTGCGGGCACGTCGGCATCCGGGGCGATATAGAGCCCCGGTTCAACGGTCAGCACCATTCCTGGCTCCAGCACGCGGGAACGTTCCGGGCCATACACGCCCACATCATGCACATCCAGCCCCAGCCAGTGGCTCAGGCCATGCATAAAGAAGGGACGGTGAGCGTTATCAGCGATCAACTGATCGACGTCGCCGTTGAGGATCCCCAGCTCCACCAGCCCGCTAATCATAATGCGCACCACTTCACCGGTGACCTCCTGAATGGAGGTGCCGGGGCGGAACAGCATCAGTGCGGTGTCCAGCGACTGCAGCACGATGTCGTAGATGGCACGCTGGGCCGGGGTAAATTTGCCGTTGACCGGGAAGGTGCGGGTGATATCCCCGGCATAGCCTTTAAATTCGCATCCGGCGTCGATCAGCACCAGATCGCCATCCCGCAGTTCAGACTCGTTTTCGGTGTAATGCAGAATGCAGCCGTTTTCACCGCCGCCAACGATGGTGTTATAGGCCGGGTAGCGTGCACCGTGGCGGGTAAATTCATGGTGAATTTCGCCTTCCAGCTGATACTCGAACATCCCCGGACAACATTTTTGCATCGCCCGGGTATGGGCCAGCGCGCTGATCTCGCCCGCGCGACGCATGACCTCGAGCTCTTCTTCTGATTTAAACAGGCGCAGCTCGTGGACGGCGGGACGCCAGTCGGTGAGCGTTACCGGTGCTTTCAGATTTTGCCGGGAACCTTTGCGCAGCTTATCCAGCGCGGCAAAGACAATCTCATCGGCATAGGCGTATTCGCCCTGAGCGTGGTAGACCACCTCCAGGCCATTGAGCAGCTGGTAGAGCTGCTCGTTGATCTCGTTGAACGCCAGGGCGCGATCCACGCCCAGCGTTTCCGGCGCGGCCTGCTGGCCCAGACGGCGGCCAAACCAGATCTCAGCGGTGAGATCGCGAACGCGGTTAAACAGCACGCTGTGGTTATGGGTGTCGTGACTTTTGATCAGCACCAGCACCGACTCCGGCTCATTGAAGCCGGTGAAATACCAGAAATCGCTGCTCTGGCGGTACGGATATTCGCTGTCGTTGCTGCGCGTGGCTTCCGGTGCGGCAAAAATCAACGCGGCGCTGCCCGGCTGCATAGTGGCCAGCAGCGCCTGACGGCGGCGAAGGTACTCTTGCTGAGTCATGACACCCTCCTGGAATTGTTATTAGTGTAAGGTCGGTTTGCGCACTTCCGGTGCGGTCGGTTTTACGCGCGTAAAGGTATCGTGGCACAGCAGCGACGCCACGCGCACGTACTCGATGATCTCTTCCAGCGACATCTCCAGCTCTTCCTGGTCTTCGTCTTCATCGTAGCCCAGCTGAGCGATGTTACGCAGATCGTCGATCGCTTCTCCGGCCTCGCCCGTCACTTTTTCCAGCTTAGGCTGCGTCACACCCAAGCCTAACAGGTAGTGGTTGACCCAACCGGCCAGCGCATCGGCGCGATCGAACACGCTGACGTCGTCGCCATCAGGCAGATAAAGCTGAAAAAGGAAGCCGTCATCTTCCAGCGCATCGCTGGTTGCGCCATGCATGCTGCGCAACGCCTGGGCGAGATCATGCCCAAACGCCAGACCCTCGTTCGTCAGGTCGTGAACCAGCGGCAGCCATGAGCTGTCGTTGTTTCCACCACACAGCATCCCGCTGATCAGACCGTGCATTTCAGCCGGGGTTAAACCCACTCCCTGCTGGTTCAGTAATTGGCTGACATCGTTGTAACCAGGCATTTCGTTCTGCATAGACATGCTCATTCGTCATCAAAGGGAGGAATATTCATGATATGCTACCACTTTGGACCCTGGTGAACCAGAATAGGGCTTGTTTCTACACGCCAGGGTAGCTATAGTGTCGCCCCTTCGCAGCCCCCGGTAGCGGAAGTGAAGGCAGCGCAGTCAAACAGCAGGAAGGTGGCATGTCTGCACAACCCGTCGATATCCAAATTTTTGGCCGTTCGCTGCGAGTGAATTGTCCGCCTGAACAAAGGGATGCTTTGAATCAGGCTGCGGATGATTTGAATCAGCGGTTGCAAGATTTAAAAGAACGCACTAGAGTCACAAATACTGAGCAGCTGGTCTTCATCGCCGCGTTGAACATCAGTTATGAACTGGCTCAGGAAAAAGCGAAGACCCGCGATTACGCGGCGAGCATGGAACAACGCATTAAAATGCTCCAGCAGACCATTGAACAGGCATTGCTTGATCAGGGTCGAATTACAGACAGACCGGGGCAAAACTTTGAATAACACTTCGTGGTCTACTATGGTAGAGTGACCCTGAAGGAAAAATTTCTCTGAGATGTTCGCATGCGGGCCAGTCCCCTGAGCCGATATTTCATACCACAAGAATGTGGCGCTCCATGGTTGGTGAGCATGCTCGGTTCGTCCGAGAAGCCTTAAAACTATGACGACACATTCACCTTGAACCAAGGGTTCAAGGGTTACAGCCTGCGGCGGCATCTCGGAGATTCCCTCACCTTTCTACCCAGCGACTACCATGACGCAACTTCCTGAAGTTCCTGCCTCTCGTCAACAGATTCGTCAGTTCATCCGTCAGCAACGCCGAGCCTTAACATCCGAACAGCAAGCCCATTTCGCGCAGCAAGCCGCGGCCCGTATGATGGCTTATCCACCCGTTGTGATGGCGCATACTGTCGCCCTGTTTCTCTCCTTTGATGGCGAACTCGATACCCAACCGCTGATCGATGAGCTCTGGCGCACCGGGAAAAAGGTCTATCTGCCGGTACTTCACCCCTTCAGCCCGGGGAACTTGCTGTTTCTGCACTACCATCCTCACAGCGAGCTGGTGGTAAATCGTCTGAAAATCACCGAACCTAAGCTGGACGTGCGTGACGTGCTGCCGCTGGATCAGCTGGACGTACTGGTGACGCCGTTGGTGGCATTTGATGAGAGCGGTCAGCGTTTAGGTATGGGCGGAGGTTTTTACGATCGCACTCTGCAGAACTGGCAGCAGCACGGCTTACAGCCCGTGGGCTATGCCCATGATTGTCAGCGCGTGGAGGCGTTACCGGTAGAGAAATGGGATATTCCGCTGCCTGCGGTGGTGACGCCATCGAAGATTTGGCAGTGGTGAAAAAGCCGGGTGGCGGCTACGCCTTACCCGGCCTACAAAACCCGTAGTCCCGGCAAGCGAAGCGCCGCCGGGCATCAGATTAGTACAGCAGACGCGCGCGAATCGTGCCTGGAATAGCCTTCATCCCCTGCAGCGCTTTCTCTGCAACGTCTTCATCCGCTTCGATATCGATAACCACATAACCCATCTGGGCGTTAGTTTGCAGATACTGTGCGGCGATGTTCACGCCCTGCTCAGCGAAGATCTGGTTAATGGCCGTCAGCACGCCCGGACGGTTTTCGTGGATGTGCAGCAGACGACGTCCGCCGTGCAGCGGCAGAGAGACTTCCGGGAAGTTGACCGCCGACAGGGTTGAGCCGTTGTCAGAGTATTTGCTCAGCTTACCGGCCACTTCGAGTCCAATGTTTTCCTGCGCTTCCTGAGTAGAACCCCCGATGTGCGGAGTCAGGATCACGTTGTCGAACTCACACAGCGGCGAGGTGAACGGATCGCTGTTGGTCGCCGGCTCGGTCGGGAAGACATCGATGGCAGCACCCGCCAGATGTTTGCTTTTCAGGGCTTCGCACAGCGCCGGGATATCCACTACCGTACCGCGCGCGGCGTTGATCAGCAGCGAGCCCGGCTTCATCAGCGCCAGCTCTTCTGTACCCATCATGTTTTTGGTGGAGGCGTTTTCCGGCACGTGCAGGCTCACGACATCGCTCATGTTGAGCAGGTCGGAGAGATGCTGAACCTGAGTGGCATTCCCCAGCGGCAGCTTGTTTTCGATATCGTAGAAGAAGACGTGCATCCCCAGCGATTCCGCCAGAATGCCCAGCTGCGTGCCGATGTGGCCGTAACCGATAATCCCCAGCTTTTTACCACGCGCTTCAAAAGAGCCGGATGCCAGTTTATTCCAGATTCCGCGGTGAGCCTTGGCGTTGGCTTCAGGAATACCGCGCAGCAGCAGCAGGAGTTCACCGATCACCAGCTCCGCCACGGAACGGGTATTGGAGAATGGCGCGTTGAATACCGGGATACCGCGCTTCGCAGCAGCATTGAGATCGACCTGGTTGGTGCCGATACAGAAGCAGCCAATCGCGACCAGTTTTTCTGCAGCGGCAATGACGTCTTCAGTCAGGTGGGTACGGGATCGCAGGCCAATGAAGTGGGCATCACGGATCGACTCTTTCAGCTGTTCGGTATCCAGCGCGCCTTTGTGAAATTCGATGTTGGTGTAACCTGCCGCACGAAGGTTATCCAGTGCTTTCTGATGCACCCCTTCGACCAGCAGAAATTTAATCTTGTCTTTCTCCAGTGATACCTTTGCCATTTCCCCGACCCTGTCTGATTGTCTGAACTGTTGTTGTGCTGGATTGAAATCCGCTCCAGCCAACATATCAAAAAAAACTATTGCAGCAATATGAACGTTTGCGTCGGCACTCTGAAGAAATGTCATACAGCGCCAATTGGCAGTGAAATATGCTGTAGAGGAATACAAAAGCGGCAGGATCGTCAGGAGAGAATTAGAAATGTGACACAAGTCACCGAATATCGCTGTTGCAAAAAAAGTTAGCGGGGGGAGACTCCCCCCGTCAGATCATTTCACGATGGTTTTGACGCCATCGGCAGTACCGATCAGCGCGACGTCCGCGCCACGATTGGCGAATAACCCTACGGTTACCACGCCTGGCAGGCCGTTGATGGCATTCTCCAGCGCCACGGCGTCGAGGATCTCCAGACCGCGAACATCCAGAATCACGTTCCCGTTATCCGTCACCACGCCCTGACGGTATTCCGGGCGGCCACCGAGTTTCACCAGCTCGCGGGCAACCGCGCTGCGCGCCATCGGGATCACTTCAACCGGCAGCGGGAAGTTGCCGAGGATATCGACCTGCTTGGAGGCATCGGCGATACAGATAAACTTGTCCGCCACGGAGGCGATGATTTTCTCACGCGTCAGCGCCGCGCCACCGCCCTTGATCATCTGCATATGGCCGTTGATCTCATCCGCGCCGTCGACGTAGATCCCCAGACGGTCAACGTCGTTGAGATCGAAAACGGTGATCCCCAGACTTTTCAGCTTTTCCGTGGAGGCATCAGAGCTGGAAACCGCCCCCTCGATCTGGCCTTTCATGGTGCCCAGCGCATCAATAAAGTGTGCTGCCGTTGACCCTGTGCCCACGCCGACAATGGTTCCCGGCTGTACATACTGGAGAGCGGCCCATCCTACTGCTTTTTTCAGTTCATCCTGCGTCATGATCTCGTGCCCGTGGTGATTTTGCGTGACGCGCATTATAGAGCATTCGCCTGCGCCATGTGATCTGCGAGGTCACCAATTTCGTCTGTATCAAACATAAATTTATGTCATAGTGCGACGTATTGAATTTTGTGGGAGTCAGCCAGAGCAATGAAACGTCCGGACTACAGAACATTACAGGCGCTTGATGCCGTTATTCGTGAACGCGGATTCGAACGCGCAGCACAAAAGCTGTGCATTACCCAATCCGCTGTTTCACAACGAATCAAACAGCTTGAAAACATGTTCGGGCAACCGCTGCTGGTTCGTACCGTGCCGCCGCGTCCAACCGAACAGGGGCAAAAGCTGCTGGCGCTGCTGCGTCAGGTTGAGCTGCTGGAAGATGAGTGGCTGGGCGATGAACAGACCGGCTCCACGCCGCTGCTGCTCTCTCTGGCGGTCAACGCCGACAGTCTGGCAACCTGGCTTCTCCCTGCCCTCGCCCCGGTGCTGGCCGATTCGCCTATCCGTCTCAATTTGCAGGTTGAAGATGAAACCCGTACCCAGGAGCGTCTGCGCCGCGGTGAAGTAGTGGGTGCAGTCAGTATCCAGCCTCAGGCGCTGCCAAGCTGCCTGGTGGATCAGCTGGGGGCGCTGGATTATCTGTTCGTTGGCTCAAAAGCCTTTGCCGAGCGTTACTTCCCGAATGGCGTCACCCGCGCGGCGCTGCTGAAAGCGCCTGCCGTGGCCTTTGACCATCTTGATGACATGCATCAGGCGTTTTTACAGCAGAACTTCGACCTGCCGCCGGGCAGCGTACCTTGCCATATCGTGAACTCCTCCGAAGCCTTCGTGCAGCTGGCACGTCAGGGCACCACCTGCTGCATGATCCCGCATCTGCAGATCGAGAAAGAACTGAACAGTGGCGAGCTGATCGACCTGACGCCAGGCTTACATCAGCGCCGTATGCTTTACTGGCACCGCTTTGCGCCGGAAAGCCGGATGATGCGCAACGTCACCGACGCGCTGCTGGCCCATGGACGCAAAGTCCTGCGCCAGGATTAATAAAAAGGCCGGGTCGCATTAACGCTAACCCGGCCTTTTTTCTGTGCTGAATACCAGACTTACGGTGCTTTAGTTGCTGTATCCTGCTGCTGATTCTGTTGAACCGGCTGAGTCTGCTGAACCTGCTGGTTCTGCTGCTGGCCCTGCGCTGGCTCCAGCTGGAACACCACGTCAACCTGATCATCAAACTGGATGGTTGGCTGTTCGTAGGTATCCTGCGCGGAGACCGGCGCCGCTTCCGCTTTCATCATGCGCACCATCGGGCTCGGCTGATAGTTAGAGACGTGGTAACGGACGCTGTAAACCGGGCCCAGCTTGCTGTTAAAGCCAGAAGCCAGCTGCTGCGCCTGACGCACGGCATCATCAATCGCCGCTTTACGCGCTTCGTCTTTATACTTCTCAGGTTGCGCAACGCCCAGGGAGACAGAACGGATTTCGTTCAGACCCGCTTTCAGCGCGCCATCCAGCAGGGAGTTGAGCTTATCAAGCTGACGCACCGTAACTTCCACGGTACGTACCGCGCGGTAACCTTTCAGGATGCTTTTGCCATCCTTATAGTCATAATCCGGTTGAGTGCGCAGGTTGGCAGAGTTGATATCTTTTTTAGCGACACCGTTCTGCTCCAGGAAAGAGAGATATTGCGCAACGCGATCGTCTGCCTGTTTCTTGGCGGTAGCGGCATCTTTAGCCGCCACGTTCACTTCGATGGCTAAGGTGGCGATATCCGGAGCCGCATCAACGCTTGCGGTGCCGGAGGTCACAATGTGCGGGCTATCAGGCAGTTCACTGGCCTGAACGGATGCTGCGCCAAAACCCATTAATGCCGCAAGGGCGATTACATTCAACTTCACTTTTATTCCTCCATGTTGCGAAGAGTGCCCATGTAGCAGGGCGCATGCCAGCAAGCTTAGCGGCTGCTGGTCGAATGTCCATAAGACAACGCTTAGTCGAATAGTTCCCTGATGTGATGAATCCCCTCTTTCGCCAGCTGGAAAGCGATAACCCACATCACCACACCGACCAGGCCGTTGATAATGCGCTGGGCTTTGGCGGTGCGCAGGCGGGGAGCCAGCCAGGCGGCAAGCAGCGCCAGCCCAAAGAACCACAGGAAAGAGGCGCTGACGGTACCCAGTGCAAACCAGCGTCTCGGCTCTGCATCGAGCTGCCCGCCCAGGCTGCCCAGCACCACAAAAGTATCCAGATAAACATGCGGGTTGAGCCAGGTGACCGCCAGCATGGTGACGATAATTTTCCAGCGCCCCTGCTTCATCACTTCGGCGCTGGTCAGCTCAATATTGCTGCCCATCGCCGTTTTCAGGGCGCCAAAGCCATACCACAGCAAAAACGCGACGCCGCCCCAGGTCACCAGCGCCAGCAGCCAGGGGGACTGCATCAGCAGCGCGCTACCGCCAAAAATTCCGGCGCAGATCAGGAGCATATCGCTCACCGCGCAGAGCAACGCAATCATCAGATGATACTGACGACGAATGCCCTGATTCATGACGAACGCATTTTGCGGGCCGAGAGGCAAGATCATCGCCGCGCCAATCATAAACCCTTGAATGTAAAAAGATAACATGGAAATTAATCTCAGAAAGATGTCTTGAGGGCAGACTATACTGCGGGAGGATAATAAGAGGAAATGGATAATATTAATTGGCAATAAGCAGAACTAATTAAACCCGACACGCATTGCGCATGCCGGGTTACCGGGAAAACGTTATTCCGCCGGCTCTTTCACACGCTTGAAGTTCACGTCCATCTGCGGATACGGGAAGCTGATACCGTTGGCATCAAAGTCGCGTTTCACGCGTTCCAGCACATCCCAGTAAACACTCTGCAGATCACCGCTGTGGCTCCAGATGCGCACCACAAAGTTGATCGATGAAGCACCCAGCTCGTTCAGGCGAACGGTCATCTCACGATCTTTGAGAATTCGGTCATCCGATTCGATGATGTTGGTGAGCAGTTGCTTCACCTTGTCGATATCCGAATCGTACGCCACGCCAATGATGAACTCATTACGACGGACCGGTTCACGAGAGAAGTTAATGATGTTGTTGGCGATGATTTTCCCGTTCGGGATCACGACCATGCGGCCATCCGCGCTGCGCAGGGTGGTAGAGAAGATCTGCACCTGCAGCACGGTACCGGCCACGCCGCCGAGATCAACATATTCACCAGAGCGGAACGGACGGAAGGTCACCAGCAGTACCCCGGCCGCCAGGTTCGACAGCGAGCCCTGCAAGGCCAGACCAATTGCCAGACCGGCGGCACCCAGCACGGCGATCACCGACGCCGTTTGCACCCCGACACGACCCAGAGCCGCAATCAGCGTAAACGCGATAACGCCATAGCGCACCAGTGCGGAGAGGAAATCTGCCACCGTGGCATCAATATGACGCGCCCGCATCACGCGGTTGACGGCGTTAGAGATGATGCGCGCCACGATCATACCGATGATGATAATGGCGATGGCCGCCACAATATTTACGGCGTAACTCAACAGCAACGCCTGGTTGCGCACCAGCCAGGAGCCCGCGTTATTGATGCTATCTACAACACCGAGATCTTCCATTCAAAATTCCTTATCTAAGCCAGACCATAAAAATGCATCCCCCATCGAGGCAGGCAAGTTAGTAAAGGGTAAACAAAAGCAGGGGTTTTGCCAAACAGATCACATAAATAGTGGTTGTAGCCAGTTGAAAAAGCATAAAAAAAGCCCGCGATTAACGCGGGCTTTCTGAGGCTATCAGCAGTACAAATTACAGAACGTCAACCGCGTTCAGCTCTTTGAATGCTTGCTCCAGACGCGTCACCATAGAGGCCTGGGCTGAACGCAGCCATACGCGTGGATCGTAGTATTTCTTGTTCGGCTGGTCTTCGCCTTTCGGGTTGCCCAGCTGGCCCTGCAGGTAAGCTTCGTTGGTTTTGTAGTACTGCAGGATACCGTCCCAGGTTGCCCATTGGGTGTCGGTATCGATGTTCATTTTGATAACACCGTAGCTTACAGAGTCTTTGATTTCCTGAGCAGAAGAACCGGAACCGCCGTGGAAGACGAAGTTCAGGCTGTTGTGCGGCAGGTTGTGTTTCTTGGAAACGTATTCCTGAGAATCACGCAGAATGGTCGGGGTCAGAACCACGTTGCCTGGCTTGTACACGCCGTGTACGTTGCCGAAGGAGGCAGCGATGGTGAAGCGCGGGCTGATTTTGCTCAGCTCGGTGTAAGCGTAATCAACGTCTTCTGGCTGAGTGTACAGGGCAGAAGCGTCCATGTGGCTGTTGTCCACACCGTCTTCTTCGCCACCGGTGCAACCCAGTTCGATTTCCAGAGTCATGTCCATTTTGGCCATGCGCGCCAGGTATTTGGAGCAGATCTCGATGTTCTCTTCCAGAGACTCTTCAGACAGGTCGATCATGTGAGAAGAGAACAGTGGCTTACCGGTTGCTGCGAAGTGTTTTTCGCCCGCGTCCAGCAGACCGTCGATCCACGGCAACAGTTTCTTAGCGCAGTGGTCAGTGTGCAGGATAACCGGAACACCGTAGTGCTCAGCCATCTGGTGTACGTGATGTGCGCCAGAGATTGCACCCAGGATTGCCGCGCCCTGAGGAACGTCAGTTTTCACGCCTTTACCTGCGATAAACGCAGCACCGCCGTTAGAGAACTGAACGATTACCGGAGCTTTAACTTTTGCTGCGGCTTCCAGTACGGCGTTGATTGAGTCGGTACCGACGCAGTTAACAGCTGGCAGAGCAAAGTTGTTTTCTTTTGCTACCTGGAACACCTTCTGAACGTCATCACCAGTGATCACGCCAGGTTTTACGAAATCAAAAATTTTAGACATGTTGCGAGTCCTGTATCTTCGGCCTTGGAAAGGGGCGAGCTCTTAAAAGCACGCTGAAAATTGGGCAGGTTTCCCTGCCCTAAAATGGCTTACTTCTTAGCGCGCTCTTCGAGCATGGCTACTGCTGGCAGAACTTTGCCTTCCACGAATTCGAGGAATGCGCCGCCGCCAGTGGAGATGTAGGAGATCTTGTCGGAAATACCGAACAGATCGATTGCTGCCAGAGTATCACCGCCGCCAGCAATGGAGAATGCGTCGCTGTCTGCAATCGCGTTAGCCACGATTTCAGTACCTTTACGGAAGTTCGGGAATTCGAACACGCCAACCGGGCCGTTCCACAGAATGGTTTTCGCATTCTTCAGGATCTCAGCCAGTTTTTCTGCAGAGGCATCGCCCAGGTCCAGAATCTGCTCTTCATTTTTGATGTCAGAGACAGACTTCAGCTCAGCGGTAGCGGTTTCTGAGAACTCAGTCGCCACGCGAACGTCAGTCGGAACCGGGATGTCACAGGTGGTCAGCAGGCGTTTTGCTTCGTCAACCAGGTCTGCTTCGTACAGGGATTTACCCACGTTGTGGCCCTGAGCGGCAACGAAGGTGTTGGCGATGCCGCCACCGACGATCAGCTGGTCAGCGATTTTGGACAGAGAGTCCAGAACGGTCAGTTTGGTAGAGACTTTAGAACCGCCAACGATAGCAACCATTGGACGCGCTGGTTCTTTCAGAGCTTTGCCCAGTGCTTCCAGTTCGTCTGCCAGCAGTGGACCTGCACAGGCGACGTCAGCGAATTTACCGATACCGTGAGTAGAAGCCTGCGCACGGTGAGCAGTACCGAAAGCATCCATTACGAACACGTCGCACAGGGCAGCGTATTTTTTGGACAGGGTTTCGTCGTCTTTCTTCTCGCCTTTGTTAAAGCGAACGTTTTCAAGAACAACCAGTTCACCTTCAGCAACTTCAACGCCGTCCAGGTAGTCTTTAACCAGACGTACCGGGCTGGACAGTTTGTCTTTCAGGTAATTAACAACCGGCAGCAGAGAGAATTCTTCGTTGTACTCGCCTTCGGTCGGACGACCCAGGTGGGAGGTGACCATCACTTTTGCACCCTGCTTCAGTGCCAGTTCGATGGTTGGCAGAGAGGCACGGATACGTGCGTCGCTGGTGACTTTCCCATCTTTAACCGGTACGTTCAGATCCGCACGGATGAAAACGCGTTTACCTGCCAGATCCAGATCGGTCATCTTAATTACAGACATGGTGAATCCTCTCGTTGATTCTTAAAGTTTTGCAGACGCAACAGGCGCCTTACCTGAAACCTTGTGCGGCCATGGCTAACGTGGTGTCGAGCATCCTGTTAGCAAAGCCCCATTCATTATCACACCAGACCAGCGTTTTGATCAGATGCGCCCCACTCACGCGCGTTTGGGTGCCATCAACAATGGCGCTGTGCGGATCGTGGTTAAAATCTACTGAGACCAACGGTAATTCCGTATAGTCAACTATACCATGAAATGCTTGCTGTGCCGCTTTTTGCAGCAACAGGTTGACCTCACAGGCTTTTACCGGTTTTTTCACGGTCACGCTGAGGTCGATCGCCGTCACGTTGATGGTAGGAACACGCACGGCGATAGCTTCAAAACGGTCTTCAAACTGGGGGAAAATTCGGGTAATCCCGGCCGCCAGTTTGGTATCCACCGGGATAATCGACTGACTCGCCGCGCGAGTGCGTCGCAGGTCCGGGTGGTATGCGTCAATGACCTGCTGATCGTGCATGGCGGAGTGAATCGTGGTCACGGTGCCCGATTCAATGCCATAGGCATCGTCCAGCAGTTTGATGACCGGAATAATACAGTTGGTGGTGCAGGAGGCATTGGAGACGATGCGGTGTTCCGCTTGCAGCTCATGATGGTTAACGCCATAAACCACCGTGGCATCGAGATCGTTACTGCCAGGATGTGAGAAGAGCACTTTCTTCGCGCCAGCCGCCAGATGGGCTTCGCCGTGTTCGCGATTGCCGTAGACACCGGTACAGTCGAGCACCACATCCACGCCCAGCTCACGCCAGGGTAAGGCGTCGATCGTCTGCTCGTGCAGCACACGAATCACGTCATCACCGACGAACAGCTGCTCTCTCTCCTGACGAACGTCCCAGGCGAAGCGCCCATGGCTGGTGTCATATTTCAATAAATGCGCCATGCCTGCGGCATCGGCCAGTTCATTGATGGCCACCACGGTCATTTCCGCCCGGCGCCCGGATTCATATAAAGCACGAACCACGTTACGTCCGATGCGACCGAAACCATTAATCGCTACGCGTACGGTCATAAGTCTCCTGCAAAGCTTTCCCTGATTCGAGGTGGCTGACAGAGTAATCCAGCAACGCTCTGAGGGGAATCCTCGCCTGTCACAAACTCCAACTGATTGGTCATTTGTCGAACGTTTAATCGACTGAAACGCTTCAGCAAGAATAAGCGAAACGTGGAATAAAGGGAATGAGCGCCCGGACCAATAAGCCAGCTATATGACTTGCGTCACATTTTTAATGGAATAATTCACAGCGTAGTTACATGCAGGAGGAATAGTAGATACAAAAAAGCCGGGTGGCGCGCTAGCGCTTACCCGGCCTACTTTCGGGCCATTTGTAGGCCCGGTAAGCGTAGCGCCACCGGGCAAAACAGCAATTACAGCAGTTCTTTCGCTTTCGCGACCACGTTCTCAACGGTGAAGCCAAACTCTTCGAACAGCTGCTCAGCCGGAGCAGACTCACCGAAGGTGGTCATGCCGACGATTGCGCCGTTCAGGCCCACGTATTTGAACCAGTAGTCAGCGATACCCGCTTCCACAGCCACACGAGCGGAGACCGCTTTCGGCAGCACGGATTCACGGTACGCCGCGTCCTGCTTGTCAAAGGCATCGGTAGACGGCATGGAAACCACGCGCGCTTTCACGCCTTCGCCTGCCAGCTGATCCCAGGCCGCCACCGCCAGTTCAACTTCAGAACCGGTCGCGATGAAGATCACCTGTGGTTGACCGTCGCAATCTTTCAGTACGTAACCGCCGCGAGCGATGTTCGCCAGCTGCGCTTCGGTACGATCCTGCTGAGCCAGGTTCTGACGGGAGAGGATCAGTGCGGTCGGGCCGTCCTGACGCTCAACGCCATATTTCCACGCTACCGCGGATTCAACCTGGTCACATGGACGCCATGTGGACATGTTCGGGGTCACACGCAGAGAAGCAACCTGCTCAACCGGCTGGTGAGTCGGGCCATCTTCGCCCAGACCGATGGAGTCGTGGGTGTAAACCATCACCTGACGCTGTTTCATCAGCGCAGCCATACGCACCGCGTTACGGGCATATTCCACGAACATCAGGAAGGTGGAGGTGTACGGCAGGAAACCACCGTGCAGGGAGATACCGTTGGCAATCGCAGTCATACCGAATTCACGTACACCGTAATGGATGTAGTTACCGGCAGCATCTTCGTTGATCGCTTTAGAACCAGACCAGATGGTCAGGTTAGAAGGTGCCAGGTCAGCGGAGCCGCCGAGGAACTCCGGCAGCCACGGGCCGAAGGCTTCGATGGCATTCTGGGACGCTTTACGGCTGGCGATTTTGGACGGGTTAGCCTGCAGCTTAGCAATGAATTCGTTCGCTTTGGCGTCGAAGTCTGCCGGCATCTCACCTTTCATACGACGGGTGTATTCAGCCGCTTCCTGAGGGAAAGCTTTAGCGTAGGCCGCGAACTTCTCGTTCCATGCAGCTTCTTTCGCCTGACCGGCTTCTTTGGCATCCCACTGGGCGTAGATCTCAGATGGGATCTCAAACGCGGCGTGTTTCCAGCCCAGCTGTTCGCGGGTCAGGGCGATCTCTGCGTCACCCAGCGGTGCACCGTGAGAGTCGTGGGTGCCAGCTTTGTTCGGGGAACCGAAACCGATGATGGTTTTGCACATCAGCAGGGATGGCTTGTCGGTTACAGCGCGTGCTTCTTCTACTGCACGTTTAATCGCTTCAGCATCGTGACCGTCAACGCCACGCACCACGTGCCAGCCGTAGGCTTCGAAACGTGCTGCGGTATCGTCGGTGAACCAGCCTTCAACGTGGCCATCGATGGAGATGCCGTTGTCGTCATAGAACGCAACCAGTTTGCCCAGTTTCAGGGTACCGGCCAGGGAGCATACCTCGTGAGAGATACCTTCCATCATGCAGCCATCGCCGAGGAACGCATAGGTGAAGTGGTCAACAATGTCATGACCAGGACGGTTGAACTGCGCCGCCAGCGTCTTCTCAGCAATCGCCATACCCACGGCGTTAGCAATACCCTGACCCAGCGGGCCGGTGGTGGTTTCTACGCCTGCGGTGTAACCCACTTCCGGGTGACCTGGAGTTTTGGAGTGCAGCTGACGGAAGTTTTTCAGCTCTTCGATTGGCAGTGCATAGCCGGTGAGGTGCAGCAGGCTGTAGATCAGCATGGAGCCATGGCCGTTAGACAGCACGAAACGGTCGCGGTCAGCCCATGCCGGGTTGTTCGGGTTGTGGTTCAGGAAATCACGCCACAGGACTTCGGCAATGTCAGCCATGCCCATTGGGGCGCCCGGGTGACCGGATTTAGCTTTTTGTACAGCATCCATGCTCAGCGCACGAATAGCATTGGCAAGCTCTTTACGTGAGGACATTTTGACTCCAGATCGGATGTTGAAGGCCATGCCCGTTTCGGCTTGACGACAGCGCGTTTTGGGCTACGCCAGAAAAAAGTGCCAACAATGTAACCCAAGCGACAAAGCATGTACATGGACCATTCTTTTGCCTGTTAAGAAATCTCTGGAACAGGCTCGCACGTTGCGCAATCTTCTCGCCCGCCTTCGTTTATATTCTTTATACTCAGGGTACTCCGGCCTCGCTGCCGTGATGTAATTTCAGAATTTATCGTGTTTAACGAGTGCGGAAGCAACCTAATGAAAATGCGTGCAATAGTGCTGGCTCTGGGAACGACGCTCCTGCTGAGCGGGTGTCAGAATATGGACTCTGGCGGTCTGATGAGCTCCGGGGCAGAGGCGTTTCAGGCCTACTCCCTGAGCGATGCTCAGGTTAAAACGTTAAGCGACGAGGCCTGTAAGGAGATGGACGGTAAAGCCACCATCGCCCCTGCAGGCAGCACTTACGCTCAGCGTCTGGATAAGATTGCTTCTGCGCTTGGCGACAACATCAATGGCCAGCCGGTGAACTACAAGGTGTATATGGCTAAAGATGTCAACGCCTTCGCGATGGCCAACGGCTGCATCCGCGTCTACAGCGGGCTGATGGACATGATGACCGATAACGAAGTCGAAGCGGTGATTGGGCATGAAATGGGTCACGTTGCGCTCGGCCACGTGAAGAAAGGGATGCAGGTGGCGCTTGGTACCAACGCCGTGCGCGTGGCGGCAGCGTCTGCCGGGGGCATTGTCGGGAGCCTGTCCCAGTCGCAGCTTGGCGATCTCGGTGAAAAACTGGTTAATTCCCAGTTCTCCCAGCGTCAGGAATCCGAGGCCGATGACTACTCTTACGATCTGTTGCGCAAACGCGGCATCAACCCGTTGGGCTTAGCCACCAGCTTCGAAAAACTGGCTCAACAGGAAGCGGGCCGTCAAAGCTCAATGTTTGACGACCACCCTGCTTCTGCGGCACGTGCGCAGCATATTCGCGATCGCATGGCCACCGACGGCATTAAATAACCTCGAAAAACAGGCCGGGCAACCTGTCCCGGCCTCTCTTTATTACTCGCCTTTTTTCGCCGCCTGGATGTAGAGCATTTCCAGTGCCAGGGTCGCCGCGGCCAGCGCAGTGATCTCGGACTGGTCGTAAGCAGGCGCGACTTCCACCACGTCCATACCTACGATGTTCAGATCCTTCAGGCCACGTACCAGCTTAATGGCGCGATCGGAGGTCAGGCCGCCGATCACCGGGGTGCCGGTGCCAGGCGCAAAGGCCGGATCCAGACAGTCGATGTCGAAGGTCAGGTATACCGGCATATCGCCAACAATCTGCTTCACCTGAGCGATGATGTCATCCACGCCGCGATCGTTAACCTGACCCGCGTCCAGCACGGTGAAGCCGTTGTCTTTATCGAACTCGGTACGAATCCCGATCTGCACGGAGTGGTTTGGATCGATTAGGCCTTCTTTCGGCGCGGTGAAGAACATGGTGCCGTGGTCAAATTCGCAGCCGTTCGCGTAGGTGTCGGTATGGGCATCAAAATGCACCAGCGCCATCTTACCGAAATGCTTGGCGTGAGCGCGTAGCAGCGGCAGGGTCACGAAATGGTCACCCCCGAAGGAGAGCATACGCTTGCCGGCAGCCAGCAGCTTCTCAGCGTGGGCCTGCAGTTTTTCGCTCATTTCACGCGCATCACCGAAGGCATAGACCAGGTCGCCGCAGTCAACCACGTTCAGGCGCTCGCGCATGTCGAAGTTCCACGGAAAACGGTTGTGCTCCCAGGCCAGGTTAGTGGAGACCTGACGGATCGCTGCCGGGCCATGACGGCCACCGGCACGACCGGATGTCGCCATATCAAACGGCACCCCGGTGATCACCCAGTCCGCATCGCTGTCGTACGGCTGGAAATTCATCGGAAGGCGTAAAAAACCAAAAGCGTTAGATACCAGGGAGTTATCGTACTGATGGCCTAAAGTGCTCATGTCCTGACCTCTTTATAACGTCGGTGCATTAAAAATAGATGAAAAAAAATCCCCTCCGCGTCGTTAAACCCGACGAGGAAGGGATTGATTTGAATAGTGCCTGTTGCGGCGGATTATCGCCGCTATTTCATACGGGTTCAAGTGAGTATAGGGCATTGTGCGGGCTTCACCCCTAACCCTCTCCCCAGAGGGGAGAGGGAAGAATGCTTACTCGTCTTCCAGATACGTATAGCCGTACAGACCCGCTTCAAACTCTTCCAGGAACTGTTTCTGCAACGCATCGTCCAGATCGGTCTTTTTCACCTGATCGCGGAATTGGGTCAGCAGCTTGTTCGGATCGAGCTGCACGTACTGCAGCATATCCGCCACGGTGTCCCCCTCGTCAGAGAGCTCCACTTCCACATTGCCGTCTGGGAAGACAAACACGTCAACCGCTTCGGTATCCCCGAACAGGTTGTGCATGTTGCCCAGGATCTCCTGATACGCCCCGACCATAAAGAAGCCCAGCATTGGCGGGTTCTCCGGATCGTACTCCGGCATTGGCATGGTGGTGGCGATGCCATCCCCGTCGATGTAGTGGTCGATCGCCCCGTCGGAGTCACAGGTGATATCCAGCAGCACCGCGCGGCGCTCAGGGATCTGATTCAGCCCTTCCAGCGGCATAACCGGGAACAGCTGGTCGATACCCCAGGCATCCGGCATCGACTGGAACAGGGAGAAGTTGACGTACATCTTGTCCGCCATACGCTCCTGCAGCTCGTCGATAATCGGACGGTGCGCACGGTTGCTCGGGTCGAGCTGTTTCTGCACTTCGTGACACATGTTCAGATACAGCTGCTCGGCCCATGCACGCTCCTGCAGGCTGAACGCCCCGGATGAATAGCCGGTATGAATATCGTGCAGATCCATCTGGCTGTCGTGCAGCCATTCACGCAGTGAACGACGGGTGCCCGGCTCGTGCATCTCAATCCAGGTTTCCCACATGCTTTGCAGGGCACGCGGCGCATCGTCTTCCGGCGGTGTCGCCTCGGTGTATTCGTTGCGCTCCACGCCGATGATGTTCGATACCAACACCGTGTGGTGCGCGGTAACCGCACGTCCGGACTCGGTGATCACCGTCGGGTGCGGCAGATCATTCTCTTCACAGGCATCGCCAATCGCCCAGATGATGTTGTTGGCGTATTCGTTCAGGCCGTAGTTCACCGAGCAGTCAGACTTCGAGCGGGTCCCTTCATAGTCCACGCCCAGGCCACCGCCGACGTCGAAGCACTGGATGTTCACGCCCAGCTTATGCAGCTCGACGTAGAAACGGGCCGATTCACGCACGCCGGTGGCGATATCACGGATGTTGGCCATCTGCGAACCGAGGTGGAAGTGCAAGAGCTGAATGCTGTCCAGACGACCCCTATCGCGCATGATTTCGACCAGCTGCAGAACCTGGTTCGCCGCAAGGCCAAATTTGGATTTTTCGCCGCCGGAGGACTGCCACTTCCCGGAGCCCTGCGAGGCCAGACGCGCACGCACGCCAAGGCGCGGCACCACGTTTAGACGCTCGGCCTCTTCCAGCACGATATTAATCTCGGACATCTTCTCGATGACCAGATAGACCTTGTGGCCCATCTTCTCACCAATCAGCGCCAGACGAATGTATTCACGGTCTTTATAGCCGTTACAGACGATCACCGAGCGGGTCATGCCGGCATGGGCCAGTACCGCCATCAGCTCCGCTTTGGAACCGGCTTCCAGACCCAGCGGTTCGCCGGAGTGAATTAAGGATTCGATAACGCGACGATGCTGGTTCACCTTGATCGGATAAACAAGGAAATAGTCGCCGTTGTAACCGTAAGATTCACGCGCGCGTTTGAAGGCGGCGTTGATGGAACGCAGACGGTGCTGCAGGATCTGCGGGAAGCAGAACAGTGCAGGCAGACGCTGCCCCTGCGCTTCACGCGCTTTCACCAGTTTTGCGAGATCGACGCGCGCTTCCGGTACGTCAGGATCCGGGCAGACGCTGATGTGGCCCAGTTCATTGACGTCGTAGTAGTTATTGCCCCACCAGGCAATATTGTAAGTGCGCAGCATCTTGCTGGCTTCCTGGGAGCTCATCGCAACCTCCTGCATAGAACGTAGTACACCCTGTTCGCCTGCTGACGAAGGCGAAAACGAAGACATGTCGTCAGACATAGCGAACCTCAATTCTTACTATTCAGTGTAAAACAGTTGACTACTATCGCAGCGTCAATCTGCGATAACAACCCATTATCCGACCGGATTTCCAGCACAGAATGCTGAAAGCCGGGGCGTGCCACCGGTTTCTTATTCATATCATTGTAAAACACGTATCCGAACTCTGTATGACAAGGTCCGGCGAAACCACGAGAAAACTCTTGTATTTACAAGAGCGCCCTTGTTCAGACTTCACAA
Organism: Leclercia tamurae; assembly: GCF_025566055.1. Lineage (GTDB taxonomy): Bacteria > Pseudomonadota > Gammaproteobacteria > Enterobacterales > Enterobacteriaceae > Enterobacter > Enterobacter tamurae. Next base: position 296,275 of record NZ_JAMHKS010000074.1, read on the forward strand.
AGCATCGTACCAGCCCTGGAATCCTGAGAAGCGCCGAGATGGGTATAACATCGGCAGGTTTGCAGATTAGAAATGCGAATGGCGGGGAGCATGTTCCGGCCTGAAAGGCAGAACTGACTAAGCGGAAAACGACGGTTCATTATCTCGTATCACCTCCACGCAAGCCTGATAAAACTCGCGACAAGTTAAAGCTAAAAGTTCACTGCTTTACCCGGCTGGAAGTGGCGACACGAAGGAACGTCGTGTGCTTTTTTGTATGAGCCGCGCGCCGCGTTTTATACCGACAAGACAGGGAAAATGCAAAATATAAATGTGCGCATTGCCGGGACCGTCAGCAAAAATTTCCAGTTGGGTTTTCAAGGCCGTAGGCGTATATACAAAAAAAGCTGGAAATCGGGCGAAGATGTGACCTAAAATAGCCATCCAGATGTTAATCCATCCATACTGATTAACACTCAGACTGCCAGTGTCATCATCTGCAAGTCCTGGTGGAAAAACCTGCCACGGCTATCCCACACGACAGTTTGAGCTAAACAAATTCTCCTTAGGTAAATTAAAACATGGCAAAACACCTGTTTACGTCCGAGTCTGTATCAGAAGGACATCCTGATAAAATTGCTGACCAAATCTCCGATGCGGTGCTGGATGCGATCCTCGAGCAGGATCCGAAAGCGCGCGTTGCCTGTGAGACCTATGTCAAAACCGGCATGGTAATGGTTGGCGGTGAAATCACCACCAGTGCATGGGTTGATATCGAAGAGATCACCCGTAACACCGTGCGTGAAATCGGCTATGTGCATTCTGATATGGGCTTTGATGCCAACTCGTGCGCCGTACTGAGCGCCATCGGCAAACAGTCCCCTGACATCAACCAGGGCGTTGACCGTGCCGATCCGCTGGAGCAGGGCGCGGGCGACCAGGGCCTGATGTTTGGCTACGCCACCAACGAAACCGACGTGCTGATGCCAGCGCCAATCACCTATGCTCACCGTCTGGTGCAGCGTCAGGCTGAAGTGCGCAAAAACGGCACCCTGCCGTGGCTGCGTCCGGATGCGAAAAGCCAGGTTACCTTCCAGTACGACGACGGCAAAATTGTCGGCATCGACGCGGTAGTTCTCTCCACTCAGCACTCAGAAGATATCGACCAGAAATCTCTGCAGGAAGCGGTGATGGAAGAGATCATCAAGCCGGTTCTGCCGACCGAGTGGCTGAATGCCTCAACCAAATTCTTCATCAACCCAACGGGCCGTTTTGTTATCGGTGGACCAATGGGCGACTGCGGTCTGACCGGTCGTAAGATCATCGTTGATACCTACGGCGGCATGGCGCGTCACGGTGGCGGCGCGTTCTCCGGTAAGGATCCATCTAAAGTTGACCGTTCTGCTGCGTACGCTGCACGTTATGTTGCCAAAAACATCGTTGCGGCTGGCCTGGCTGACCGTTGTGAGATTCAGGTTTCCTACGCGATTGGCGTGGCAGAACCGACCTCCATCATGGTTGAAACCTTCGGTACCGAAAAAGTGCCAACGGAGCAGCTGACCCTGCTGGTGCGTGAGTTCTTCGACCTGCGTCCATACGGCCTGATCCAGATGCTGGATCTGCTGCACCCAATCTACAAAGAAACCGCCGCTTACGGTCACTTTGGTCGCGAACATTTCCCATGGGAAAAAACCGACAAAGCCGCCCAGCTGCGTGAAGCTGCCGGTCTGAAATAATCGACTGACAGTGCTCCTGAAAGGCCAGCCTCGTGCTGGCCTTTTTGTTTTCCGCTGCATAACGCCCGCCATGAAATCGCTTACACCCAAATAAAATCAGTCCCTTTCGGAATACTCTCTTTGTCACGCCTCCCCCTCTGACATACTTTTACTGTTTCCTAATCAAATCTTTACATTGATGAAACAGCTAAGCCAAATGGAGGGCAAAATGCCTGACAATAAAAAACAGGGGCGGACGTCTAACAAGACGATGACCTTCTTCGTCTGCTTCCTTGCCGCTCTGGCAGGATTACTTTTCGGTCTTGATATCGGCGTTATTGCCGGGGCCTTGCCGTTTATTACGGATGAATTCCAGATCAACTCCCACACCCAGGAGTGGGTGGTGAGCTCGATGATGTTCGGTGCGGCAGTCGGCGCAGTGGGCAGCGGCTGGCTTTCCTTTAAGCTCGGGCGTAAAAAGAGCCTGATGATTGGTGCCATTCTGTTTGTCGCCGGTTCACTGTTTTCCGCCGCAGCACCTAATGTGGAAGTACTGATTATCTCCCGCGTACTGCTGGGCCTGGCGGTGGGTGTTGCCTCTTATACCGCACCGCTTTACCTGTCGGAAATCGCGCCGGAGAAAATTCGCGGCAGCATGATCTCCATGTACCAGCTGATGATCACCATCGGTATTCTCGGTGCTTACCTTTCCGATACCGCGTTCAGCTACAGCGGCGCATGGCGCTGGATGCTGGGTGTGATTATTATCCCGGCAATCCTGCTGCTGATTGGCGTCTTCTTCCTGCCTGACAGCCCGCGCTGGTTTGCGGCCAAACGGCGCTTTAATGATGCGGAGCGCGTGCTGCTGCGCCTGCGTGATACCAGTGAAGAAGCGAAACGCGAGCTGGAAGAGATCCGCGAAAGCCTGAAGATCAAACAGAGTGGCTGGGCGCTGTTTAAAGAGAACAGTAACTTCCGCCGGGCGGTATTCCTGGGCGTGCTGCTGCAGGTGATGCAGCAGTTCACCGGGATGAACGTCATCATGTATTACGCGCCAAAAATCTTTGAACTGGCGGGTTACAGCAACACCACCGAGCAGATGTGGGGCACGGTGATTGTCGGTCTGACCAACGTGCTTGCAACCTTTATCGCCATCGGTCTGGTGGATCGCTGGGGCCGTAAACCGACGCTGACCCTGGGCTTCCTGGTGATGGCGATCGGCATGGGCGTGCTGGGCACGATGATGCATATGGGCATCCACTCCACCACCGCACAGTATGCTGCCGTGGCGATGCTGCTGATGTTTATCGTTGGTTTTGCGATGAGCGCCGGTCCGCTGATCTGGGTCCTGTGTTCTGAGATCCAGCCGCTGAAAGGCCGCGATTTCGGTATCACCTGCTCCACCGCTACTAACTGGATCGCCAACATGATCGTCGGCGCAACCTTCCTTACCATGCTCGATACGTTTGGCAACGCCAACACCTTCTGGGTCTACGGCGGTCTGAACCTGCTGTTTATCGTCCTGACCCTGTGGCTGGTTCCTGAAACCAAACATGTGTCGCTGGAACATATTGAACGCAACCTGATGAAAGGTCGTCCGCTGCGCGAAATCGGCGCTCACGACTGATCCTTTCGGCTTCCTCCCGCCCGGGAGGAAGCCACTTGCACCGCCCCGCAACAAACTCTATGCTCTGCCGCTATGAAAACACCCCGTCTCCCCATTGCGCTTCAGCAAGCCGCCATGCGCAGCCTGCGTGATAACCTGGCCCAGGCCAATCTGAAGCTTGCCCGGAACTACCCTGAACCGAAACTGGTCTGGCAACAGCGCGGCACCGCAGCCGGCACTGCCTGGCTGGATGCGTATGAGATCCGCCTTAACCCGGTCCTGATGCTGGAAAATCAGCAGGCTTTTATCGACGAAGTGGTCCCGCATGAGCTGGCGCACCTGCTGGTGTGGAAGCACTTTGGCCGCGTGGCGCCTCATGGCAAAGAGTGGAAATGGATGATGGAAGCGGTGCTTGGCGTGCCGGCACGTCGCACGCACCAGTTCGAGCTTGATTCAGTACGGCGCAATACCTTCCCTTACCGCTGCCCGTGTCAGCAGCACCAGCTCACCGTGCGTCGCCATAACCGGGTGGTGCGGGGCGAAGCTACCTACCGCTGCGTGAAGTGCGGCAACCCTCTTATTGCGGAGTAAGCGGCAGAATCATCAGGAACATTCATGATCTGCCTGATTGCATACAGGAACAACTTTCGTTACGTTGCGGGCTCGTTTTGATACGGAGTTCACGATGTCCCGTAATTTCTCTCTCGCAGTCGCGTTTCTGACGACGGCGTTTTCAGGCCATGCGCTGGCTGAAGGTATCCACAGTTTCTCTCAGGCAAAAACCGCAGGGGTGAAGGTCAACGCTGACGTCGCCGGCGATTTTTACTGCGGGTGCAAAATTAACTGGCAGGGCAAAAAAGGGGTCGTCGATCTGGCCTCCTGTGGTTACAAAGTGCGTAAAAACGAGAACCGCGCCAGCCGCATTGAATGGGAACATGTCGTCCCGGCCTGGCAGTTCGGCCACCAGCGTCAGTGCTGGCAGGACGGCGGACGTAAAAACTGTGCCAAAGACCCGGTCTATCGCCAGATAGAGAGCGATATGCATAACCTGCAACCCGCCGTGGGCGAGGTGAATGGCGATCGCGGCAACTTTATGTACAGCCAGTGGAACGGCGGCGAAGGCCAGTATGGTCAGTGCGCCATGAAGGTAGACTTCAAAGAGAAGCTCGCCGAACCACCCGCCCGTGCCCGGGGCAGCATCGCCCGCACCTACTTCTATATGCGCGATCAATACCAACTGACCCTCTCCCGCCAGCAAACTCAGCTGTTTAACGCCTGGGATAAGCTCTATCCGGTGACCGCCTGGGAGTGCCTGCGCGACGAACGCATTGCTAAAGTGCAGGGGAATCATAACCCGTACGTCCAGCGCGCTTGCCAGGCGCAAAAGAGCTAACCTACACTAGCGGCAACTGTTTCTTTACGTATACCCCTCACCCTAACCCTCTCCCCACAGGGGAGAGGGACAGAATGTGCCGGGGACTCAGCTCTTGACGGACTTCTTAACTATGCGTGTTCCTCGTATTTATCATACTGAATTGATCGCCGCTGGCAGTGAAATTGCCCTGTCTGAAGAGGCCGCCAACCACGTTGGCCGTGTGCTGCGCATGGGCGCGGGTCAGGCGATTCAGCTGTTTGATGGTTCAAACCAGGTGTTTGAAGCGGAAATTACCCGTGCCGATAAAAAAAGCGTGCAGGTGAATATCTTGCGTGGCGAAATCGACGATCGTGAATCGCCGCTGCATATCCATTTAGGCCAGGTGATGTCGCGCGGCGAAAAAATGGAATTCACTATCCAGAAATCGATCGAACTGGGTGTAAGCCTCATTACGCCACTTTTTTCTGAGCGCTGCGGCGTTAAACTGGATGCCGAACGTCTGAATAAGAAGCTCCAGCAGTGGCAAAAAATCGCCGTTGCTGCCTGTGAACAGTGTGGCCGCAATCGGGTCCCGGAGATCCGCCCGGCAATGGATCTGGAAGCCTGGTGTGCGGAAGAGGAGCAGGGTCTGAAGCTCAACCTGCATCCCCGCGCCAGCGCCAGCATCAACACCCTGCCGCTGCCGGTTGAGCGCGTGCGGCTGCTGATTGGCCCGGAAGGCGGTCTGTCGGCGGATGAGATCGCCATGACCGCACGCTACCAGTTTACTGATATTCTGTTGGGACCCCGCGTTCTGCGTACTGAGACCACCGCGCTAACCGCCATCACTGCCCTGCAGGTGCGTTTTGGCGATTTAGGTTGAAGCATTAACGGAGAAGACAATGATCAAGCTCGGCATCGTGATGGATCCCATCACAAGCATCAATATCAAGAAAGATTCCAGCTTCGCTATGCTGCTGGAAGCACAACGTCGCGGCTACCAGCTCCACTATATGGAGATGAGCGACCTGTACCTGATTAACGGCGAAGCGCGTGCGCGCACCCGCATCGTCAACGTCGAGCAGAATTACGATAAATGGTACGAGTTCGGTTCCGAGCAGGATCTGCCCCTGGCCGAACTCGACGTCATCCTGATGCGTAAAGACCCGCCGTTCGACACCGAATACATCTACTGTACCTATATTCTTGAGCGCGCAGAAGAGAAAGGGACGCTGATCGTCAACAAACCGCAGAGCCTGCGCGACTGCAACGAGAAGCTCTACACCGCCTGGTTCTCCGACCTGACGCCAGAGACGCTGGTGACGCGTAGCAAAACGCAGCTGAAAGCCTTCTGGCAGAAACACGGCGATATCATCCTGAAGCCGCTGGACGGCATGGGTGGCGCATCTATCTTCCGCGTTAAAGAGGGCGACCCGAACCTCGGCGTGATCGCCGAAACCCTGACCGAGCACGGCTCCCGCTACTGCATGGCGCAGAACTATATCCCGGCCATTGTCGACGGCGACAAGCGCGTGCTGGTGGTGGACGGTGAGCCGGTGCCGTACTGCCTGGCGCGTATTCCGCAGGGCGGCGAAACCCGCGGTAACCTGGCGGCCGGTGGCCGTGGCGAACCGCGTCCGCTGACCGAAAGCGACTGGGAAATTGCCCGCCGCGTCGGCCCGATGTTAAAAGCCAAAGGGCTGATCTTTGTTGGCCTCGACATCATCGGCGATCGTCTGACAGAAGTGAACGTCACCAGTCCGACCTGTATTCGCGAAATCGAAGCAGAATTCCCGGTGTCGATTACCGGCATGCTGATGGATGCGATCGAAAAACGTCTGAAGCAGTAACCTAACCAATACTATTAGTGACAGTACTCAGCTTTCTCCGCATACTGGGTGCTGTCGCTTTTTAAACCAGGAAACAGAACCTCTGACAATGAATTTACAGCATCACTTTCTGATTGCCATGCCTGCTCTCCAGGATCCCATTTTCCGTCGTGCGGTCGTTTACATCTGCGAGTACAGCGAAGATGGCGCGATGGGTATCATTATCAATAAACCGCTGGAAAATCTTACTGTTGAAGGCATTCTGGAAAAATTAAAAATTTCCCAGGACGAACGTGTTCCTGAAATTCGCCTCGATAAAGCGGTGATGCTCGGCGGCCCGCTGGCAGAAGATCGCGGCTTTATCCTGCATACGCCGCCAGGGTTCTCCTCCAGTATCCGTATCTCTGACAATACCGTGATCACCACCTCCCGTGACGTGCTGGAGACCCTGGGCACAGAAAAGCAGCCTGCTGATGTGCTGGTGGCGCTCGGCTATTCCTCGTGGGAAAAAGGCCAGCTTGAGCAGGAGATCCTCGATAACGCCTGGCTGACGGCTCCGGCAGATTTAAACATCCTGTTTAAAACCCCTATCGCCGATCGCTGGCGTGATGCGGCAAAACTGATTGGCATTGATATCCAGACCATGCCTGGCGTAGCGGGGCATGCCTGATGAGCAGCACGCTTCTCGCGTTTGATTTCGGCACTAAAAGTATCGGCGTGGCGATCGGCCAGCGCATCACCGGCACCGCTCGTCCACTGACGGCGCTGAAGGCGCAAAACGGCACCCCGGACTGGAACCTGATTGAGCGGCTGCTGAAAGAGTGGCAGCCGGAGGTAGTGATTGTCGGGCTGCCGCTGAATATGGATGGCACCGAGCAGCCGTTGACGGCACGGGCGCGAAATTTTGCCAATAAAATTCATGGCCGTTTTGGCGTGGCGATTAAGCTGCATGATGAACGACTGAGCACGGTAGAAGCCCGCGCCGGGCTGTTTGAGCACGGCGGTTTTCGTGCGCTCAGCAAAGGCAGCGTCGATTCCGCCTCAGCGGTGATTATCCTCGAAAGCTTCTTCGAGCAGGGTTACTGATCCCCTTCCCTTTGCCCGGCTCCCCGGGCAAATACGTCTTATGCTTCCAGCAACGTGGCGTTGAGCGCCGTTAGTTCAGCCAGACGCGTCCGGACGGTCTCATCGTCGATATTCCACATCCCGGCAAAGGCCAGCGCGGCATGATGAGCGCCCACCGGTAATGCCATCGACACTTCGCCATCATCATGGTGCCAGATCACACGCCCCTGCTGGCGCTGCTGGGCTACATGCGGGGCGAGATTTTGCCACTGTTCTGGCGTAAAGCGCGGCATCAGCGCCTCGTCCGTCTCACTCGCCAGCAGCGACATGCCAATTACCGATTGCCAGGCAGGCAGCATATGGAAACCGGCCAGCGCCTGGGTGGTCTGGCTACCGGGCACCGAGTGCCAGATATAGATCACCTGGTCCTCCCACAGCACGCCCAGCGCCACCACAATATCGCGTGGCGCATCGCGCTCCAGCCGGGGCAAGGCGCGGGAGAAGAGCTCGGAGCCGCGGATTGATTGGGCCGCCAGGGCATGGATACCGGGGCCTGGCAGATAGCGTCGGTGCTCGTCCTGCATGGTCAGGCCAATAGAGGCCATGGTCATCAGCAAACGGTTCACACGGGTGGTATTGATCCCCATCAGCCGCGCGAGTTCACGGCAACCGATGGCGCGACCGCTGGAAACCAGATATTGCAGACAGCGAATGCCGTCGATAAGACTTTGGTTCGGTTGTGATGACATAGTCGCTTTCAATGTGTGCAATCAGAGGCTCGATTTTACCGCCCATACATAAGTATACAAGGCCGTGAAAATCATTCTCTGCCGTAAGCCCGCGCATTAAAGCCGCCCCTGCGCCCTGCGCTCAGCACGGCTCTGCTCGAAGTTCTGCATACCGGCCTGCAGCCCGGTCTGGATCACGCCCGGCAATTGGAAGGTTTTACCTTCACGGATTAAGTTTGCCGCCGCGGGGGTATTAACCAGTAACTCAAACAGCGCAACACGCCCCTGCTGGTTATCCCTTTCGAGCTTTTGCGCCAGCACCGCCCGCAGGCTACCCGCCAGCTGCTTACGTACCGGCTCTTTCTCGTCGGCCGGGAAGGCATCCACCAACCGCTCTATCGCCTGGGCCGCGCCGCGGGTATGGAGAGTCGCCAGCACCAGATGCCCGGTCTCTGCGGCGGTGAGCGCAAGGCGGATCGTCTCGCTGTCGCGCAGCTCGCCCAGCAGGATCACATCGGGATCTTCACGCAACGCCGCCCGCAGCGCATCGGCAAAGGAAGGGCAATGCAGGCCGATCTCCCGCTGCTGCACCAGACAGCGCTTGCTCTGATGGATGAACTCCACCGGATCTTCGAGCGTCAGGATATGCCCGTCGCTGTGGTGATTGAGAAAGTCGACCATCGCCGCCAGCGTGGTGGACTTGCCGCTGCCGGTGGCCCCGGTCACCAGAATCAGGCCGTTATCGCTGGTCAGCAGCTCGGGGATCGCCCGCGGCGTGCCCAGGGTACGCAGCTGTGGGCACTGTTCCGGCAGCAGCCGGAGCGCCAGCGAGCACCCTTGTGTATGGGCGAAGGCGCTGGCCCGCAGCCGGTGGCTCTCCAGGGCGACGGCAAAATCCACCTGCCCCTGAGCGCACCATGCCCCCTGCTGTTCGTCGCTAAGCCAGCTTTTCAGCAGCATCACGACGTCCGACCCCGGAAAAGGAGCGAACTCCATCTTCCCTCGTCGCCGCCAGCGCGGTGGTGCGTTACTGCACAGGTGTAGATCCGACACGTTATGCTTTACACTAAGGGCCACAATTTCTTCCATATCCATTTAATGATCCTCGGAAAATGAACGACATTGCGCATAACCTGGCACAGGTCAGGAACAAAATCTCAGCCACGGCAACAGGTTGCGGCCGTGCTTCAGAAGAAGTTACGTTGCTTGCAGTCAGTAAAACCAAACCTGCGAGCGCCATCGCAGAAGCAATTGATGCAGGCCAGCGCATGTTCGGTGAAAACTACGTGCAGGAAGGGGTGGAAAAAATCCGCCACTTCCGGGAAAAAGGCACCGCGGATCTGCAGTGGCACTTTATCGGCCCCTTACAGTCGAACAAAAGCCGACTGGTGGCGGAGCATTTCGACTGGTGTCATACCGTCGATCGGCTGCGCATCGCCAGCCGTCTGAGCGAGCAGCGTCCGGCAGAGATGCCACCGCTTAACGTACTGATTCAAATCAACATCAGCGACGAAAACAGCAAGTCAGGTATTGCTCTGGAAGAACTGGATCAGCTGGCGGATCAGGTAGCGGCGCTGCCCGGCCTGACGCTTCGCGGACTCATGGCGATCCCGGCCCCGGAGTCAGATTACGACAGGCAGTTTGCCGTCGCCCGGCAAATGGCTGTAGCATTTGAGGCGCTTAAAACACGCTTCCCAACGGTCGACACGCTTTCACTTGGCATGACGGACGATATGGCTGCCGCGATTGCGGCTGGCAGCACCATGGTGCGCATCGGCACAGCAATTTTCGGTGCGCGCGATTACACCCAATAATAAGGAAACCTGAGGAACGCCATGAAGACGTTGACCTTCCTGCTCTCAACCGTCATTGAACTGTATACGATGGTGCTTTTGCTTCGCGTCTGGATGCAGTGGGCTCGTTGTGATTTTTACAACCCCTTCTCACAGTTTGTCGTCAAAGTGACCCAGCCGATCATCGGCCCGCTACGCCGGGTGATCCCGCCGATGGGCCCTATTGACAGTGCCTCACTGCTGGTTGCGCTGATCCTGTGCGTGGTGAAAGCGATCGTGCTGTTTATGGTCATCACCTTCCAGCCGATCATCTGGATCGCGGCGGTGTTGATCCTCTTGAAAACGATCGGCCTGCTGGTGTTCTGGGTGCTGATGGTGATGGCGATCATGAGCTGGGTCAGCCGGGGCCGCAGCCCGGTGGAATATTCTTTGATTCAGCTTACCGAACCGCTGTTGCGTCCGATCCGTAACCTGCTACCTGCCATGGGCGGGATCGACTTCTCCCCAATGATCCTCGTGCTGCTGCTGTATGTGCTCAACATGGGTATCGCTGAACTGCTGCAGTCCACGGGCAACATTCTGCTGCCGGGGCTGTGGATGGCGTTATGAGTGCTGTCAGCACCTGCGCCGACGGGCTGGTTTTACGGCTGTATATTCAGCCGAAAGCCAGCCGTGACTCCATTGTCGGGCTGCATGGCGACGAAGTAAAAGTCGCCATCACCGCCCCTCCTGTGGATGGCCAGGCGAACGCCCATCTGGTGAAGTATCTGGCAAAACAGTTTCGCGTGGCGAAAAGCCAGGTGCTTCTCGAGAAGGGTGAACTGGGGCGCCATAAGCAGGTCAAAATTCTGAACCCGCAACAAATCCCGACGGAAGTCGCGGCTCTGATACAACAGGATTAACACATGCAAAAAGTTGTTCTCGCTACCGGTAATGCCGGTAAGGTGCGCGAGCTGGCCTCGCTGTTAAATGATTTCGGTCTGGATGTAGTTGCACAAACCGAGCTGGGCGTGGACTCTGCCGAAGAGACCGGCCTGACCTTTATTGAAAACGCCATTCTGAAGGCACGCCACGCGGCGCAGGTTACCGGTCTGCCGGCTATCGCCGATGACTCTGGTCTGGCTGTGGACGTGCTGGGGGGGGCGCCGGGGATCTACTCCGCCCGCTATTCCGGCGTCGATGCCAGCGATCAGCAGAACCTCGAAAAGCTGCTGGAAGCGCTTAAGGATGTACCGGATGATCGGCGCAAGGCGCAGTTCCACTGCGTGCTGGTCTATATGCGCCATGCCGATGATCCTACGCCGATTGTCTGTCACGGCAGCTGGCCGGGTGTGATCGCCCGCGAAGCGGCAGGCAACGGCGGCTTTGGCTACGACCCGATTTTCTTTGTCCCGTCTGAGGGCAAGACCGCTGCGGAGCTGACCCGCGTCGAAAAAAGCGCGATTTCCCATCGTGGGCGCGCACTGAAACTGTTACTGGAAGCGTTACGTAATGGCTAATTTGCCACCTCTGAGTCTTTATATTCACATCCCGTGGTGCGTGCAGAAATGCCCGTACTGCGATTTCAACTCGCATGCGCTGAAAGGCGAAGTGCCTCATGACGATTACGTTCAGCATCTGCTTGCCGATCTGGACGCCGACGTAGCTTACGCGCAGGGACGTGAAGTTAAGACTATCTTCATTGGTGGCGGTACGCCGAGCCTGCTCTCAGGCCCGGCGATGCAGACGCTGCTGGATGGCGTGCGTGCGCGCCTCAATCTGGCAGCGGATGCAGAAATTACCATGGAGGCCAATCCGGGTACGGTTGAGGCCGATCGCTTTGTCGAGTATCAGCGCGCCGGGGTCAACCGGATCTCCATTGGGGTCCAGAGCTTCAGCGAGCCGAAGTTAAAGCGTCTGGGACGTATTCATGGCCCGGGTGAAGCTAAGCGCGCCGCACACCTGGCGACCGGGCTGGGCCTGCGCAGCTTTAACCTCGACCTGATGCACGGCCTGCCGGATCAGTCCCTGGAGGAAGCGCTGGACGATCTGCGTCAGGCCATTGAGCTGAACCCGCCGCACCTCTCATGGTATCAGCTGACCATTGAGCCGAACACGCTGTTTGGTTCGCGCCCGCCAGTGCTGCCTGATGACGACGCGCTGTGGGATATTTTCGAGCAGGGCCACAGGCTTTTGACCGCCGCCGGGTATCAGCAGTACGAAACCTCGGCCTATGCGAAGCCGGGCTACCAGTGTCAGCACAACCTGAACTACTGGCGTTTTGGTGACTATCTGGGCATTGGCTGCGGCGCCCATGGCAAAGTGACCTTCCCGGACGGACGTATTCTGCGTACCGCCAAAACGCGTCACCCGCGTGGCTATATGGAGGGACGTTATCTGGAGCGCCAGCACGACGTCGAAGCCGAAGATAAGCCGTTTGAGTTCTTTATGAACCGCTTCCGCCTGCTGGAAGCCGCGCCGCGCGCGGAGTTTGCGCTGTATACCGGATTACCGGAGTCGGTGATTCGCCCGCAGATTGACGAGGCGCTGGCGCAGGGATACCTGACCGAATGCGATGAGTTCTGGCAGATCACCGAGCATGGCAAACTTTTCTTAAACTCCCTGCTTGAGCTGTTCCTCGCCGAAGAGTCCTGAAAAAAAGAGCCATCAGACTATCCACTCCCGGAACAGGGAGTGGATACAAACCTACTTCAGCGATCCCACCAGCCCCTTGCGGCTCTCTTCCAGCGACACCACGCGTTTACACACGTCTTTGCCGAACGCTTTGAAATCCGCTTCCTGGTTCTTCCACTCGTTCTGAATCGAGGTTTGCAGGCCACCCAGGCTACCCAGCACGCCCTGCAGCGGGTTGCCGCCGCCTTTGAGCACCGCTTTGGCACCCATCTCGTTGATGCTGTCCTGCAGAATGCCGCCCATCGCCTGATTTACCAGCTGCTGGCCATCGGCACGCACCTGATCGATGGCCTGATAGTGGAACGTCAGGCCATCGGTACGATGCTCAATAATTCGGTTCATCTGCTCTTTTAGCTGGGCGTCCAGTTTGGTCAGGCGCGAGCGCATATTGCTGCTCTCCCCCACCTCTTTGGCGATGATCTTATCCAGCGCGACACGGCCTTTTTCCACGCGGGTCAGAGCGCCTTCGTCGATCCACGGCAGCGCGCTGCGCAGATCGGCCTGGTAATCTTTTGCCTGTTCACGTTGGGCTGCGCTCAGTTGATACTGCTTGCCGTTAAACATGACGTTGCCATCCGGGGTGATCACCAGATTACCGTTCTCACCTTTTACCTGCACGGTTTGCGGGCTCAGGATCACGTCGTCACGCGGCGTGACTTCGCATTTGTAATCTGCGTGAGCGGTCAGAGCCGTGGTCATTAAAGCCGCAGCGAGCAGCGATTTGCGCATCATATATTCTCCCTCAGACAAAACGGGCCAGCAATTGCTGGCCCCTTATGCTCTATTAGTCCCACCAAATGTCGAAAAGTTCGCTGACGCGTACCTCTTCGAATTTGTGGTCTTCCAGCCACTTACGCACGATAGCCTGATGCTCTTCGGTGCACTGGCCGATCTCTTGTTTGCAGATCAAACCTTCCCACGCCAGGTAGCCGCTGCCGTCAAACGCCAGCTTGTTCGGCTCGATGACTTCGTTAATGAAGGCATCCACGTCTTCATCAATTTTTTCTACACTGGTGCCTTCCGGGAAACGCCATGCCACCGAAAAACCAATTTCCTGGAATTCTTCGATGTGCATTTTCTTACGCAGACGACGACTACGGTTCTTTGCCATTATTTCACCCTCTCGAACATTAAGTCCCATACACCGTGACCAAGACGATGGCCACGCTGTTCAAATTTCGTTACCGGACGTGAGTCAGGACGCGGCACATAATCGTTGCTCACCGACTGGTTCTTATACCCGTCGAGCGCTGACATCACTTCCAGCATATGCTCCGCATACTGTTCCCAGTCGGTCGCCATGTGGAAAACGCCACCCAGCTTCAGTTTGCTTTTTACCAGCTCAGCAAAGGGAGCCTGAACGATACGGCGTTTATTATGACGTGCTTTGTGCCATGGGTCAGGGAAAAAGAGCTGAACCATGTTCAGAGAATTGTCAGGGATCATCTTGTGCAGCACTTCCACCGCGTCATGACACATCACCCGCAGGTTCTCAACGCCCTCTTCATGGGCCGTTGCCAGACACGCGCCCACGCCCGGGGAGTGAACCTCAATGCCGAGGAAATTCTGCTCCGGACGCGCTTTTGCCATGGTCACCAGTGAAGCGCCCATACCGAAACCGATCTCCAGCGTAATCGGCGCGTCGCGGCCAAACAGCTCAACGAAATCGAGCGGCTGTTCGGTGAACTCCACGCCCATCACCGGCCAGTAGTTATCCAGCGCGTGTTGCTGCCCCTTTGTCAGGCGACCCTGACGGCGGACAAAGCTGCGAATACGGCGCAGCGGGCGACCGTTTTCATCAAATTCCGGTGATATGACGTCGTTTTTCATAAAAGAGTAGTCTGCTTGTGAGAATGTTCGGGAAACGGGCATTATCCAAAGTTAATGATGGGATGCAAGCATGGGAAAGATCCGGTTTACAGCCGCAGGCCTCTGTGCTGCAATCTGCGTCCCTGATATCGCGAAGCGAAGACCATGCAAGCCTCTCATTTTTCAGCCCAGGTGCTGGACTGGTACGACAAATACGGGCGTAAAACCCTGCCCTGGCAAACTGAAAAAACGCCTTATAAAGTATGGCTCTCTGAGGTGATGTTGCAACAAACGCAGGTCACTACCGTTATCCCCTACTTTGAGCGCTTTATGGCGCGTTTTCCCACCGTGACCGATCTGGCGAACGCCCCCCTTGATGAGGTGCTGCATCTATGGACCGGGCTCGGCTACTATGCCCGCGCCCGCAATCTGCATAAAGCCGCCCAGCAAGTGGTATCGCTGCACGGCGGAAAATTCCCGGAAACCTTTAATGAAGTCGCCGCCCTGCCGGGCGTCGGGCGCTCCACCGCCGGCGCGATCCTCTCCCTCTCGCTGGGTAAACACTTCCCTATTCTCGACGGTAACGTGAAGCGCGTGCTGGCTCGCTGTTATGCTGTAGGCGGCTGGCCGGGCAAGAAAGAGGTAGAGAAGCGCCTGTGGGAAATCAGCGAAGCGGTCACCCCTGCTAACGGCGTTGAACGCTTTAACCAGGCGATGATGGATTTAGGCGCGATGGTCTGCACCCGCTCCAAACCCAAATGCGAACTCTGTCCGCTGAATAATCTGTGTGTGGCTTATGCCAACCACAGCTGGGCACAGTATCCCGGTAAAAAACCGAAGCAGACGCTGCCCGAGCGCACCGGCTATTTTCTGCTGATGCAGCATGAGGAGACTGTCTATCTCGCCCAGCGTCCACCAAGCGGTTTATGGGGCGGCTTATTCTGCTTCCCGCAGTTTGAAGATGAAGAGAGTCTTCGCGACTGGCTGGCGCAACGCGGCATCCCTGCCGATACTCTTGTGCAGCTCACTGCGTTTCGCCATACCTTCAGCCACTTCCATCTGGATATTGTTCCAATGTGGCTTCCCGTGTCCTCATTCACCGCGTGCATGGATGAAGGCACCGCTCTCTGGTATAACTTAGCGCAACCGCCGTCAGTGGGGCTGGCAGCTCCCGTAGAGCGCCTGTTACAGCAATTACGTGTCGGGGCAATGGTTTAGCTCCGGGCGACAAAGAGGAATCAGTATGGCCAGAACAATTTTTTGTACCTTCCTGCAACGCGACGCAGAAGGTCAGGACTTCCAGCTCTATCCGGGCGATCTGGGTAAGCGCATCTACAACGAGATCTCCAAAGAGGCATGGGCGCAGTGGCAGCAAAAGCAAACCATGCTGATTAACGAGCGCAAGCTCAACATGATGAACGTTGAACACCGCAAGCAGCTGGAGCAGGAGATGGTGAATTTCCTGTTTGAAGGCAAAGACGTTCACATTGAAGGCTATACACCCCCAGAAAAATAATATCGTGCCGCCTTGCCTGGTCTACGGTTTGTAGGCCGGGTAAGCGTAGCGCCACCCGGCGAAAACAGCCCCAGAACCAACACAACACGCACTCCCGGAATGATGAAAAAATTTTTAGCGCTTGCTCTTGTTGCACCGTTACTTGTTTCGTGTTCCTCCAGTAATAAAGGCGATAGCTATAACGAAGCCTGGTTGAAGGACACCAACGGTTTTGACATTCTGATGGGGCAGTTTGCCCACAACATCGAAAACATATGGGGATTTAACGAGGTTCTGATCGCCGGACCGAAGGACTACGTTAAGTACACCGACGCCTACCAGACCCGCAGCCACATCAACTTTGACGAGGGTACCATCACCATCGAGACCATCGCCGGAACCGATCCTGCGGCGCGTTTACGCGAGGCGATCGTGAAAACCCTGCTGATGGGCGACGATCCGGGCTCAATCGACCTGTACTCTGACGCCGACGACACCACCATCTCGAAAGAGCCGTTCCTGTATGGTCAGGTAGTGGATCAGACCGGGCAGTCGATTCGCTGGGAAGGTCGCGCCAACAGCTTTGCCACATACCTGTTGCAGACACGCCTGAAAAGCCGCAGCAATGGCCTGCGTGTTATCTACAGCGTGACCATTAACCTGGTGCCAAACCACCTCGATAAACGTGCGCACAAGTACTTCGGGATGGTACGCCAGGCATCGCGTAAATACGGTGTCGATGAGTCGCTGATCCTGGCGATTATGCAGACCGAATCCTCGTTTAACCCGTATGCGGTGAGTCGCTCCGACGCCCTGGGCCTGATGCAGGTTGTTCAGCACAGCGCCGGGAAAGATGTCTTCCGCGCGCAGGGGAAATCCGGCATGCCGGGCCGCAGCTATCTGTTCGATCCTGCGAGTAACATTGATACCGGCACCGCCTATCTGGCGATGCTGAACAACGTCTACCTGAGCGGTATCGATAACCCGACCTCGCGCCGCTATGCGGTGATCACCGCCTATAACGGTGGCGCGGGCAGCGTGCTGCGGGTCTTCTCCAGCGATAAAGTGAAGGCGGCAAGCATTATCAATAGCATGTCGCCAGGGGATGTTTACCAGACCCTGACCACCCGCCACCCCGCCGCCGAGTCACGCCGCTATTTGTATAAGGTCAATACGGCGCAAAAGAACTATCGTAGAAAGTAGCTATCTCTCTTTTACCCTCTCCTCCCCGGAGAGGGTAAAAGCCTCACTCCTGCTGTCCAGACCTCATCCATAGGAAAGTGTTATTTGCATCACAATCCAAACTGCAAATTAATGTTCATTGCATTTTTTTGCGGGAGGTAACAAAACATCACGTCACTCGCTGATAGAATTGCATCAAATACAAAACCCAAATGTTTCTACACCAACATACAGCCCGCTCTCTTGTGAGGAAAGTAACATGAACCTTAAGCTGCAGCTTAAAATCTTGTCGTTTCTGCAGTTCTGTCTGTGGGGGAGCTGGCTAACCACGCTCGGTTCCTACATGTTTGTCACGCTCAAGTTCGACGGCGCCTCTATCGGCGCGGTCTACAGTTCTTTGGGTATCGCTGCCGTTCTGATGCCGACGCTGCTCGGGATCGTGGCGGATAAATGGATAAGCGCCAAGTGGGTGTATGCGCTTTGCCATCTGGTGGGGGCGGGTACGCTGTTTATGGCAGCCGAGGTCACGACGCCGGGGGCGATGTTCCTGGTGATCCTGTTCAACTCGCTGGCCTATATGCCAACGCTGGGCCTGATTAACACCATCTCCTACTACCGTCTGAAAGAAGCCGGTATGGATATCGTGACGGACTTCCCACCGATCCGTATCTGGGGCACCATCGGCTTTATTATGGCGATGTGGGCTGTGAGCTTCGCCGGCTTCGAACTGAGCCACATGCAGCTCTATATCGGTGCTGCCCTGTCTCTGGTGCTGGCACTGTTTACCCTGACCCTGCCGCATATTCCGGTCTCTAATCAGCAGAAAAACCAGAGCTGGAGCGCCATGCTCGGTCTGGATGCGTTCGCGCTGTTTAAAAACAAACGCATGGCGATCTTCTTTATCTTCTCCATGCTGCTGGGTGCGGAGCTGCAGATCACCAATATGTTCGGCAACACCTTCCTGCACAGCTTCGATAACGACCCGCTGTTCTCCGGAAGCTTTATCGTTGAGCATGCGTCGGTGATGATGTCGATTTCACAGATCTCCGAAACGCTGTTCATCCTGACCATCCCGTTCTTCCTGAGCCGCTACGGCATTAAGAACGTGATGATGATCAGTATCTTCGCGTGGATGCTGCGCTTCGGTCTGTTTGCCTACGGCGACCCGTCAGCCTTCGGTACCGTGCTGCTGGTGCTGTCGATGATTGTCTACGGCTGCGCCTTCGACTTCTTCAACATCTCCGGTTCGGTGTTTGTGGAAAAAGAGGTTCGTCCGGAAATCCGTGCCAGCGCCCAGGGTATGTTCCTGATGATGACCAACGGCTTCGGCTGTATTCTCGGCGGTGTGGTGAGCGGTAAGGTTGTGGAGATGTATACCACCAACGGTATTACTGACTGGCAGCCGGTGTGGCTGATCTTTGCCGGCTACTCACTGGTTCTGGCCTTCGCGTTCATGGTGCTGTTCAAGTACAAACATGTTCGTACGCCAACAGGTGCGCAGACTACTGTCGCGCATTAATCTGTAAGTCCCCCCTCCTGGCGGAGGGGGGATTTTTTTACTTCAGTACATAGCCGTACAACCGCTTAATCCCGTCCGCATCCTTCTCGCTGTAAACGCCCTGTAACTCCGGTGAAAAACCGGGCAGCAAATTGACGCCCTCTTCCAGCGCCAGGAAGTAACGCTGTACCGCCCCGCCCCACAGTTCGCCCGGCACAACGCACAGTACGCCTGGCGGGTATGGCAGCGCGCCTTCTGCCGCAATGCGCCCTTCGGCTTCACTGATGCGCACCAGCTCGACGTTACCGCGAATAAAGGCCTGGTTAGCATCCTGCGGATTCATCGCCACGGTGGGCAGGCTCTCTTTGCGGAACATCGCTTTCTGCAGATCCTTCACGTCAAAGCTAACGTACAGATCGTGCATCTCCTGGCAGAGCTGACGAATGGTGTAGTCGCGATAGCGCACCGGATACTTCTTCCAGATGGTCGGCAGGACATCGGCCAGCGGAGTGTCGTCTTCGATGTGCTGTTCAAACTGGCCCAGCATTGCCACCAGTTGCGCCATCTTCTCTGCGCTCTCCGCCGGGGTGAGCAGGAAGAGAATGGAGTTGAGATCGCACTTCTCCGGGACAATGCCTTTCTCGCGCAGGTAGTGCGCCAGAATGGTCGCCGGGATACCAAAGTCGGTGTACTCCCCGCTTTCAGCATCGATGCCCGGCGTGGTCAGCAGCAGCTTGCACGGATCGACAAAGTATTGCTCCCGGGCATAGCCTTCAAAGCCGTGCCATTTCGCCCCCGGCTCAAAGCTGAAGAAGCGCAGTTCGCTGGCAATCGCATGGGTAGGATGATCCTGCCACGGACGACCGGCCACTTCTGGCGGGATAAACGGCTTAATCATTTTGCAGTTGGCAATAATCGCCTTACGCGCTTCGATCCCCAGCTCTACGCACTCAGCCCACAGCCGACGTCCGCTCTCCCCTTCATGGATTTTGGCGTTAACGTCGAGAGCCGCAAACAGGGGGTAGAACGGGCTGGTAGAGGCGTGCAGCATAAAGGCGTTGTTGAGGCGCTTATGCGGGCAGAAACGCGCCTGGCCGCGGATATGGTTATCCTTTTTATGGATCTGCGAGGTCTGGGAGAACCCGGCCTGCTGCTTGTGCACCGACTGGGTGACAAAGATCCCCGGATCGTTCTCGTTGAGTTCCAGCAGCAGCGGCGAGCTGTCGGCCATCATCGGGATAAACTGCTCGTAACCCACCCACGCGGAGTCAAACAGGATGTAGTCGCACAGCTGACCGATTTTGTCGATCACCTTTCGGGCATTATAAATGGTGCCGTCATAGGTGCCGAGCTGGATCACCGCCAGGCGGAACGGACGCGCTTCACGGGCTTTTTCCGGAGCGACTTCACGGATCAGCTCCCGCAGATAGGTCTCGTCAAAGCAGCGGTCATCGATGCCGCCAATAAAGCCAAACGGGTTACGCGCCGCTTCGAGATAGACCGGCGTAGCCCCGGCCTGAATCAGCGCCCCATGGTGGTTAGATTTATGGTTATTGCGGTCAAACAGCACCAGATCGCCGCGGGTCAGCAGCGCATTGGTCACTACCTTGTTGGCGGCCGAGGTGCCGTTAAGGACGAAATAGGTCTTGTCAGCATTGAACACCTTCGCCGCGAACTTTTGCGCATGTTTGGCGGAACCTTCATGGATCAGCAGATCGCCCAGCTTCACGTCGGCGTTGCACATATCGGCACGAAAGACGTTCTCGCCAAAGAAATCGAAGAACTGGCGTCCGGCGGGGTGTTTCTTAAAGAACGCGCCGTGCTGGTGTCCTGGACAAGCAAAAGTGCTGTTGTCCATCGCCACATACTGACTCAGGGTGTCGAAAAACGGCGGCAGCAGGTTCT
Source organism: Leclercia tamurae (assembly GCF_025566055.1). Lineage (GTDB taxonomy): Bacteria > Pseudomonadota > Gammaproteobacteria > Enterobacterales > Enterobacteriaceae > Enterobacter > Enterobacter tamurae. The sequence goes on from NZ_JAMHKS010000074.1 coordinate 316,906, forward strand.
CTTCATAGCGACAGGCCGCCGCTTCCAGCTCTAACCACTCCTGCGCCTTGCCGTCGATCACCGCATCGACACCCGCAGGCGTTGCAACAGGCTGTGACGAGAACATCAATACGGGCAGGTTAAAGCCGGTGCGTTTGAGTAACGCGAGGATGCCGCTGTGACTGTCAGCGACGGTAATGACGACTGCCGCCACATCCGTAAAATCTGTGTTATCCAGCGTCACCACTTCCCGGTGCGTGGACAAGGCGGACGCCAGCTCGCGGCTGGCGGCAATTTTCATTGATTTCATAAGCGCAAATACCCGTGCAAGGCGAGAAAAGCCCCGGACAGGGAGTCCCCCTGCCCAACGAATGTGTCTGACCGGAGTTCAGCTCCGACCGCCAGACATCAGTAAAAGCAGAACGCGTCTGGTTTTACTGTTGTCCTGCAGTGAGCCTGCGTTACCCTCACCGCATGGTGAGCGTAGACCAGAAAATGGCGATACGGTCGGGGAGTCGCGAAGCGAGAGAGAGTCGGTTCATTGGCGGCCCCGTGTCTGAGAGGAGAAAATTCGCGCAATAATGTCACCTTTCGCCAGGAGGCGCAACAGGGAATCATTATGCAAAAAATGGGATTACACTTGGCGATTACTCACTGAAAAGAGTAATAATAATGCAATATCAATGAGTAAATAACAGGAGTTCACAGTGGTTATTGGACCGTTCATTAATGCGGGAGCCGTGCTGCTGGGCGGCGTTCTTGGCGCCGTGCTCAGCCAGCGCTTACCGGAGCGTATTCGCTCCTCAATGCCCTCAATCTTCGGCCTGGCCTCACTGGGAATTGGTATTCTGCTGGTCATCAAGTGCGCCAACCTGCCGGTGATGGTGCTGGCAACCCTGCTCGGGGCGTTGATCGGGGAGTTTTGCTATCTGGAGAAGGGAATTAACGGGGCCGTCAGCAAAGCGAAGGATCTGCTCTCGCGCGGTAAACAGACAGCCGGTGGCCACGACGCCTATATTCAGAACTATGTCGCCATCATCATACTGTTTTGCGCCAGCGGTACCGGGATCTTTGGTTCGATGCAGGAGGGGATGACCGGCGACCCCAGCATCCTGATCGCCAAAGCCTTCCTCGATTTCTTCACCGCCACGATTTTTGCGACCACCCTGGGTATCGCGGTTGCCGCGATTTGCGTGCCGATGCTGCTTATCCAGCTCGCCCTCGCCACCTGTGCCACACTGATTTTACCCCTGACCACCCCGGCGATGATGGCGGACTTCACCGCGGTAGGCGGCCTGCTGCTGCTGGCAACCGGGCTGCGGATCTGTGGAATTAAGATGTTTGCGGTGGTAAATATGCTGCCTGCGCTGGTGATCGCCATGCCGCTTTCTGCTCTGTGGACCGCGTTTTTTGCCTGAGATAGCAGCAAACTGGCGACAGAGTGTGCGGTCAGTAACGAAATCAACAAATTCCGTTGACGGCACAAGGCAGATCGGGTTTAATTCGCCCCGTTGCCCGGATAGCTCAGTCGGTAGAGCAGGGGATTGAAAATCCCCGTGTCCTTGGTTCGATTCCGAGTCCGGGCACCACTATTTAAAGAAACCAGCCTACGGGCTGGTTTTTTGCTTTTGGAAAGCTATAAATCCCTTCCCTGTTCGACCAATAGATCTACTGACGGGTAATTTGCGCCATACAGGCTTCGTAGCAGGCTTTGACGTCTTCAGTATAGTCCAGCGTATATTTACTCTCTCCTCGCTGTCCACGCGCGATACAGTCGTTAAAAAGATACTCCTGATATTCTGCCACGAGCAGCAGAGACGGCTCTGCGCAACACTCCTGCTCACCGTAGTCCGCCTGCATTGAAGAGTTCCTGAAGAAATTAATCATAACGCTTTCACACCGTATGAAGGGGCTCCCTCAGGGATAAGGGAGCATCGGGATTATGCCTTTTTCGCGCTGTAGACTTCATCACCGGAGAATGCCGGTTCGGCCCAGAAATTGATATTGAACTGTGCATCGTCGGTCATCTCAATACGGTGCCAGTACTGGGGTGGGCTGGTCGCAAAGGTTCCTGCGTTAATCACAACTTTCACTTCTGGCTCTGTCGCCTCTTCATTGGCGAAACCGTAGTAGGTCACCGTGCCTTCCATTACACAGAGCTGGCCAAAGATACCGGCTGCGGTGTTGTGATGGCTCAGAAGCGCGGCAGGGACATTGTCTTTAGTAAAAAAGGGAGTTGAACGTTTGATGGTCCAGTTTTTAGGGATTCTGTGATGGCTCATAATTACCTCCGGCTTTAAACATGCATTTAAAATACATCTTTATAGTCTACCTGTAAAGAATTATTGATAATAAATCTCATTTACATGGAAGGATGGGTGAATAGCTTGTAGGCCGGGCAAACGCAGTGCCGCCCGGCGGGTTTTCCCGCCGCAACGCAAAAAGCCCATCCGGGAGGATGGGCTTTTTGCTTATTTGATGCCTGGCAGTTCCCTACTCTCGCATGGGGAGACCCCACACTACCATCGGCGCTACGGCGTTTCACTTCTGAGTTCGGCATGGGGTCAGGTGGGACCACCGCGCTACAGCCGCCAGGCAAATTCTGTTTATCACCCTGCCCTGTGGCAACGTGATGTAATCTGTATCAGCTGAAAATCGTCTTTCAAGTCCGCCGAAACAGCTTCGGCGTTGTAAGGTTAAGCCTCACGGTTCATTAGTATCGGTTAGCTCAACGCATCGCTGCGCTTACACACCCGACCTATCAACGTCGTCGTCTTCAACGTTCCTTCAGGACTCTCAAGGAGTCAGGGAGAACTCATCTCGGGGCAAGTTTCGTGCTTAGATGCTTTCAGCACTTATCTTTTCCGCATTTAGCTACCGGGCAATGCCATTGGCATGACAACCCGAACACCAGTGATGCGTCCACTCCGGTCCTCTCGTACTAGGAGCAGCCCCCCTCAATTCTCCAGCGCCCACGGCAGATAGGGACCGAACTGTCTCACGACGTTCTAAACCCAGCTCGCGTACCACTTTAAACGGCGAACAGCCGTACCCTTGGGACCTACTTCAGCCCCAGGATGTGATGAGCCGACATCGAGGTGCCAAACACCGCCGTCGATATGAACTCTTGGGCGGTATCAGCCTGTTATCCCCGGAGTACCTTTTATCCGTTGAGCGATGGCCCTTCCATACAGAACCACCGGATCACTATGACCTGCTTTCGCACCTGCTCGAGCCGTCACTCTCGCAGTCAAGCTAGCTTATGCCATTGCACTAACCTCCTGATGTCCGACCAGGATTAGCTAACCTTCGTGCTCCTCCGTTACTCTTTAGGAGGAGACCGCCCCAGTCAAACTACCCACCAGACACTGTCCGCAACCCGGATTACGGGTCCACGTTAGAACACCAGCCATTAAAGGGTGGTATTTCAAGGTTGGCTCCACGCAGACTGGCGTCCACGCTTCAAAGCCTCCCACCTATCCTACACATCAAGGACCAGTGTTCAGTGTCAAGCTATAGTAAAGGTTCACGGGGTCTTTCCGTCTTGCCGCGGGTACACTGCATCTTCACAGCGATTTCAATTTCACTGAGTCTCGGGTGGAGACAGCCTGGCCATCATTACGCCATTCGTGCAGGTCGGAACTTACCCGACAAGGAATTTCGCTACCTTAGGACCGTTATAGTTACGGCCGCCGTTTACCGGGGCTTCGATCAAGAGCTTCGCGTTGCCGCTAACCCCATCAATTAACCTTCCGGCACCGGGCAGGCGTCACACCGTATACGTCCACTTTCGTGTTTGCACAGTGCTGTGTTTTTAATAAACAGTTGCAGCCAGCTGGTATCTTCGACTGATTTCAGCTCCACGAGCAAGTCGCTTCACTTACCATCAGCGTGCCTTCTCCCGAAGTTACGGCACCATTTTGCCTAGTTCCTTCACCCGAGTTCTCTCAAGCGCCTTGGTATTCTCTACCTGACCACCTGTGTCGGTTTGGGGTACGATTTGATGTTACCTGATGCTTAGAGGCTTTTCCTGGAAGCAGGGCATTTGTTGCTTCAGCACCGTAGTGCCTCGTCATCACACCTCAGCGTTGAATAAG